>NZ_JBWKZB010000006.1:0-171092 GCF_059424105.1 Pseudomonas sp. GW456-E7 | reverse complement strand
ACGATGCATCGCCGATGGTAGTGTGGGGTTTCCCCATGTGAGAGTAGGTCATCGTCAAGATTAAATTCCGAAACCCCAATTGCGAAAGCAGTTGGGGTTTTGTCTTTTCAGAGGTACTGAAAAGCCCGTTGTCGAGCCTCTCCACAACGGGCTTTCTCACGGTAGGCGAACGGCAAACACGCCTACCGAACTCCCCCAAAAAAAGCCTCTGCTCACCCGAGCGTCCAAGGCCGCGCGCCGAACACTCAGTGTGTTACCGGTCATTTCTGGTACGCATGTACCGTAAAACCGGACAGAAAACCGCCTTTTTTCGACACGGCTGCTAGTGTTGTTCGATGCGCATGCCTTGAGCAGCGTGCCGATGACCGAATATGTCGCAGCACCGCAAGCACGGGCCTTGCCGCACTGGTTAAGCTGCGCAACCAATGGATACCTGTAAAGACATTGGAGCAATCCGTGGCCAGTCGTTTTTGCAGATGCCCATTCACGGAAGGTGAATGTGACCTGAGCGTCTCGTCCAGCTTCACCCACCTGTCACCCTGTTTCCTCTGCCCGAGAATCAGGAACCGGGTGACGGCTAGCTTTGAAACGTAGCCCCGAAAGGGGTTTTGCGCGACGCTTCCATCAATAACAAGCCCAAGCGGAGTACCACAGATGGCGTTCTTCACCGCAGCCAGCAAAGCCGACTTCCAGCACCAACTGCAAGCGGCACTGGCGCAGCACATCAGTGAACAGGCACTGCCACAAGTGGCGCTGTTCGCTGAACAATTCTTCGGCATCATTTCCCTTGACGAGCTGACCCAGCGTCGGTTGTCCGACCTTGCTGGCTGCACCCTTTCTGCATGGCGCCTGCTTGAGCGCTTCGATCACGCGCAACCGCAAGTGCGCGTCTTCAACCCCGATTACGAACGCCACGGCTGGCAGTCGACCCACACGGCGGTCGAAGTGCTGCACCACGACCTGCCATTCCTGGTGGACTCGGTGCGTACCGAGCTGAACCGCCGCGGCTACAGCATCCATACCTTGCAAACCACCGTGCTGAGCGTGCGTCGTGGCAGCAAGGGCGAGCTGCTGGAAATCCTGCCTAAAGGCACCCAGGGCGACGACATTCAGCAAGAGTCGCTGATGTACCTGGAAATCGACCGCTGCGCCAACACCGCCGAGCTCAATGTGCTGAGCAAAGAGCTGGAGCAGGTGCTCGGTGAAGTCCGCGTGGCCGTCGGTGATTTCGAGCCGATGAAGGCCAAGGTCCAAGAGATCCTGACCAAGCTGGACAACAGCCAGTTCGCCGTCGATGGCGACGAGAAGAACGAAATCAAGAGCTTCCTGGAATGGCTGGTGGGCAACCACTTCACCTTCCTCGGCTACGAAGAGTTCGTGGTCAGCGACGAAGCCGATGGCGGCCATATCGTCTACGACAAGGACTCCTTCCTCGGCCTGACCAAGCTGCTGCGTGCCGGCCTGACCTACGATGACCTGCGCATCGAAGACTACGCCGTGAACTACCTGCGCGAACCGACCCTGCTGTCGTTCGCCAAGGCCGCGCACCCAAGCCGTGTACACCGCCCGGCTTACCCGGACTACGTGTCGATCCGCGAAATCGACGCCAACGGCAAGGTCATCAAGGAATGCCGTTTCATGGGCCTGTACACCTCGTCGGTGTATGGCGAGAGCGTGCGGGTGATCCCGTACATCCGCCGCAAGGTCGAGGAAATCGAACACCGCTCCGGCTTCCAGGCCAAGGCTCACCTGGGCAAGGAACTGGCGCAGGTGCTCGAAGTGCTGCCGCGCGACGATCTGTTCCAGACCCCGGTGGACGAGCTGTTCAGCACCGTGATGTCGATCGTGCAGATCCAGGAACGCAACAAGATTCGCGTGTTCCTGCGCAAAGACCCGTACGGCCGCTTCTGCTACTGCCTGGCCTACGTGCCGCGCGACATCTACTCCACCGAAGTGCGCCAGAAGATCCAGCAAGTGCTGATGGATCGCCTGAAAGCCACCGACTGCGAGTTCTGGACCTTCTTCTCCGAGTCCGTACTGGCCCGCGTGCAGCTGATCCTGCGCGTCGACCCGAAAAACCGCCTCGACATCGACCCGCTGCTGCTGGAAAAAGAAGTGGTGCAGGCCTGCCGCAGCTGGCAGGACGACTACGCCGCACTGACCGTCGAGAGCTTCGGTGAAGCCCAGGGCACCAACGTGCTGGCCGATTTCCCGAAAGGCTTCCCGGCCGGTTACCGCGAGCGTTTCGCCGCGCATTCCGCGGTGGTCGACATGCAGCATCTGTTGAGCCTGAGCGACAAAAACCCGCTGGTGATGAGCTTCTATCAGCCGCTGGGCCAGGTCGCCGGTCAGCGCCAGTTGCATTGCAAGCTGTACCACGCCGATACGCCGCTGGCACTGTCCGACGTCCTGCCGATCCTGGAAAACCTCGGCCTGCGCGTGCTGGGCGAGTTCCCGTATCACCTGCGTCACAGCAATGGCCGCGAATTCTGGATTCATGACTTCGCGTTCACTGCCGCCGAAGGCCTGGAACTCGACATCCAGCAGCTCAACGACACGCTGCAGGACGCGTTCGTCCACATCGTGCGTGGCGATGCCGAGAACGACGCATTCAACCGTCTGGTACTGACCGCCGGCCTGCCATGGCGTGACGTGGCGCTGCTGCGCGCCTACGCGCGTTACCTGAAGCAGATCCGCCTGGGCTTCGACCTGGGTTACATCGCCAGCACCCTGAACAACCACACCGACATCGCCCGCGAGCTGACCCGGTTGTTCAAGACCCGTTTCTACCTGGCGCGCAAGCTGACCAGCGATGACCTGGACGATAAGCAACAGCGTCTGGAACACGCGATTCTCAGTGCTCTGGACGACGTCCAGGTGCTGAACGAAGACCGCATCCTGCGTCGCTACCTGGACCTGATCAAGGCCACCCTGCGCACCAACTTCTACCAGACCGATGCCAACGGCCATAACAAGTCGTACTTCAGCTTCAAGTTCAACCCGCACTTGATTCCCGAGCTGCCCAAGCCGGTACCGAAGTTCGAAATCTTCGTGTACTCGCCGCGCGTCGAAGGCGTGCACCTGCGCTTCGGCAACGTTGCCCGTGGCGGCCTGCGCTGGTCCGACCGTGAAGAAGACTTCCGTACCGAAGTGCTGGGCCTGGTAAAAGCCCAGCAAGTGAAGAACTCGGTGATCGTGCCGGTGGGTGCGAAGGGCGGCTTCCTGCCGCGTCGCCTGCCACTGGGCGGCAGCCGTGACGAGATCGCGGCCGAGGGCATCGCCTGCTACCGCATCTTCATTTCGGGTCTGTTGGACATCACCGACAACCTGAAGGACGGCGCACTGGTACCACCGGCCAACGTCGTGCGTCATGACGACGATGACCCGTACCTGGTCGTGGCGGCGGACAAAGGCACCGCGACCTTCTCCGACATCGCCAACGGCATTGCCATCGACTACGGCTTCTGGCTGGGTGACGCGTTTGCGTCCGGCGGCTCGGCCGGTTACGACCACAAGAAGATGGGCATCACCGCCAAGGGCGCGTGGGTCGGCGTACAGCGCCACTTCCGCGAGCGCGGCATCAATGTCCAGGAAGACAGCATCACCGTGGTCGGTGTCGGCGACATGGCCGGTGACGTGTTCGGCAACGGCTTGCTGATGTCCGACAAGCTGAAGCTGGTCGCGGCGTTCAACCACCTGCACATCTTCATCGATCCGAACCCTGAACCGGCGTCGAGCTTCGCCGAGCGTCAGCGCCTGTTCGACCTGCCGCGTTCGGCCTGGTCGGACTACGACACCAGCATCATGTCCGAAGGCGGCGGTATCTTCTCGCGCAGCGCGAAGAGCATCGCGATTTCCGAGCAGATGAAAGAGCGCTTCGACATCGAGGCCGACAAGCTGACCCCGACCGAACTGCTGAACGCCTTGCTCAAGGCGCCGGTGGATCTGCTGTGGAACGGCGGTATCGGTACCTACGTCAAGGCCAGCAGCGAAAGCCACGCCGATGTCGGCGACAAGGCCAACGATGCACTGCGCGTGAACGGCAACGAACTGCGCTGCAAAGTCGTGGGCGAGGGCGGTAACCTGGGCATGACCCAACTGGGTCGTGTGGAGTTTGGCCTCAATGGCGGCGGTTCCAACACCGACTTCATCGACAACGCCGGTGGCGTGGACTGCTCCGACCACGAAGTGAACATCAAGATCCTGCTGAACGAAGTGGTTCAGGCCGGCGACATGACCGACAAGCAACGTAACCAGTTGCTGGCGAGCATGACCGACGAAGTCGGTGGCCTGGTGCTGGGCAACAACTACAAGCAGACCCAGGCCCTGTCCCTGGCAGCCCGTCGCGCCTTGCCGCGGATTGCCGAATACAAGCGCCTGATGAACGACCTGGAAGGCCGCGGCAAGCTGGATCGTGCCATCGAGTTCCTGCCGTCGGAAGAGGCGATCAACGAGCGTGTCGCGCAAGGCCATGGCCTGACCCGTGCCGAGCTGTCGGTGCTGATCTCCTACAGCAAGATCGACCTCAAGGAGCAGCTGCTGGGCTCCCTGGTGCCGGACGACGACTACCTGACCCGCGACATGGAAACCGCTTTCCCGCCAACCCTGGTGAGCAAGTTCTCCGTGGCCATGCGCCGTCACCGCCTGAAGCGAGAAATCGTCAGCACCCAGATCGCCAACGACCTGGTCAACCACATGGGCATCACCTTCGTTCAACGACTCAAAGAGTCGACCGGCATGAGCCCGGCGAACGTGGCCGGCGCCTACGTGATCGTGCGTGACATTTTCCATCTCCCGCACTGGTTCCGTCAGATCGAAAACCTGGATTACCAGGTTTCGGCCGACGTTCAACTGGAGCTGATGGACGAGCTGATGCGCCTGGGCCGTCGCGCTACGCGCTGGTTCCTGCGTGCCCGTCGCAACGAGCAGAATGCTGCCCGTGACGTCGCGCACTTTGGTCCGCATTTGAAAGAGTTGGGCCTGAAGCTCGACGAGTTGCTCAGTGGCGAGATCCGTGAAACCTGGCAGCGTCGTTATCAGGCCTTCGTCGAAGCCGGTGTGCCAGAGCTGCTGGCGCGTATGGTGGCTGGCACCTCGCACCTGTATACCCTGCTGCCGATCATCGAGGCTTCCGACGTGACCGGCCAGGATCCGGCTGAGGTGGCCAAGGCGTACTTCGCCGTGGGCAGCGCGCTGGACATCACCTGGTACATGCAACAGATCAGCGCTCTGCCGGTTGAAAACAACTGGCAAGCCCTGGCCCGTGAAGCGTTCCGCGATGACGTCGACTGGCAGCAACGCGCGATCACCATCTCGGTCCTGCAACAGGGCGACGGCACCCAGGACGTGGAAACACGGCTTTCCCTGTGGATGGCGCAGCACGAAGGCATGATCGAACGCTGGCGCGCGATGCTGGTGGAAATCCGTGCCGCCAGCGGCACAGACTACGCCATGTACGCGGTGGCCAACCGCGAATTGCTGGACCTGGCGTTGAGCGGTCAAACGGTAGTGCCTGCCGCTGTCGCCGCCGAGCTGGAACCGGCGGCCTGATCAGGCGTTGAATGAAAAAGCCCCGCATCGAAAGATGCGGGGCTTTTTTTGTTTTAATGGGTCAAATCACCAGACAGTGTTTTTTCAAGTGTAAGGCGTAGTGCTTTGAGGGGTGGCCACATTTCTTTCAAGAATTTGCAGTTTGAACAAAACCTGATGACCTATTTGGTCGTGGAAGCAATAACGGTTCACTTGCCCACCCCATAGGGTTTTTTTGATGACGCCTGCATTGCGTGCCTGTAAGTAAACTGTTTGGTTATCGCTGTTGAAATCATCAAGCGTGACAATCTTGAAATTGTCATTCAGCAAGTTAAAAGAAGTCGTAGCACCTTCCGCCGCCGGAAGCGCTCCGAGGAAACCTTGGCTGCTCTTGCTGAAGTACTTGTTGTAGTAGGGGGCGCTTAAAATTTGCAGGTTGTAATAGTCGTCGTAGCACCTGAAATGAACCACTATCCCTATGCTGTTTTTGTTTTTTGAGGTGACGGCCAAATTTACCATTCTCTGTAAGTCATCGATGTAGACTTCAGCGGTCGTAATCAAGTGTTTGTGCGGGCCATCTTCGTCGTCTTGCTGAAAATGCCAATCGCTTAATACCTTTTCGAAAAAAGTCATGCTGATCCCTTCACAGGTCAGGCGCGCCATGAAGGATCTTTCCTCGTCTTTGCTCATATATAATTCCATTATTTCAAGTTTGAAAGTGACTGTTCCGTGTCGGACTTAAAATAACGTCAATTGATTGAGTTGACTTTGGTTAATCGTTGCGCAGTGCTACACAGGCCCGCTCCCGTTTCCTGATCTATTGTGGGAGCGAGCTTGCCCGTGCCTTCGTCTGGCTATCAGTAGCGTTTTTGCTCTGGCGTGTTGTCAATCATCGAGAGGTTGCTAGTCGGTTTGCTCAGCAAATTATTGAGCGACTGGTCAAACTTTTGCAGTGCCCTGACTTGCACATTCTGTTGTTCATTAATGTCGGCAACGATCTCTTCGCTGCGTTTGTAGTCAGCCCACACGGGACTGAGTGCTTTGGCGTCATGCCCTTGTGCAGTACCGAGATAGTTAAAGTTCTTGTCGTAAAAGTCCGCACTGACATCTGACTGGATGTCCGAACTGCGCGATGTAATCAGTTGGCTGCGGGTGTCGACCACCGCCATCACGTCCGGCTTCGCCGCCCTGAGGCTCTGCATGTCCGGATACACGGTCACCGAACCGAATTGCCGCTGCAGGGAGGCCTTGACCCAGTCCACGGCCATGTCAGGCCTGGAAGTGGCTACATAGGCGTCATGAATCGGCTGCACCAGCAGGCTCTGGCCGAAACCGGTGCCGGCGTTGGCCTGGTAGTCCCGCAGATAGGCACGGTTCGCCTGGGTATTCTGGCTGTAGACGATGCCCAACGAGACATGGCTGCCGTTGTTGATCAGGGTGGCACCACTGCGGCCTACCGGTTCGGTGAAAATGCCATTGAGTGAAGAGACCGCCGTGGGCGCAGTAGGGATCGAGCAACCGGTTAAAACAATCGTTAAGGTCAATGTACTGGCAAGTGCAAGTTTCATGGTGTTTCTCCAGTGAAACAACTCAGTCGAAAGTTGAAGTTGCCGGTGCTGTGCCGGCGGTGAATAAAGACTAAACCCTGGATGTTTTATTTAAATAGCCAATGTCCGCACTTATCCGGTGGCCAATAGTTTTGTTTGGCTTAACAGTTTGCGGTTAATTGCCTCGGGAAATAAAAAAGCCCGAATTCTCCATTCGAGCCTTTTTATTTATGGCTGTACGTTCAGCCATCAGTTTTCCAGTGGGATCAACACTTTCTCGTCCGGGGCCAATACCATGAACACCAACAGCTTCGCCGGCTCCGTTGTACTGGCGTTTTTCGAGACCAGGTGTTCCGAACCTGCGGGTTCGTACCAGTACTCACCGGCCTTGTAGGTGACGGCTTTTTCGCCTTTCACCTGAGAAGTGATCGCCCCCGAAAGCACATAGGCCATGGCCGTGCCGTCGTGCTTGTGGGCAATGGACGATTGGCCTGGCTGGTAGTCGACCTCGATCATCAAAGCCTTTTTGCCCGGGGCATTTTTCAGCATCTGGTCCTGCAAAACAGTGACCTTTTCCGAAGGGTCATGGGCAAAGGCCGATGCGGACACAGTCAGGGCCAGGGCGGCGAGGGAGGCTGCACAGCAACGCAACATGTTCATGGTTCTTTACCTGCGGTGGTTAGTTGTTGCAAACCACAGTAGTGCGCAAGCGGTAGCGGTTAAACAGCCAATATTCCGGAAGGCGAGGGGACCAATAGACCTAGGTTAAAAGCAAAGATCGCAGCCTGCGGCAGTTCCCGTGTAGGAGCTGCCGCAGGCTGCGATCTCTTGATCTTGTTTTCAGACGATAGGAAAGCTGTTGAAGTCCACGGCATTGGCCAGTTGGCTATCGATCAGGCCGATGAAACCCTGGACTTCGGGGCAGTTGAAATGCGATTTCATGGCCGCTTCCGATTGCCAGCGGGCACTGACGGTCCAGCGATTGGTGTCCTCTGGGCAGCGGTCGACCATATAGGATTCGCAGCCCGGTAGTTCACGCAGGGTTTCGACAATCTTTTGCAGTTGCTTACCCAGTTCATCCGAGCGGCCGGCGACGGCACGTACCTGTACGGTATTGATCACTTCATGGGACATTGCTCACACTCCTGAATCAGGCCGGACGAATCCTGCTCATTGAGGGTTAACGCCTATGCAGGATAGGCCTGACCCTGCGGACCGCCAATAGCCAATCGCCGGATAAAGCCGCAGGCCAATCCGTCAGGCCACCTGCTGCAAAATGTCGCGCACACGGTCCAGGGCGATGTCGATGTCCAGGGTCTCGATGGCGCCAAAACCGAGGAAAAACCCGGCCTTGGGCGCTTGCTGATAGAAAAAGCTGTCGATCGCATAGAGCCCGACTTCGACTTTTTTCGCCAGTTCGATCACCAATGGAATATCCATGGGCACTTTGCACATCACCACCATGTGAAAACCGGCGGTGGAGGGCACCGCCTCCAGCCAGGGTGAGAGGTCGCAGGCCACGCGCGTCAGGATCCGCTCGCGGCGCCCGGCATAGATGGTATGGCAGCGGCGGATGTGCTTGAGCAGACAGCCTTCGGCGATGAACTTGGCCAGCGCCCACTGCGGCAGGGTCGACGTGTGCAGGTCAGTGAGCTGTTTGGCGCGCACCACGGCCTCCAGGATCGCTGGCGGCAGGATCCCATAGCCAAGCCGCAATTCCGGCAGCAGGGTTTTGGAAAAGGTCCCGACGTAAGCGACGATCCCCCGTTCGTCCATGCTTTGCAGGGAGTCGGTGGGGCGGCCTTCGTAGCGGAACTCGCTGTCGTAGTCGTCCTCGATGATGATCGCGCCCAGCTCATGGGCCTTGGCCAGCAGTGCTTCCCGGCGTGCCTGGCTCATCGCAATGCCCAACGGGAACTGGTGCGACGGGGTGACGTAGATCAGGCGTGTGCCGCGAGGAATCTGCTCCACCACAATGCCTTCGGCGTCAACTGGCACGCCGATCACCGTGGCGCCATGGGTGCCGAACAGCAGCCGGGCCGGCGGGTAGCCGGGGTCCTCCATGGCGACCAGGCTGCCCGGACTGATCAGCACCCGCGCAATCAGGTCCAGGGCCTGCTGTGCGCCGTTGCACACCACCACATCCTCGTCCTGGCAATTGACCCCGCGGGAGAACGCGATGTGCCGCGCAATGGCGTTGCGCAGGGCGGGCAAACCCTCAGGCAAGCTGTACAGGCCCTTGGAGCCGGCAATCTGGCGCAGCGCGTGGGAGGTGCAGCGGCGCCAGTCATCCTGGGGGAACTGGCCCTTGCTGGTGGCGCCACCAATGAAGTCGTAGCGCAGCGAGCCTTCCAGGGTCGGATGACGCAGGAATACCGGCAGGTTGCGCCAAGACTCGATCACCTCAAAGCCGCCAAGCTCTGTGTAGTTCTGTTTACGCTGCACCTTCGACGTGCGCGCATTGACGTAAGTGCCTTTGCCGACCACCCCGGTGAGGAAGTTTTCGTAGGTCAACTGGGCGTAGGTATCGGAAATGGTCTTGCGTGAAATGCCCAATTGTTCGGCCAGCAAACGGCTGGGCGGCAGTTGCGTCCCGGCGGCCAGGCGACCGGACTCGATGGCGCTGCGCAGTTGGTTATACAACTGGCCGGCCAGGTCCTTGCGGCCATTGATGACAACATGTAGTTCCATGCCGGCGAGACTCCGGGGCTGTTGAGGCGCGTGTGCGTCGCGCAAGATTACCCTTATCCGCTCGGTCGGCAGAAGTTGCGCAGTGGAAAAACCGTCAATTGGTCTGCAGGCCTTGGTCCATGGGGAAATCGCGAAATTGGATCTGTCATGCTCGCGCGCCAGCGATTACCGTGAAAATCAACTCAAGGCCGTACGAGAACGCTCCATGAAGCCCCGCCTGGATTACTACAGCGCGTCCCCCAAAGCGATGAAGGCCATGATCGCCATGGAGGCCCTGACCAGCAGCCTGAGCATCGAGCAGGGCCTGCTGCACCTGATCAAGATTCGCGCCTCGCAACTTAATGGCTGTGCCTTCTGCACCGACATGCACTCGGTGGATGCAAGGCGCCTCGGCGAAAGCGAGCGCCGCCTGTATTCCATCGTGGTCTGGCGCGACAGCAACTTTTTCAATCCGCGGGAAAGAGCCGCGCTGGCCTGGACCGAAGCCGTCACTTTGCTCTCGCAAAGCCACGTCCCGGACGATGTTTACGCGCAGGCCAGGGAGCAGTTCAGTGAAAGCGAAATGGTCGACCTGACCATCGCCGTCACCACCATCAACAGCTGGAATCGCCTGGCCGTGAGCTTCCGCCAGACACCCAGCGCCTGAGTCATTGTCACAGCAGGTTCATCATTGATCCGCAGGATGGAACTGTCAGTGTCATGTCGACAGGGAGTCCTCGATGTCAGTCATGGAAACCAGCGCCCACCGGGGTGCTGCCGAGTATCGTGTAGCCATTGATAAAAATCCGTCCTGGCGCCAGCTGGCCGCGGGTATCGACCCCGAACTGGCGCTGTGCTTCACCGTCAGTGCCCGTTGCGGTTGTTTCATGCAGGCCGCCCGCAGCCTGAACATCAAGGCTACCCGCCTGCGCAGGCAACTGGCGCTGCTGGAAACACAGCTGCGCTGCTCGCTGTTCAACCCGTCAGACAATGGTTTGAGCCTCAGTCGCGATGGCTTGCGCCTGCACGCACAATTGATCGCCCTGGCCCATGAGCGCGATTTGCCGGTGATCGAACAGCCATTGATTCGGCTGGCCGTGGCCGATTCGATCCTGCATGACATTCTCGGGCGTGACCTGGTGGCGCTGCTGCGGCGCAATGCCAGCGTGCGCCTGGACATCAAGACGCTCGACAGCGAATTGGCCCTGCAAGCGGTCAGCGCCGACGTGGTGGTGTGGCTGGGCGAAGCCGGATCGCCGTTGCCGGGTCCGAGCTTTGCCACCACCGAACCCCGGTCTCTGGCGCAACTGGAGTACCTGCCGCACATTGCCAAGCGTTACTCACGAGTGGCTTCCAGGCCGGAATGCCTGGAGGAACTGGCCGATTTCCTCCTGGTGCAATGGCATCAGGACTGCCAGGTCGAAAGCCTCCGGCCATGGAATGCACTGGTGGATCAGCGCCTGGCCGGAGCGGTGCAGGTGCAATCCTACGAACTGATGCTGGAGATGATCCGTTGCAGCGCCTGCGTCGGCCTGCTGCCGCACTACATGAGCCACTTCGACCGCGGCCTGGTGGCCTTGCCGGGCCTGTTCGAGCGGCCGATGCGGCGTCAGGTGTGGATGGCGGTCAATGCCCGTTCCGAGGACGACGCGCAGGTACGGATGATCGTCGAGTTGATCGAGAATACCTTCAACGAGCGTCGGGAGTGGTTCGAAAGCTGAGTGCGATCCATCTGTGGGAGCGGGCTTGCTCGCGAAGGCGTCATCACATTCAACATTGAAGGTGACTGGTCAACCGCTTTCGCGAGCAAGCCCGCTCCCACAAGTTTGATTTGTGTCAGGCCACCAGAAAACTTGGCAGGTCGAGGATCCGGCCTCCGCTGAACCGCGCGAACGAACCGGCAATGGATTCGTGCGGCACGCCTTTGGCCACCTCGCTGACACCGTCCAGCCGCGCCAGCTGATCAGTACTCAACTGCACATTCAGCGCGCCCAGCGTGGCGTCCAGCTGCTCACGAGTCCGGGAACCAAGGATCGGAATCAGCGCCGTGGTCGAGCGCCTGGCCTTTTCCCGCAACCAGGCAATGGCCACGTGGGTCGGGCTGGCGTCGAGTTCTGCGGGGACGTCGATCAAGGTGTCGAGCAGGGCGGTTTCGCGGGCGCTTTTTTCAGCATGAATCAGCACGCCGAGCTTGTTCGCGCGGTTTTCACCATCCCTGTTCCATGAACACTCGCCAGAGCGACAACGACCAGCAAACATAAACTCAATACCAAACGCCTCACTGGTTTCTCCCTTGGGGGCCGACGCTGCGAGTTTCGATACCTGATCGTCTTGCGGGTGTTAATCCGCTTTCACGTCCAGGACGCATTCCATGGCACCGCTCTGCAGCGTACGCTGTTTTCTGGGAACGACTTTAAGCGCGCGGTCAACGGGCAGTACGGGAACGCCGGTGCCGAGAAAGATCGGAATGGTGGTGATGAACAGCTGCTGCAATTCCCCGGCGTCGGCAAAACAGGCTGCCGTTTTGCCGCCACCGACCAGCCAGACATTCTTGCCCTTCGCCGCTTGCCTGGCCTTGGCCGCGATGACCCCGGCATCACCGTGTACGAAGGTGATATCCAGATTGGCGGGGACTGACCGATTCCGGTTGCTCATGACAAAGGCGGGTACATCCTGGTAGGGCCAGTCATCAGGAGCGTTCGACATGATCCAGTCATAGGTCTGCGACCCCATGACCACCGCTCCGACCGTCTGATAAAAATCATCATAGGTCGTTGCATCATCCCCCAGCGCAAAGTTCTCCAGCCAATCCAGTTTGTGTTGTTGAGTGGCAATATAACCATCCAGGGTGGCAGCTACGTAATAGACCAGCGTCGACATGTGTTTTCCTTGTAGTCATGCAGGTGGGAAATGACCCGTAAATAAAGAGCACCTCTCGAAAGTGGCGAGGGGCGATGGTGATCATTTATTTCGGGTAGGCGAAGATAATGCCGTTTCCACTTGGCAGGCGCTTTACCTGGTTGCGCCGTATACTATCTCCATTGGTAATGGGGTAAGCGTTTTTACTTCTCGTGCTGATACGGCGAAGCAGCGGAGCATTATGTCTCATGCAGCTTGTAAAGTGTCCTTGATTATAAGATGCAGTTGAATTTTTAACTTTGAATTTTAGGCGCAGTGCGGCAATTGCAGTTGGATTTATGATTGATCATTTAGATTGCAAATCAAATGATAAGAGAGTAACAAAATGCTGCGAGGGCCCAAAAAATTGGATAGAAAGCCAATTTTTATGAATGATCTGTAGAAATGTTCTGAGGAAGCCCAGCATCCAAAAAATAAGTTCTGGAAGTGCGGGGGCAGACAGATATTGTGCAGGAGAGTGGGTTTTTCAGCGTTTTTCTAGGTCGCACCAAACTATATAAGAGTGGCTCAAATGGGAGATTTATTTTTGAGTCAGGACCCTAGCTAGGGGGCAGATGTTGTTTGTCCAGTGGCTGCTTATTGTATTTTTATTTTAATTGTATGGGATGGGTTTCACTACTAAGGTCCGTAATGGATAACTATTGATATATGGATGCTCAATAATGCCTAGCGCTTGCTCGCGAAAGCGGTTGATCAGACACCTTCAACGTTGAATGTGATGGCGCCTTCGCTAGCAAGTCGGATCGCCGCACCCCCGCTCCCACATCGGTTCTCGCCACACGTGAAGAAAGCGTTATAGAGTGAACGGCCATGTCTGCTTCAAGGATGATTCACCCATGCCGACCACCGAACCCGTCATCACGTTCGAGCGCTTCAACGAGTCCCACATCGAAGGGATTACGGCGCTGTACAACGATCCCGCCATCGCCCGGCAGACCCTGCAAATGCCGTTTCAGTCCACCGAGCTCTGGCGCAGTCGCCTGGCGTCGGATAACGAGCGCCTGGTGAAGGTCGTGGCCCTGCATCAAGGCACGGTCATCGGCAACATTGGCCTGGAGCAGTTCTCGCGCATTCGTCGCAGCCATGCCGGCAGTTTCGGCATGGGCGTTGCGGTCGAGTGGCAAGGGAAGGGCGTGGGTTCGAAGCTGCTCGCGACGGCGCTGGATATCGCCGACAACTGGATGAACCTGCAGCGTGTCGAGCTTTCGGTGTATGCCGATAATGAAGCGGCCATTGCCCTGTATCGCAAGTTCGGCTTCGAAACCGAGGGCCTGTTTCGTGACTATGCCGTTCGCGACGGTGTCCTGGTGGACACCTTGAGCATGGCGCGCCTGCGTCGCACGCCCAGGGTCGGCTGAGTCACACGCTCAGGGCGCACGCCACCGCAGCTGGCCCATGCTGTGCTCCGTTTGTCAGGTGAAGTGCGCACCTGCAGTGCCCGCGTTTACGCAACGGTGCAAACTGTCGTCAGGTTTTAGTCGTACGCAGGGTGCGGGCATCTGCCATGCTCCAGGTCCGCAACACCGGTCTATTCAGGGAACACCGCTATGGACGATGTACAGCAACTGGGCGAAATGCTTCGCCACTACGCCGAAAGCGAAGCGCACAAAAAGCAAGTGTTCGAATCGCAATCGGCCGAGTGGGCGAAGCGCATTGGTGCGCTGTTCGATGAGATCCAGCAGTGGCTGGAACCGGTCAAGGCACCTGACCTGCTCGAAGTGAACCGCGAAGTGTATGTCGCGTCGGGGCCCAGTGTTCCGGTGGAAACCTCTCCCTTCAAGACTGAAAAGCTGAGCATCCTGATCGCGGGCAAACCGGTGGAATTCGTGCCGGAGGTGATGGGTGTCGGCGGGCAGATTTCCGTGGCGGTGATGGGCTTTACGGCAGCCCGTTATGGCAGCGTGTCACTGGTGTGCCTGCCGCCATCCACTGGCTGGCAGTGGCGCAAGACCAATGGCTTGAAAGACCCGGACACGTTTGAGTTCGATGCGGATTTTCTGGCGCAGCAGCTACAGGTTTTGATTCCCCGGGATCGTGGCTGAGGGTGTGGGAACGGGCTTGCTCGCGAAGGCGGATCTACATTCAACATCAATGTCGACTGACACGCCCCCTTCGCGAGCAAGTCGGATCGCCGCACCGCCGCTCCCACAGTATCAGAAATCGGTGTTTCCCCAGCCTGGCTTCGCCTCTTCGGGCGCCACTGCATTGATGGTCTTCCCGGTAGCCGCCTCTACCCGCCGAGCCACCTCAGGGTCGTCGCCAAACGGGATCAGGCTCGCATCGTCCAGGCTCTCGGTGGTCTGGTGACGCAGACAATACTCGATGGCGAACCACAAAAATGCCACCCCCGCCATGTTCAACATGACTTCAATCATCAGGCCAACTGCGCCTCGCGCTCGGCCATCGCCACGTCCGCTACCCGCACCGTGCGCCACAGGTTGTAGGCCATCAGCAGCATGCCGCTGAGGAAGAACACCCCGCCGGCAAAGCGCACGACGAATCCCGGATGGCTGGCCTGCAAGGCTTCGACGAAAGAGTAGGTCAGCGTGCCGTCATCGTTGATCGCGCGCCACATCAGGCCCTGGGTGATGCCGTTGACCCACATCGAGGCGATGTACAGCACGGTGCCGATGGTCGCCAGCCAGAAGTGCAGGTTGATCAGCGGCGTACTGTGCATCCGATCACGTCCGAATACCTTCGGCACCATGTGATAGGTTGCGCCGAAGGTGATCATCGCCACCCAGCCGAGCGCCCCGGCGTGCACGTGGCCGATGGTCCAGTCGGTGTAGTGGGAGAGGGCGTTGACCGTCTTGATGGCCATCATCGGCCCTTCGAAAGTCGACATGCCGTAGAACGCCAGGGATAGCACGAGAAAGCGCAGGATCGGGTCGGTGCGCAGCTTATGCCAGGCGCCCGACAGGGTCATCATGCCGTTGATCATGCCGCCCCAGCTCGGCGCCAGCAGGATCAGCGACATGGCCATGCCCAGCGACTGCGCCCAGTCCGGCAGCGCGGTGTAGTGCAAGTGGTGCGGGCCGGCCCAGATGTACAGGGTAATCAGCGCCCAGAAGTGCACGATCGACAGGCGATAGGAATACACCGGCCGGCCCACCTGTTTCGGCACGAAGTAGTACATCATCCCCAGGAAACCGGTGGTCAGGAAAAAGCCCACGGCGTTGTGTCCGTACCACCACTGGACCATGGCGTCGGTGGCCCCGGAGTACACCGGGTAGGACTTGAACCAATCGACTGGAATCGACAGGTGATTGACCACGTGCAGCATGGCGATGACCACGATGAACGCACCGAAGAACCAGTTGCCGACGTAGATGTGCCTGGTCTTGCGTTGCACCAGGGTAGTGAAGAACACCACGGCGTATGCAATCCAGACCACGGTCATCCACACCGCGCCGGTGAATTCGATCTCGGCATATTCCTTGGTGGTGGTGTAGCCCAGCGGCAGGCTGATCAGCATCACCACGATCACCGATTGCCAGCCCCAGAAGGTGAACGCGGCAAGTTTGTCGGAAAACAGCCGCACCTGGCAGGTGCGTTGGACCGCGTAGTAACTGGCGGCAAATTGCGCGCTGCCGGCAAAACCGAAAATCACCAGGCTGGTGTGCAACGGGCGCAAGCGGCCGAAGGTGGTCCACGGCAGATCCAGGTTCATCTGCGGCCACACCAGCTGCGAGGCGATCCACACGCCCATCGCCATCCCCACGACCCCCCAGAAGACAGTCGCCACGACGAATTGGCGCACGACCTTGTAGTTATAGGCCTGACTGATTGTAGTTGTGCTCATGCTCAATGCTTCCACGGTTGCAATGCCGTGCACTGTAGAAACCCCGATGGAAACAAAACAGGCTCAGGAATATTTCATTTAGGCGGATCAGATTTTAGTGCAGCCTGCGGCCATCTGCCGCGCTCTGATACGGTTTTTATGCACTCAGGTGAATCTGTAATGCGCTGAGCCGCAAGTCCATAGTCGACCTCACACAACAACCGCACCCACCGACCTGTAGGAGCTGCCGAAGGCTGCGATCTTTTGCTCTTGAAAAGATCGCAGCCTTCGGCAGCTCCTACACAGGGGAATGCGGTGAATCCTGATGAGGTAGCCACATGTATCAGTACGATGATTACGACCGGGCACTGGTGTTCGAACGGGTTGCGCAGTTTCGCGATCAGGTCGAGCGCTTCATGGCCGGCGAACTGAGCGAAGAAGAGTTCCTGCCGCTGCGCCTGCAGAACGGCCTGTACCTGCAAAAGCACGCCTACATGCTGCGGGTGGCGATTCCCTACGGCACGCTGAGCGCCCGGCAGATGCGTACGTTGGCGAGCATCGCCCGGGATTACGACCGCGGCTACGGCCATTTCACCACCCGGCAGAACATGCAGTTCAACTGGATCGAACTGGCCCAGGTGCCGGACATCCTCGAACGCCTGGCCGAGGTGGAAATGCATGCGATCCAGACCTCCGGCAACTGCGTGCGCAACATCACCACCGAAGCCTTTGCCGGGGTGGCGGCCGACGAAATGATCGACCCGCGACCGTTGGCGGAAATTTTGCGGCAGTGGTCGACCATCAACCCGGAGTTCCTGTTCCTGCCGCGCAAGTTCAAGATCGCCATCTGCTCGGCCGAGCAGGACCGCGCGGCGATCATGATGCATGACATCGGCCTTTATCTTTACCCGGGCTCCGACGGACACATGCTCCTGCGAGTCATGGTCGGCGGCGGCCTGGGGCGCACGCCGATCCTCGGCTTGCAGATCCGCGAAGGCTTGCCGTGGCAGCACCTGCTGTCTTACGTAGAGGCGGTGCTGCGGGTGTATAACCGCCATGGCCGGCGGGACAACAAGTACAAGGCGCGAATCAAGATTCTGGTCAAGGCCCTGGGAATCGAGGCCTTCGCCCGGGAGGTGGAAGAAGAGTGGCAGCACCTCAAGGACGGCCCGGCGCAACTGACCCTCGACGAGTTCGAGCGTGTGGCCAGTGCGTTCGTCGCACCGCCTTATCGTCATTTGTCCGACACCCATCTCGATTTCGGCACGCACCTGGCCGAAAACCCGGCGTTCGCTCGTTGGGTGCAGCGTAACGTGCAGCCGCACAAAGTATCGGGCTATGCCAGCGTGGTGTTGTCGACCAAGCCGGGCGCCACTGCGCCGCCGGGGGATGTCACGGCCGAACAGATGGAGGCGGTGGCCGAGTGGTCCGAACGCTTCGGCTTCGGTGAAATCCGCATTGCCCATGAGCAGAATATCGTCCTTCCGGACGTGTCCAAGGCCGATCTGTTCACCCTGTGGCGCCTGGCCTGCGGACACAATCTGGGCAGCGCCAACGCCGGATTGCTCACCGACATCATCGCCTGCCCCGGTGGCGACTTCTGTGCGCTGGCCAACGCCAAGTCGATCCCTATCGCCAAGGCCATTGCCGCACGCTTCGAAGACCTCGACTACCTGCACGACCTGGGCGACATCAGCCTCAATATTTCCGGCTGCATGAATGCCTGCGGTCATCACCACATCGGCAACATCGGCATTCTGGGCGTCGACAAGAACGGCGCCGAGTGGTACCAGATCACCCTGGGGGGCGCCCAGGGCAAGAACAGTGCGCTAGGCAAGGTCATTGGCCCGTCCTTCAGCGCCGTGCAAGTGCCCGGGGTGATCGAGCGCATCGTCGACACCTTCGTGCGCTATCGCGAGAGCGAGGAACTGTTCGTCGACGCCTTCCAGCGGATCGGGCTGGAGCCGTTCAAGGAGGCGGTCTACGGGAAAGTGCCGCAGGTGTCGGCATGAACAATCTGTTGCGGCTGGAAGAGGGCGTGGCGCGGATTGTCGCGGATGATCCGTGGACGCTTGTGCGCGACCCGCAAGCAGAGCTGCCCGTGGGGGCCGCGATTCTGCCGCTGAGCCGTTGGCTGGAAAGCCCGTCGCAAAACGGCGTGTGGCTGGGGCCGGACGATGAAGTGGAAAGCCTTCAGCCATGGTTTGCCCGACTGCCCCTGATCGCCCTGGATTTTCCGAGCTTTCGCGATGGCCGCGGGTACAGCCAGGCGTATCTGCTGCGCACGCGATTGGGCTGGGCCGGCGAGTTGCGCGCCATCGGCGATGTCTTGCGCGATCAACTGAGCCACATGCGCCAATGCGGTTTTGACAGCTTTGCCGTGCGTGAAGACAAATCCGCGGAAGATGCGTTGAAGGGATTGGCGGGGATGAGCGTGTTGTACGGGCGCTCGGTGATTGAGCCACGGCCCTTATTCAGGCGCCGCTGAATGAGCGAGCTTGCTCGCGATGGACGTCAACGAAAACGCGAATATTCTGGATAAACGCGTCGCCTGTATCACCATCGCGAGCAAGCTCGCTCCTACAGGCGTCTCCCGTCACTTCAACGCCGGGTCCCCCATGTTCATCTTCTTCCAGCCCTGCAACAGCACCTGGGCCTTGGGCTCCTGGCCGTTGGCCAGGTAGTACTGGATCAGCGAGAGGCGGGCATTGCGGTTGGCCGGTTGCTCTTTCAGCAGCCGTTCCAGTTCTGCGCAGGCTTCGTCGATCTTGCCGCTGTCATGCAGGGCCACTGCGAGCACGTAGCCGAATTGCCCACTCTGCGGTTCCAGTTTCGCCGCCTGGCGCAGGTACGGCATGGCTTGAGCGGCCTGGCCGGCACGAATCAGCGCCAGGCCCTGGGTGTATTGCAGCAGGCCCGAGTCAGGATGGTCCTTGAGGCTTTGCGCCAGCAGGGCATGACCTTCCTGGCTGCGACCGTTGGCCTCCAGCCATTGCACCAGGGTAACCAGCGCCGGGTAGAAGTCCGGATCGCGCTGCAGGGCCGTGCGCAGGAATCCTTCGACTTCTGCGTTGCGACCGCTGGCCTGATACAGCATCGCCAGGTTGAGATTCGCTTCGGCGCGTTCGAGCAGGTTTTTCTGCACCGCCTCGTATTCGGCGATGGCGGCATTCCAGCTGTCCTGGGCCGCGCCCAGGCCGTTGGCCGCGACACTGAGCAGATCACGGGCGGCGGCGATGCGCACGGCCCTCACAGGGTCACTCAACAAGGGTGTCAGCAGTGGCGCACGTTCCGCTGGCGGCAGGAATGCGCTGAGTGCGCGGATGGCGCTCTCTCGGACTTGCGGCGCCGGGTTGTTGAGGTCTCTGGTGGCCAGTTTCAACGCTTGTTCGCTCGGATACTGCGACAATTCGCCAAGCAGCGTCGCGCGCTGGATCGCCGGCAGGTTGCTGCGTTGCAGTTGCTCGATCAAGGCCTGTGCGGCACCGGGCTGACCGTTGCGAATCAGCCCCAGGCTTTCGTCGTAGCGAGGGGCTTGTACCGCGCTGGCGTTGGCGGTGTTCCACAGCTTGAACTGCTCGGTGACCTTGTCGCCGGCCTTGCCCTGGTGGCAGGTCAGGCAGGCATCGGGCGTACCGAGTTTCTTTGCCCGCTCAGGGTTGGGGATGCTGAAGCTGTGGTCATGCCGGAAGTCATTGCCCATGTAGAACTTGCCGGGCATGTGGCAATCCACGCACTGCGAACCTGGTTGGCCCAGGGTGTGGCGAGTGTGTTCGACGGAGTCGTAGTTTTTCGCTTGCAGGCCCTTGCCATCGACACCTTCCACGGTGGTTTTGCCGGCGGTGTTGTGGCATTGCAGGCAGACACCGTTGCCTGGCGCTTTCAATTGAGTGCTGTGCGGGTTGTGGCAGTTGCTGCAGCGCACGCCCTTGTCGAACATTTTGCTTTGGGCAAAGGAGCCGTGTTCGAACACTTCGTCCTTGATCTTGCCGTCCAGCGCGTACAGCTCGCGGGTCAGGACGCTCGGCAGGTAGTCGTCCATCAGCCGCTTGCCGACCGTGTAGCCGTCATCCAGAGGCGCGCGGCGCGAGTGGCAGCGGGCGCAGGTTTCGAGTTCGACGGTGGCGTTCTTGTCCTTGAGGTCGACGGCAAAGCCGGCATGGATCAGGTCGGTCTTCTTCGCCGTCCATTCCAGGTGATTGGACGCTGGGCCATGACAGGCCTGACAGCCGACACCCAGGCTGTTCCAGTGGCTGTCGAAGGTGTTTTTTGCCGCATCGAAATTGCGCTTGAAGCCCGTGGTATGGCATTCGACGCACATGAAGTTGGCGTTCTGGCTCGGCTTGCTCCAGTGCAGCGGGTTCTTGAAGTTCACCCCCTGGCCCGGGTAGAGGTGAAACCAGCGGTGCTTTTCGGTATCCCAGGCAATGCCAAGGGCCTGCAACCGGCCTTCGCCGACTTCGATCAGGTACTGCTGCAAAGGGGCGATGCCAAAGGCATAGGCCACCTTGAAATCGGCATTCCTGCCATCGATGCCCGGTGTGTTGACCCAGAATTCGTCGCCCTTACGCGAGAACACCGTGGTCTCCTTTTCGGCTTTGAAGGTGACATTGTTGAAGTCGCCGAGCATCGTGTCGGCGTTGGCTTGCTGCATCGCCAACTGGTGGTGGGAGCCTTGCCAGTCCTTGACCTGCTCGCCGTGGCAACCCTGGCATTGCTGCTCGTCGACCATTTTTGCTGGCGCGATGGCAATGGGTTGCGGTTTGGCCGGTTGAACAGCAGGGGGGCTGACGGTGACCGGCTTGGGTGGCGTCGGTGTGCTGCTCAGCAAAAACCAGCCAATACCCGCCACCGTCAGCAACAGGATGCCGATGGTGACGGGGAACAGATAACGGTTGATCAGGGTCGGTTGCGAATCAGGGTTTGGCTGTGCAGCTTTGTTTTTATATTTGGGCATTACGACTTCCATGGTCCAGGTGCGATTGCCGTCAGGCGCGCGTTGAAGCTTGATGCAGCTTTGCCGGATGGTCGGCGTCTGTCAAATAACGGATGCGGTGAAGCTGATGGCCCCTTCGCGAGCAAGCCCGCTCCCACAGAGGACTTGTGGCGCTCACAGATCCAGTGTGGGAGCGGGCTTGCCCGCGAAGGCGGCCTCCAAGGCGCTGCATCACTCCCCGACAAACCACCGGTAATACGGATTCCCGGAATCCCCGCGCATTACCTCGCGCATCTCCCTGGCCCAAGCGTCACGGTTTCCGTCGTAGGCATGCAGGCTCGCCCGGTAGAACTGCATCAGGCGTTGTTGCTGGGTGTTCATGCGCTCGATGAACCCGGCATCGGCGTTCAGCAGTGCGGGCGGCTGGTGCAAGTCGAGCAGGGCCGGCAGTACACGGCTGATTTCTTTCGACCGAACCCAGGGCGCGTATTCGATCCTGGGCTGATCGTCCGTCACCGGTTGTGCGTCGCCAGCGAAGCGTTCCAGCCCCGCACGGTCAGTCACCCAGGTGGCGAGCAAAGATGCGGCCGAACCGATACCGACATCCTGCAAGGTGCTGCGAACGCTGTCCTGCTGGAAGCGTGCGTTGATCTTCGCCGCATCCAGCTCAATCGGCTCCATCGAACCCACCAGCAGCATCTCGTGGAACTCGCTGGTCCACAGGGTCGCGTAGGGGAATACGTCGAGGAAGCTGCGTACCAGTGAGCGCGAGTCGTCGATGTTCTGCGTCGGCAGCGGCAGCCATTGGGCGACCAGGCCCTGTTTCTGCAAACGGCTGGCGGCCAGTTGATAGAAGTCCCGGGAATACAGGTTGACCACGCCGGCAGCGGAGGGCGGTGGCGGTTCAAGGGTGATCAGGTCGTAGCGCTGCGGATTGCGCAGCAGTTCCTGGCGACCGTCACGCAAGCGCACATCGACACCCGGATCGGCCGCGGCATTGAAATTGCCCTTGAACAAGGGGGCCGCCTTGACCACCGACGGCAGCAGTTCGGCGACCACGCGATGTTCCAGGGCGGGGTAGCGGGTCAGGGCGCCGGCGGTGATGCCGGTGCCGAACCCGATCACCAGCGCAGAACGCGGTTCACCGTTGTGGATCAGCAAGGGCAGCAGCGCCTGAATCCGCATGTAGCGCAGGGACGGCATGGCGTCGCCGGTATTGGACACGCCCTGGATATACAAGCGCTGGAACGCCCGTTCGCCCTTGCCCTGGGTGACCACGGCGACGGTCCCGCCACGGCCTTCTTCGTAGAACGCCAACGTGCCATTGCGCGCGCCCGGCAGCAGGCTGGCAAGCTTGTTGACCGGCGTGAACACGGCCAGTGCCAGGGACACCAGGCCAATGGCAATCACCGCCTGGCGCCGGCCTTTCTTCACGCCATGGCCCTTGCGCACGGCGAGGTACGCGATACCGGCGGCGATCAGCGCCAGCAGGCCCAGGGTCCGTACCAGACCCAGCATCGGGATCAGGACAAAGCCGCAGAGCATCACGCCGATGATCCCGCCAAGGGTATTGAACGCGACGACTTCGCCGACGTTGCGCCCCACCTGTGCGCCGCCGACGCTCAAGCGCAGGGCCAACGGGAACGCCGCACCCAGCAACAGGGTCGGTACAAACACAATGCTCAAGGCTGCCACCGCAAAGCGCGTGCTCATGCCCGCCAGTTCACTGCCGCCCCATGACAATACCCAGGATTCGGCCAGGGTCTGGGCGAGCACCAGCCAGCGTCCGAGCAACGCCACTTCCAGCAAGGCAATCGCCCCGGCTGCGGCAATCAGCAAACCGAACACTCCCCAGGGATCGCGCAGGCGATCGACCCGACGGGCCAGCAGCATGCTGCCCAGGAACAACCCGGTGAGGTAAGTCGCCAGCACCACGGCAAACGCGTAGGTACGGGTGCTCATGAACTGAACGATCGATTGCGACCACACCACTTCGTAGCCCAGCGCTACGCCACCGGCAATGGAGTACAGCCAAAGGGCCAGGCGGTCGGGGGCTTTTTGAGCGTGATGTTTTGCCGCCGCATCGACGGGGGCCACGCGCCGGCGCTGGAACCACAGGGCTCCGGCGGCGGCCAGCAGGTTCAGCATGGCGGCGGCCAGCGCGCTGCCGCGCACGCCGAGGGTGGCGATCAGCACGAACGCGGCGAGCAGGGTGCCGGCGATGGCCCCGGCGGTGTTTGCCGCATACAGTTGTCCGCCGGCCTTGCCCAGGTGTTGCGGGTCAGTGGCCAGGGAGCGAACCAGCACTGGCAGGGTGCCGCCCATCAACAGCGCGGGAATGCCCACCAGCGCGAACGGCAGCACCCAGGCCAGCAGACCCACGTGCGCTTCCAGCCACGCAAACGGGCTGGCCGCCAGGCTCATGGCGAAGGTCGCAGCGACACCCAGCAGCGCCACCAGCACTTCCAGCCCGGCGTAGAGCAGGACCGGTTGCGGCATCCGGTCCGCCCAGCGGCCGAACAGCAAGCCGCCCAAGGCCAACCCGGCAAAGAATGCGCTGATCCCGGTGGTGATGGCATAGACCTCGACGCCTACGACCAACGACAGCTGCTTGATCCACAGCACCTGATACACCAGCGCCGCGGCGCCGGAGACAAACAGCAGAAGGGCGGGGATCAACAGCGCCGGGGAGGCGACTTGCGGGGCAGGTATGGCCGACGACTTGCTGGCGACACGTGAGGTCATGGATCTGTTGCCTTGTGCGAATTTTTGAATCGATTACGTAGGAGCTGCCGCAGGCTGCGATCTTTTGATCTTGCTTCTTTAAAATCAAGATCAAAAGATCGCAGCCTGCGGCAGCTCCTACCAGGGGCGGAGGTGTTTACGCGGTCACGGCCTGGTCCACCAGATGGCCATTCTCGATACGAACATGCCGCGGATGGAAGCGCTTGAGGCTGCTGCGATGGCCGACGCTGACAATGCTCAGCCCCGGCAATTCATCGATCAGCGCCTGGTACAGCGTGGCCTCGTCTTCTTCGTCCATCGCCGAGGTCGCTTCGTCCATGTACAGCCATTGCGGTGCATAAAGCAGCGCACGGGCAAAGGCCAGGCGCTGCTGCTCACCCGGAGACAACATGCGCTGCCAGTGGTTGGCTTCGTCGAGACGGGCAATCAGATGCGGCAAACGACAGGTTTCCAGCACCTGCACGTAGCGCTCGTTCGGATAGGTATCACCGGGCTGTGGATAACTGAGGACATCACGCAGGGTGCCAATCGGCAGATACGGTTTTTGCGGCAGGAACAGGTAACGCGCCGATGGCAGGCGAATACTGCCGTGGCCGGCCGGCCACAGATGTCCCATTGCCCGCAGCAGGGTCGACTTGCCGCTGCCGGAACGACCGCTGAGCATCACACGCTCGCCCTCCTCCACGGTCATGTCGGCGTTGCTCAGCAGGTGACGACCGTCCGCCAGGTCGAGGCCGAGGTTGTGCACCTTCAGGACGGAACCCGAATTCTGCACGTCGATGGCTGGCGCACGCTCTTCGTTATCACGCATGGCCTGGTGGAAGCTCAGCAGACGATCACAGGTGGCGCGCCAGGAAGCGAGGCTCTGGTAGGCGCTGATGAACCAGCTGAAGCTTTCCTGCACATTGCCGAACGCCGAGCTGATCTGCATCAGTTCGCCCAGTTCGATCTTGCCGGAGAGGTAACGCGGCGAGGCAACGATGAACGGGAAGATGATGGCTGCCTGGCTGTAACCGGCGGTGAAAAACGTCAGGCGCTTGGACACCTTCATGATGTCCCAGAAGTTATGCCAGACCATCCCGAAGCGACTGCTCAACCGACGATTTTCGTTCGGTTCGCCGTTGTACAACGCGATGCTTTCGGCATTCTCGCGAATCCGCACCATGGAGAAACGCAGGTCGGCTTCGAAGCGTTGTTGTTGGTTGTTCAGACCGATCAGGCGACGACCGATCAAATGCGTCAGCCAACTGCCCACCACGGCGTAGACCAGCACGCACCAGAACATGTAGCCGGGAATGGTGATGCCGAACACTTCGATACTGCCCGACACGCCCCACAGAATGATCGAGAACGACACCAGGCTGACGATATTGCGCAGCAGCCCGATACCCAGTTCAAGGGTGTTGGAGGTGAAGTTGTTGAGGTCTTCGGAAATCCGCTGGTCCGGGTTATCGGTGTAACCGCCCTGCTCCAGCTGGTAGTAGTTTTTGTCCGCCAGCCAACGGCTGAAATGCTTTTCGGTGAGCCACGCCCGCCAGCGGATCGTCAGCATCTGCGTCAGGTAGAGCCGATACACCGCGCCGACGATCGCCACCGCCGCAATCGCACAGAAATACAGGATCAGTTGCCAGAACGCTGCCTCGTCCTTCTTTTGCAGAGCGTTGTAGAAGTCCTTGTACCAGGTGTTGAACCACACCGAGATCCCCACGCTGATCAGCGACAGCGCAATCACCGCGATCAGCAGTGTCCAGGCCTTGACCTTCTCTTCACTGCGCCAGTAAGGCGTGATCATCGCCCACACTTTGCGAAAAAACTGCCCGCGCACGGCGTCGTTGACCGCGGAATACTCAGCGTTCTGATTCATGGATAAGGCTCGATAAAGAAAAGTACACGCACGAACCGATCATAGATGATCGGTTCGGTTTGTCGCGAGATGCTGCCCGCATTCGTTCAGCGCTGGTTCAGCGGCGAACGGGGCGCTTCTGCAGTTTGCGCTGCAGGGTGCGGCGGTGCATGCCCAGGGCGCGGGCAGTGGCGGAGATGTTGCCTTCGTGCTCGGTCAGCACGCGCTGGATGTGCTCCCACTGCAGGCGGTCCACGGACATCGGGTTTTCCGGCACCAGGCTGTCGAGATCGGCGTGTTCGGACAGCAGCGCCGCCAGCACGTCGTCGGCGTCCGCCGGTTTGCACAGGTAGTTGCAGGCACCGCGCTTGATCGCCTCGACGGCGGTGGCAATGCTCGAATAACCGGTGAGGATCACCACGCGCATTTCCGGGTCCATTTCCAGCAACTTGGGCAGCAGCACCAGGCCCGAATCGCCGTCCATTTTCAGGTCAAGGGCGGCGTAATCCGGCAGATCGGCCTTGGCCAGTTCCAGGCCTTCTTCGGCGGAACCGGCAGTACTGACGCGAAAACCGCGGCGGGCCATGGCGCGAGCCATGACGCGGGTGAATGTGGCGTCGTCATCGACCAGCAACAAATGCGGCAGTTCTTCGCCTTCGACTTGGATCTCTTCACTCATGTTCGTCTCCTCGGGCGACACGGGGAAGGCGCAGCTCGGTGAGCGTGCCGCCTTCCTCATGACTGTAGAGTTTCACTGAGCCGCCAGCGCGTGTCACGCTGGCCTTGCTCAAAAACAGGCCCAGGCCGAAACCTTTGCCCTTGGTGGTAAAAAACGGTTTGCCGATTTGCTCGGCGATGGCCAGCGGCACACCGGCGCCATGGTCACGGATGCTGATGGTGAGGTTTTCCCAATCCCAGTCCAGCGTCACCTGCAGCCCTTCGGGGCAGGCGTCGGCGGCATTGTTCAGCAGATTCAGCAACGCCTGGGTCAAATCCGGCGGCGGCGCCATACGGGGTACCGGGCCCTGGCCGAGGCGCTGGAAGCGATAGCTGGCTTCCGGGCGCATCAGGTGCCAGCGATTGAGGGCTTCATCAAGCCAGTCGGTGACGTCCTGCATCTCCACCGCCAACCGGCGATTGGCCTCCGCGGCGCGCACCAGATGCTGCAAGGTCTCTTTACACAGCTTGACCTGATCCTGCAGCACGCTCAGGTCATCCTGCAACATCGGGTCAGGGTGGTCCTGACGCATTTCCTTGAGTAACACGCTCATGGTCGCAAGCGGCGTGCCCAGTTCATGGGCGGCTCCAGCGGCCTGGGTGGCAACGGCCAACAGTTGCTGATCGCGCAAGCCTTCTTCGCGACGAATGGCACGCAATTCTTCCTGACGACGCAGTTCTTCGGCCATGCGCGCGGCGAAGAACGTGATGACCGCTGCCGCGAGGGCAAAGCTCAACCACATCCCGTAGACCTGCAGGTTTTCCCGGGCGATGGGGAAGGTTTGCAGCGGATAGAACTGCGCCAGCAGCAGTGTGTACATCGTCAGCGCGATACCCGAGAGGATCACCGAATAACGCCATGGCAACGTCACGGCGGCAATGGTCAGCGGCACCAGGTAATAGGAGACGAAGGGGTTGGTCGAGCCACCGGAGAAATACAGCAATGCGCTGTGGATAAACAGGTCGCAAGCCAGTTGCACGGCGTATTCGAGCTCGGTCACCGGCCACGAGGTACGCAGGCGAATCGCTGTGAACACGCACAACAGCATCGAGCAAGCGAGGGTCGCAGCCAGTTGAAACCAAGGCAGAGGCAACAGTTCGAGCCAGTAGGCCAGGCCCACGGAACCGGCCTGGGCGGCCAGCACCAATGTGCGGATGAATGTCAGCCGCCAGAGGTTCTGGCGAGTGGCGGAAGTGATTTGAACGGGGGCGAGCATGAGCTCTCCTGATGAGCGCTCCAG
The DNA here is from genome assembly GCF_059424105.1 of Pseudomonas sp. GW456-E7. Lineage (NCBI taxonomy): Bacteria > Pseudomonadati > Pseudomonadota > Gammaproteobacteria > Pseudomonadales > Pseudomonadaceae > Pseudomonas > Pseudomonas sp. GW456-E7. The sequence continues at coordinate 143,164 of NZ_JBWKZB010000006.1, read as the reverse complement.
GCGGATCGCAGGGAGTATAACCAAGCGCGGGGGCTGACAGGCAAAAGTGCGGCAAACGGCCACAGTCATTGGCGTGGAACTGCGTGCAATGAACTCTGTGGCGAGGGGGCTTGCCCCCGTTGGACTGCGAAGCAGTCCTAAAAACTGCCGCCGCATTTTATCGGTTGAAGCAAGTGAGGCAATCTGCGACTGCTTCGCAGCCGAACGGGGCGGTGCGGCGGTCCGACAAGCCCCCTCGCCACAGCAAGCTCGCTCCTGCAAAGGGCCGCGTGCATCTGTATAGAAGTTGTAACTGTGCGAACCAGAGCATAAAAGCTAGAGTCTGATGGTTTCACGCAGGCCCGGACCATACCCCTGCGCACCTTTCAAGGAGCCTTCATGCACACATTCCGCCGCCGCGCCGCCCTCCTCGCCCTGAGTCTCGGCACCGTCGCCAGCCTCCCGGCCCTGGCCGCCGACGAACTGCATTACAACCAGATTTCCCTGCGCGCCGAAGTCAGTCAGGAAGTGGCCCGCGACCTGATGATCGTGACGCTCTACACCGAAGAGCAGAACAGCGACCCGGCCAAACTTGCCGCCGACGTCAGCACCACCATGAACAAGGCGCTGGCCCAGGCCAAGCAGGTCAAGGACATCACCCTGCGCCAGGGCAGTCGCAACAGCTACCCGATCTACGACACCAAGGGCCAGAAAATCACCGGCTGGCGTGAGCGCGCCGAATTGCGCCTGGAAAGCTCGAACTTCGCCGCCCTGTCGAAGTTGACCGGCGAACTGCTCACCGACCTGAAAATGGGCGGCATGGACTTCGCCATCGCCACCCCGACCCGCAAGGCCAGCGAAGATGCCCTGCTCAAGGACGCCGTGGCTGCCTTCAAGGCCCGCGCCCAACTGGCCACCGATGCCCTCGGCGGCAAGGGCTACAAAATCGTCAACCTGAATCTCAACAGCAACGGTTATCCACAGCCTTATCTGCGCGGGCCGATGATGATGAAAGCGGCCGCCATGGACGCCGCCCCCGTGACGCCGGATGTCGAAGCCGGCACCAGCCAGGTCAGCATGACCGCCGATGGCTCGATCGAAGTGCTGATGCCTTGAATCGAAAGCCCGTAGACAAAAACGGCGGTCATTAAAATGATCGCCGTTTTTTTTGGCAGTTTTCAGGCATGAGCTATAACTGGATAGGTCCACCCGAGAAATGCCGTCGATTGGCCACTATCGGTGCAACAATAACCACTCTTATTCACGCCATGCCCACCCCACAATCCGGGGTATGAATAAGTAACACCCCCGCCCCACGCGGGAGCAACCCGAGTCAGGCGCGCACTGTAAAAGTGCGTCACTTGCACCGTAAAAACGCCGCGCAAACGGTCAAATGCGTCAGGAGTTATACAAATGCGACATTAAGGTACGTTCGTGCCACCGTTTAAGGCTTGTAGTCACTCTGGATCTTGCATTGGGTATGGCCCCTGCATAAGTATCCGCAGGCACGACTCACGAGGTCGTCCTCTAATTCCAAAAATGACAACAAATCATGAGGCCACCATGCTTAAACAAGCGGTCATTCCGTTTTTAGTCGGCGCCAGCCTGTTGGCTAGTGCACCGTTCGCTCAAGCTGCGACTAACCTGGTGTTCTGCTCCGAAGGGAGCCCGGCCGGTTTCGATCCAGGTCAATACACCACCGGAACCGACTTCGACGCCTCTGCAGAAACCATGTTCAACCGCCTCACCCAGTTCGAGCGCGGCGGCACCGCTGTCATTCCAGGTCTGGCGACCAGCTGGGACGTCTCCGATGACGGCCTGACCTACACCTTCCATCTGCGTGATGGTGTGAAGTTCCACACTACCCCGTACTTCAAGCCGACTCGTGAGTTCAACGCCGACGACGTGCTGTTCACCTTTAATCGCATGATTAACAAGGATGACCCGTTCCGCAAAGCGTACCCGACCGAATTCCCGTACTTCACCGACATGGGGATGGACACCAACATCACCAAGATCGATAAAGTCGACGACAAAACTGTCAAGTTCACCCTCAAGGACGTTGATGCCGCGTTCATCCAGAACATGGCCATGAGCTTCGCCTCGATCCAGTCCGCCGAGTACGCTGCCCAGCTGCTCAAGGAAGGCAAGGCCGCCGACATCAACCAGAAGCCGGTCGGCACTGGCCCGTTCGTGTTCAAGAGCTACCAGAAAGACTCCAACATCCGCTACACCGGGAACAAGGACTACTGGAAGCCTGACGACGTGAAGATCGACAACCTGATCTTCGCCATCACCACCGACCCGTCGGTACGTATCCAGAAGCTGAAGAAGAACGAGTGCCAGGTCACCCTGTTCCCTCGTCCGGCCGACCTGAAGGCGCTGAAGGAAGACAAGGACCTGAAACTGCCTGACCAGGCCGGTTTCAACCTGGGTTACATCGCCTACAACGTGATGCCCAAGGTCAAGGGTCAAACCGATGCCAACCCACTGGCCGAGCTGAAAGTTCGCCAGGCACTGGACATGGCGGTCAACAAGCAACAGATCATCGACTCCGTGTACCAGGGCGCCGGCCAACTGGCCGTCAACGCCATGCCACCGACCCAGTGGTCCTACGACACCACCATCAAGGATGCGCCGTACAACCCTGAGAAAGCCAAAGAGCTGCTCAAGGAAGCTGGCGTGAAAGATGGCACCGAAATCGTGCTCTGGGCGATGCCGGTACAGCGTCCATACAACCCGAACGCCAAGCTGATGGCAGAAATGCTGCAGTCCGACTGGTCCAAGATCGGCCTCAAGGTCAAGATCCAGAGCTACGAGTGGGGCGAGTACATCAAGCGCTCCAAAGGTGGTGAGAACCAGGCGATGCTGATTGGCTGGAGCGGTGACAATGGTGATCCGGACAACTGGCTGAACGTGCTGTTCGGCTGCGACTCGCTGGAAGGCAACAACTTCTCCAAGTGGTGCGACAAGAAGTTCGACGACATCGTCAAGCAGGCCAAGCGTACTTCCGACCAGGCCAAGCGCACCGAACTGTACAAGCAGGCGCAACACGTCCTCAAAGATGCAGTCCCAATGACACCTATCGCTCACTCGACGGTGTTCCAACCCATGCGCGCCAACGTGCAGGACTTCAAGATCAGCCCATTTGGCTTGAACTCCTTCTACGGCGTCAGCGTCAGCAAATAAGGTTTTGCAACGGCGACGTTTCTGACGTCGCCGTTGCTTTATCTACCGAGCAAGCAGGAATTTGCCTACATCCAAATCCGCAGCTGACTACAGCACCGGGTGAGGACGCGTTGCCATTTCCTACGAGTCTTTAGGACTCTACGCATTTACTGCCGGACCCGTGGCTCATACCGTCGGGATCCGACCAGTGCATGCGTGGGTCATCGGTTATTGCTGCGTGCATGGCTTGAAATCAGTGATGCCTCTACGTCCGCGGACGGGACGGCGGCTCATTGAAAACACTTTGAGAGAAAAGGGAGCGTTATGCGCCATACCTTGGTTTTATCCGCATTGCTGGGCACCGGCCTGCTGGCCGCCACTTCCATCAGCCAGGCCGCCAACAACAGCCTGGTCTTCTGCTCCGAAGGCAGCCCCGCCGGTTTCGACACGGCGCAGTACACCACCGCGACCGACAACGACGCCGCAGAGCCGCTGTACAACCGGCTGGCAGAGTTTGAAAAAGGCGCGACCAACGTCGTACCGGGCCTGGCCACGAGCTGGGACATCTCCGAGGACGGCCTAAAATATACCTTTCACCTGCGCGAAGGGGTGAAGTTTCATACTACCAAATACTTCACGCCGACCCGCGACTTCAACGCCGACGACGTGCTGTTCACCTTCAATCGCATGCTCGATCCGCAACAACCATTCCGTAAGGCTTATCCGACAGAATTTCCGTACTTCAACGGCATGAGCCTGAACAAGAACATCGCCAAGGTCGAAAAGACCGGGCCACTGACCGTGGTCTTTACGCTCAACAGCGTGGACGCCGCGTTCATCCAGAACATCGCCATGAGCTTCGCCGCCATCCTTTCGGCCGAATACGCCGACAAGCTATTGGCCGAAGGCAAGCCGAGCGACATCAACCAGAAGCCGGTCGGCACCGGGCCGTTCGTGTTCAAGAGCTATCAGAAAGACTCGAACATCCGCTACACCGGCAACAAGCATTACTGGGCTCCTGACCGGGTCAAGCTCGACAACCTGATTTTCGCCATCAACACCGACGCCTCGGTGCGCGTGCAGAAACTCAAGGCCGGCGAGTGCCAGATCACCCTGCATCCGCGCCCTGCCGATGTGCCCGCACTGAAGAACGACACGGCCCTGCAGTTGATCGAGAAGCCTGGCTTCAACCTCGGCTACATCGCCTACAACGTGCGCCACAAACCGTTCGACCAGCTAGAAGTGCGCCAGGCGCTGGACATGGCGGTGAACAAGCAAGGCATTCTCAATGCCGTTTACCAAGGCGCGGGGCAACTGGCGGTCAACGCCATGCCGCCGACCCAATGGTCCTACGACGACACGATCAAGGACGCCGCCTACAACCCGGAAAAAGCCAGGGAATTGCTCAAGGCTGCCGGCGTCAAGGAAGGCACTGAAATCACCCTCTGGGCCATGCCGGTCCAGCGTCCGTACAACCCCAACGCCAAGTTGATGGCCGAAATGCTCCAGGCTGATTGGGCGAAGATCGGCCTCAAGGTCAAGATCGTCAGCTATGAGTGGGGCGAGTACATCAAGCGCACCAAAAATGGCGAGCACGACGTCAGCCTGATCGGCTGGACTGGTGACAATGGGGATCCGGACAACTGGCTGGGCACGCTCTACAGCTGCGACGCCATTGGTGGCAACAACTACTCGATGTGGTGCGATCCGGCGTACGACAAGCTGATCAAGCAGGCCAAGGTTGTCACCGACCGCGACCAGCGCATCCAGCTCTACAAACAGGCGCAGCAGTACCTCAAGCAGCAGGTGCCGATCACGCCAGTCGCCCACTCAACGGTCAACCAGCCGCTGAGCGCCAAAATCGAAGGGTTCAAGGTGAGCCCGTTCGGCCGCAATGTGTTCTCGGGTGTCAGCATAGAAAAATAACCGATTAGCCAGAAATGCCGGGGGGCGGATTTTCCGCCCTCACGCAGACGCTTTGGCGTTTTTTGCCAATTTGGCCGACAGCAAACGTTTGCGATGCTGTGAATGAGTTCTAAACCAATAGCCGGATCACAAAAAAAAGACCGGCATAAAAAAAAGAAAGTAAGGAGCTTTACCCATGAAACTGAGCAGCACCGCGTTATTGGCCTTGGCCATCAGCAGCGTAACCGCCACGGCTTACGCAGAAACCCAAAGCCAGGCTTTCACCCCGGTTACCGTGAACGAGAAGAGCGCCCAAAGCGAAGCCACCGGCTTTGTCGAAGGCCAGTCGATCACCGGCACCACGCGTAACTGGTACGCCAACGAGCAACTGAAACGTGGTGCAAAATTCAAATACAACGATCACGGCACGCTGGCCGAGACCGATCGTCGTATCAACTGGGTCCAGGGCACCATCGTCAAGTACAACTCGGGCTTCACCGAAGGGACTGTCGGTTTCAGCACCGAAGTGGCGGCCTACAACGCCATCGCACTGGACCAGGATCGTAAAGACCTGGCATCCGGCAACGGTGGCGCACCGGGTTCTCGTCCAAACGCGGGCAACAACCGTACCCTGACCAAAGAGGGCGGCGACGCTCAAGGCCAGTGGAGCAAAGTGGGCCTGGCCAACGTCAAGGCCCGTGTCTCCAACACCACCCTGACCGCCGGCCGCATGAACTTCAGCAGCCCGATGGTCGATGTGATCGGTAACCGTGCACTGCCTTCGAGTTTCGAAGGTGTGGCCATCCACAGCGAAGAGCTGAACAACCTGGCCTTCGACCTGGCCACCTTCGACCGCAACTCACCGCGTACCGAAGAAAGCCAGCGTAAATTCCGCACCGAATACGCCAACGGCATCGTCGAGACCGATCACGTCTACACCGGCGGCCTGACCTACACCCCATTTGCCAGCCTGACCACCAGCCTCTGGGCGACCCAGGCTGAAGACATCTGGAACCAGTACTACTTCGGCGCTTCCCACGTACTGGGCGACAGCCAGGTACTGAGCCTGACCACCGGCCTGAACTACTACAAAACCCAGGACACCGGTAAGGCCCTGATCGGCTCTATCGACAACGACACCTATTCCCTGTCGTTCGGCCTGACCCACCAGGCACACACCCTGACCCTCTCGTACCAGGAAGTGAACGGCAACGAGTACTTCGACTACCTGCACGAAACCAACGGCATCTACCTGGCCAACTCCCTGCTGTCGGACTTCAACGGCCCGAACGAGAAATCGTTCCAGGTGGCCTACGGTCTGAACATGGCCGAATACGGCGTGCCAGGCCTGAAGTTCAACATCTACCAGGCGCGCGGCTGGGGCATCGACGGTACTCACTACACCGGCAACGGCGGCGTACCCGGCAAGGGTTACGACGGCATCCAGTCCCAGGATGGCGAACACCACTATGAATATGGCATCGGCGCAACCTACGCCGTGCAGAGCGGCCCACTCAAGGCCACCACGATCCGCGGTACCTACACCGCTCACCGTGCCAGTGAAAACCAGGCTGACGGCAGCATCAACGAGTTCCGTCTCGTGACCACGATTCCATTCAACATCCTGTAATGCGCGGGCCTGACGGCTGATTCAATGACGAATCGGCCGTTGGGTTTTTGTCCTTTAACTGATTGCAGAGGGTTCTTGATGAAAATGCTTCCCCTACGTGCGGCCATTGCGGCTGCTTTGCTCAGTGTCGCTGTCGGCGTCTCGGCCAAACCCTTGGTGGTTTGCACCGAAAACAGCCCCGAAGGCTTCGACATGGTCCAGTACACCACTGCAGTCACCGCCGATGCCGTGGCCGAAACCATCTTCAATCGCCTGGCGGACTTCAAGCCCGGTACCACAGACGTGATTCCGGCACTGGCCGACTCCTGGGACATCAGCGAGGACGGTCTGACGTACACGTTCCACCTGCGTAAAGGCGTCAAGTTCCACACCACCGAATACTTCAAGCCGACCCGCGACATGAATGCCGACGACGTGGTCTGGAGCTTCCAGCGCCAGCTGGACCCGAACCACCCATGGCACAAGCTGTCGAGCGTGGGCTTCCCGTACTTTGAAAGCATGGGCTTCAAAGAGCTGCTGAAAAGCGTCGAGAAAGTCGACGACAACACAGTCAAGTTCACCCTGACCCGTCGCGAAGCGCCGTTCCTGGCCGACATCGCCATGGCGTTTTCTTCGATCTACTCCGCCGAATACGCCGACCAGTTGCTCAAGGCCGGCAAGACCGGCGATCTGAACAACAAGCCCGTCGGCACCGGCCCGTTCGTCTTCCAGCGCTACAACAAGGATGCCCAGGTTCGTTTCAAGGCCAACCCGGACTACTTCCGTGGCAAGGCACCGGCTGACTCATTGATCTTCGCCATCGCCACCGACAACAACGTGCGCCTGCAGAAGCTCAAGGCCAACGAATGCCAGGTCGCGCTGTACCCGAAACCGGACGACATCCAGAGCATCAGGAAAGACACCAACCTCAAAGTCGACGAACTGAACGCGATGACCGTTGCGTACATCGCCATCAACACCACTCACAAATACCTGAGCGACGTGCGTGTGCGTAAAGCCATCGACATCGCCTTCGACAAGGAAGCAGCCGTCAACGCGCTGTTCGGCAAAGGCAATGCGACCGCGGCGGTCAACCCGTTCCCGGACACTCTGCTGGGCTACAACCACGACCTGAAGAACCCGCCCCGTGACCTGGACAAGGCCCGCGCCCTGCTCAAGGAAGCCGGCGTACCAGAAGGCACGGTATTCACCCTGTTCACCCGTAACGGCGGTGGTGCCACCAACCCGAACCCGATGCTCGGTGCGCAGATGATGCAAGCCGACCTGGCCAAGGTCGGGATCAAGATCGACATCCGCGTGATGGAATGGGGCGAAATGCTCAAACGCGCCAAAAACGGCGAGCACGACATGGTTTCCGCCGGATGGGCGGGCGATAACGGCGACCCGGATAACTTCCTGACGCCTATGCTCAGTTGTGAAGCGGCCAAGAACGGAGAAAACTACGCCCGCTGGTGCAATGACAAGTTCCAGGCGCTGATTGACCAGGCCCGGGAAAAAACCGATCCGGCCGAACGTGCAGCGCTCTACGAGCAGGCCCAGGTTATTTTTAACCAGGACCAGCCATGGATCAGCATGGCGCACACTAGAATGTTTACCGCAATGCGCAACAACGTAGAGGGCTATCACATTAGCCCCCTCACCACGAACAACTTCGCCACCACCCAGGTGAAGTAGATAAGAAAACTCCCGGCATTCCTGACGCAGGGATGCCGGGCACGCCTAACCGGCTGATGAGGTACACCTTACGATGTTTAGTTTTATTGCCCGCCGACTGGGGTTACTGATCCCCACGTTTTTCGGCATCACCTTGCTGACATTCGCGTTGATTCGCATGATCCCTGGCGACCCCGTGGAAGTCATGATGGGCGAACGCAGAGTCGACCCGGAAATGCACGCTCAGGCAATGGAACGCCTAGGTCTGAACAAACCCCTGTATGCCCAGTACCTGGATTACATCGGCAAACTGGCCCACGGCGACCTCGGAGAATCCCTGCGTACCCGTGAAAGCGTCTGGAACGAATTCACTTCCCTGTTCCCCGCGACCCTGGAGCTGTCCATGGCCGCCCTGCTGTTCGCCGGCATCCTGGGCCTTCTGGCCGGGGTGATCGCGGCACTCAAGCGAGGGTCCCTGTTCGACCATGGGGTGATGGGTATCTCCCTGGCGGGATACTCGATGCCGATCTTCTGGTGGGGCCTGATCCTGATCATGTTCTTCTCGGTGAGCCTGGGCTGGACCCCGGTATCCGGACGGATCGACCTGCTCTACGACATCGAGCCACGCACCGGCTTCATGCTGATCGATACGCTGCTGGCCAACGAGCCGGACGCCTTCTTCGACGCCCTGCACCACCTGATCCTGCCGGCCATCGTGCTGGGCACCATCCCGCTGGCGGTGATCGCGCGGATGACCCGCTCCTCGATGCTCGAAGTACTGCGTGAAGACTACATCCGCACCGCCAAGGCCAAGGGCCTGTCGCCGTCGCGCGTGGTGTTCGTGCACGGTCTGCGTAACGCGCTGATTCCGGTACTGACCGTGGTCGGCCTGCAAGTCGGCACCCTGCTGGCCGGTGCGGTCCTGACCGAAACCATCTTCTCGTGGCCCGGCATCGGCAAATGGCTGATCGAAGCCATTGGCGCCCGGGACTATCCCGTCGTGCAAAACGGCATCCTGTTAATCGCCTGCCTGGTGATTCTGGTCAACTTCGTAGTGGACATCCTCTACGGCTTTGCCAACCCACGCATCCGTCATCAGCGCTGAGATCATGACCATGACCACTCCAATTCCATCGGTAGCAGTCGATCAAAGCCTGCTGTACCCGTCTCCGTACAAAGAATTCTGGCAAGCGTTCTCCAAGAACAAAGGCGCCGTCGCCGGCCTGATGTTCATGCTGCTGGTGATTTTCTGCGCCATCTTCGCCCCGTGGGTCGCCCCCCACAATCCGAGCGAGCAGTACCGTGATTTCCTGCTGACCCCGCCGGCCTGGCTGGAAGGTGGGCAGATCCAGTTCCTGCTCGGTACCGATGAACTGGGCCGCGACCTGCTGTCGCGCCTGATCACTGGCTCGCGCCTGTCCTTGATGATCGGCTTGTCGTCGGTTGTCATGTCGCTGATCCCGGGGATCCTGCTGGGCCTGTTCGCCGGGTTCTTCCCGCGCGTGCTCGGCCCGACCATCATGCGTCTGATGGACATCATGCTGGCCCTGCCGTCCCTGCTGCTGGCCGTGGCGATCGTCGCCATCCTCGGCCCTGGCCTGATCAACACCGTGATCGCCATTGCCGTGGTGTCCCTGCCGTCCTACGTTCGTCTGACCCGCGCCGCGGTGATGGGCGAGCTGAACCGCGACTACGTGACCGCCGCGCGCCTGGCCGGTGCCGGCCTGCCACGCCTGATGTTCGTCACCGTGCTGCCCAACTGCATGGCGCCGCTGATCGTTCAGGCCACCCTGAGTTTCTCTTCGGCGATCCTCGATGCCGCCGCACTGGGCTTCCTCGGCCTTGGCGTACAACCGCCAACCCCTGAGTGGGGCACCATGCTGGCTTCGGCCCGCGACTACATCGAACGCGCCTGGTGGGTGGTGAGCCTGCCTGGTTTGACCATTTTGCTCAGCGTGCTGGCAATCAACTTGATGGGTGACGGCCTGCGCGACGCGCTGGACCCGAAACTCAAGAACGCCGCCTGAGGAGATTCCCATGTCACTGTTAGAAATCAAGAATCTCAACGTTCGCTTCGGCGACAAGAACGCCACGCCCGTGGTCGACGGCCTCGACCTGAAAGTGGACAAGGGCGAAGTGCTGGCCATCGTTGGCGAGTCCGGTTCCGGCAAGTCCGTGACCATGATGGCGCTGATGGGCCTGATCGAGCACCCCGGCATCGTTACCGCCGACTCGCTCAGCTTTGACGGCAAGGACATGCTCAAGCTGAACAATCGCCAGCGTCGGCAGATCGTCGGCAAAGACCTGTCCATGGTCTTCCAGGATCCGATGACCGCGCTGAACCCGAGCTACACCGTCGGCTTCCAGATCGAAGAAGTGCTGCGCCTGCACCTGAAAATGTCCGGCAAGGCGGCCCGCAAGCGTGCGATCGAACTGCTGGAAAAAGTTGAAATCCCAGGCGCCGCCAGCCGTATGGACGCCTACCCGCACCAACTGTCCGGCGGTATGAGCCAGCGTGTCGCGATTGCCATGGCGATTGCCGGCGAACCGAAACTGCTGATCGCCGACGAACCGACCACAGCACTCGACGTGACGATTCAGGCGCAGATCATGGACCTGCTGCTGGCGCTGCAGAAAGAGCAGAACATGGGCCTGGTGCTGATCACCCACGACCTCGCCGTCGTGGCCGAAACCGCCCAGCGCGTGTGCGTGATGTACGCCGGCCAGGCGGTCGAAGTCGGTCAGGTGCCGCAACTGTTCGACATCCCGGCGCACCCGTACAGCGAAGCGCTGCTCAAGGCGATTCCGGAACACAGCCTGGGTGCCTCGCGCCTGTCGACCCTGCCGGGCATCGTTCCCGGTCGCTACGACCGTCCGCAGGGTTGCCTGCTGTCGCCACGCTGCCCGTACGTGAAAGACAACTGCCGTCAACAACGTCCGGCCCTTGACCAGAAAAGCAACAGCCTCGCTCGCTGCTTCTACCCGCTGAACCAGGAGGTGGCGTAATGGCCGTCGTTCTTACCGCCCGCGACCTGACCCGTCACTACGAGGTGTCCCGAGGCCTGTTCAAGGGTCACGCCACCGTGCGCGCCCTCAATGGCGTGTCGTTCGAACTGGAAGCCGGCAAGACCCTCGCTGTCGTCGGTGAATCCGGTTGCGGAAAATCCACCCTGGCCCGCGCCCTGACCCTGATCGAAGAGCCGTCCTCGGGCTCCCTGAAAATCGCCGGCCAGGAAGTCGCCGGTGCCGACAAGGCTCAGCGCAAGCAATTGCGCAAAGACGTGCAGATGGTGTTCCAGAGCCCGTACGCCTCGTTGAACCCACGGCAGAAAGTCGGTGATCAGTTGGCCGAGCCACTGTTGATCAACACCAACCTGAGCGCTGCGGAGCGTCGTGAGAAAGTCCAGGCGATGATGAAGCAGGTGGGCTTGCGTCCCGAGCACTACCAGCGTTATCCGCACATGTTTTCCGGCGGTCAGCGCCAGCGGATCGCCCTGGCTCGCGCGATGATGCTGCAACCGAAAGTGCTGGTGGCAGACGAACCGACCTCGGCGCTGGACGTGTCGATTCAGGCACAGGTGCTCAACCTGTTCATGGATCTGCAGCAAGAGTTCAACACCGCCTACGTGTTCATCTCCCACAACCTGGCGGTGGTTCGCCACGTGGCCGACCATGTGATGGTGATGTACCTGGGCCGCCCGGTGGAAATGGGCACGAAAGAGGACATCTACTCCCGTCCCCTGCACCCCTACACCCAGGCCCTGTTGTCGGCGACCCCAGCCATCCACCCGGATCCGGACAAGCCGAAAATCAAGATCGTCGGCGAGTTGCCCAACCCGCTGAACCCGCCACCGGGCTGCGCCTTCCACAAGCGCTGCCCATACGCCACCGAGCGTTGCAGCACTGAAGAGCCGGCCCTGCGCCTGCTCGACAACCGCCAGGTGGCTTGCCACTACGCCGAGCAATTCCTCGACGGCGCGGCATAAAAAAAGCGCCTCAGTCATTGGGGCGCGCTTGAATCAGGCAAACCCCTTCTCTTGCGATTGCGCATCAATCGACGGAGGAGGGGTTTTCTTTTGTTTGCACAAGCGCACGGCCATTTCTGACAGTTACGCACGCCCAGCTGCTTTGTTTGAATCCTGTCGGAGAGTCATGTGTCACGTGACACAAGGCGTAGACCCGGAAACATTCAAACTACAGGGACAGGTGCAAGCATCATGGAAATTCAAGCAACAGACGAAAACGCTGGTCAACTAGACCCGGCATTTGGTGTTGTTGGCCAGATCCGGCCCAATTTTCTGGCCGGCTCGGTCAGGGCCGTTGTGTTATCGGGTGGAGGTGAACTGACCTACGCCACTCGGCAGGGAGAGGGTTTCACTGTGTATCGCACCGATTCTGACGGTATCAAGGACAAGGCGTTTGGCAATGACGGGAACACCGGTGAGTGGCAATTCGTCAGCGGTAAAAAGGCAAGTCCGTCGCGTTTGCTACTGCAAGAGGATCGCAAGATCCTGGTAATCGGAGATACCCGAGAACCCGACGGTATTGGCCGGGCAGCACTGAGACGTTTTCATGCCAACGGCAGCCCTGACCTGGACTTCGGCAGTGTCGTCATTCCTGTAGCACAGCATGATTATTCCCAAGTGGCGTTGATCGACGGCTGTCTGCAGGGGGATGGAAAAGTGCTTGTGGCGTTCAGCTATTTCATCAGTGAGTCCGAAGGGTCACTGCTGGTTCGCTTGCACAGTAACGGCAAACTCGATACCGGTTTCGGCAAAAGCGGTTTTGTCGAAATCGAAACCGCGGGCGACTTCATCCGGCTTTGCAGCGTTGTGATTCAAGAGGGAAAAATCGTTGTTGGCGGAACCACCACATCCGGTCAGCTCGTTCTTGCACGATTTGATCTGGAGGGGCGGGTCGATAGCCAATTTGGTGTCGATGGTTTTGCGCTCCTGGCAACAACGGATGGCTCACTCAAAATGAGTCAACTCATCGCACAGGCTGATGGCAAGCTGGCATGTGCCGGCGGTCTCCAGGAGAGCATGGGCATGGCGATGAGGTTTACCGCAGACGGTCACCCCGATAAGGAGTGGAATGGCGGGCTTCCTGTATTCACCAACACCGGTCCTGAAACCTTCTGGCGATCCCTGGCCCAGCAGCCGGACGGCAAGATTGTCGTGGTTGGTTACAACCGGGCACTCCATATCATCGCTGGCAGGTTGTTGCCCAATGGAGACTATGACACCCACTTCGGAGGGACTGGGGCCGGGTGGGTTTCTTTTGGTCCGTCAGGAGGATTGCCGTGGGATGTGAAGGTCCAGGGCGGTGCTCGCATTATCGTTGGCGGCGAGGCTTTCATTGAAGCAGGGAATCGCGGCCCGGTCGTCTACGGGCTCCAGGCCTGATCCCGCTCTCGACGGCGCGGCATAAAAACAGTGGGAGCGGGCTTGCTCGCGAAAGCGGTCTGTTAGTCGACATTGATACTGACTGGCATGACACCTTCGCGAGCAAGCCCGCTCCCACAGGGTTGGAGTTGTAACAGAACCCCCTTTTACCTCGACTGCCTATAAGTCATCCTCGCCATCGAGCGATTACGTCTGGCTATCGCCTTCGTCGGGATCATCGGAGTCCGGCTCGTCGGTGGTCGAGTCATCGTCGTTGTCAGCACCACCCTGCCCCAGATCTCCCGGTTCCGATTCGGATTTGGCGAGCATCAACCCCGCGTATCCCGCTTGCCCGCTCGAAGCCTGTTCCCCGTGATCGATGCACTCGGCCCACGCCGTCGACGTCCCGAGCGATAGCATCACCAACACCTTCAACAGCAGTAAAACGCGAAACAACCTGTTCATAGCCGATTCCTTCCTTTCGTGGAGTGCCTGTCTGGCGCTGAGTGAAATCTAGTTCCGATCAGCCGGGTTCTCCAGATTGGACGCTGACGAGCGAGCAGAAATGCGCTCGGTAGAAAGACTGGTTTCAAATAAACCCAATAGCCGGATCAACTAAGCGAAATAGTTCGGCGAGGCTGCCCCTCAAGCTTGTCTGGAGCGCGAGGACGGGTAGCCTGATAAATCATGGGTATGGACAGCAGTGCCAGTGCCGCACTGACCAGCCACACACTGTGCCCGCCAAAGTGACCGTACAACTGACCGCTGAGCATCGGCGACAACAGTGCACTCGCACTCCAGCTCATGAAAAACACGCCAAAGTACTGTCCGCTTTTTCCACGTTGCGCATGCTGCATGACCAGCGCATTCAGTGGCGGCATGAACAGCGCCTCGCCCAATGTCCAGACCACCGTCGACAGACAGGCATAGAACAGCCCGGAACCCAACGGCAACATAACGAGCCCACAGGCCAGCAACAGACTGCCCGCCACCAGTTGGCGACGCGTGCCCCAGCGTTCGCCCCAATGGGTCAACGGAATCTGTAACGACACCACCAATACGGCATTCAATGCGAACTGCCAGCCGATCGCTTCGGTGCTCAGGCGATAGTAATCACGCAGATAGTTACCCAGCGTGCTGTAGACCGTGTCGAATGCCATCCCGAGCAGGACCGTCGTCGCCAATAACCAGAGAAAGGGTTTGTCGCGATACGGCACGCATGAGCCTGAGCCGGTATCAGGTTTCTCGTCAGGCACCAGCACCGGTCGGCGCCATGTCGTGCGGACAAACCAGAGCAAGGCCAACAGGGTCATGGCTGCGCTGGCGAAGAACACCCAGCGAAAATCGGTCTGCGCCAAAACACCGCCCGCCACCCCGGCAGCGGCCATTCCGAGGTTCCGGGCGACCCGGCTCAAGGCCTGCGCCCGGGAACGCTGCGCAACCTCGCAATACTCCATGATCAGCCGCTGATGCAGCGTCCGGATCGCCCCGTCGACGGCCCCACTGAGCAGCAGCAACCCGGCCAGCAGCGGCACCTGCGTGACCAGCCCGAGCAGGATCAGAACCCCCATCGACACAAAGAACAGCGCCGCGGTGAGCCGTGCCGTGCGCACATGGTCACTGAGCAAACCACCGAGCATCGAGCCGACCAGCAATCCAGCGCCGTATGCCGACAACAGCCAGCCAACGGTTTCAATGGCCAGCCCCAGTTCCTGACGCAGGTACAGCGCCATGAACAACTTGACCATGCTGCTCATTCGATTGATGAACAACAGCGCCGCGAGCACCCAGGCCATCACGCCGAAATAGCCGTCCAGCCTCAGCAGATGAGTCAGCCGATGCGTCATTCCCTTGATCATCAAGATGGCCGCAGATTGCGAAATGTGTCTTGGACACTAAACGCCAACGACCGACTTGTCGCGAGCAAATCTCCCACACGGGGCAAAAGCAGAGGCAGGCTACAAACGCAAAGGAAAAGACCTACGCAATCGCCTCCAGCGCAAAATCAATCCAAAAAAAGGTTCATCACGCAATCCCGGGAAACTGTAGGAGCCAGCTTGCTGGCGATGGGCTCAAGTGCGCCACGTTTATCCAGTTTGCGCGTCATCGTTAAAGTCCATCGCGAGCAAGCTCGCTCCCACAGAACAGCAAAAAAAAGCCCACTGTTTTCACAGCGGGCTTTCGGGTGTCGCCATTGAGCGCTTAGTGATGCTCGCGGGTCGCACGGAATTTCACGTCCGGCCAGCGCTCTTCCATCAGTGCCAGGTTGACCCGCGTTGGCGCGAGGTAGGTCAGGTGACCGCCGCCGTCCAGTGCCAGGTTTTCCACAGCCTTGTTGGAGAATTCCTCAAGCTTCTTCTTGTCGCTGCATTCGATCCAGCGCGCGGAATAAACAGTGATTGGCTCGTAGGAGCACTCGACCTTGTATTCCTCTTTCAAACGGCTGGCGACCACATCGAACTGCAGCACACCGACGGCGCCGAGGATGATGTCGTTACTGCGTTCCGGGAAGAACACTTGGGTCGCGCCTTCTTCGGCCAGCTGCTGCAAGCCCTGGCGCAATTGCTTGGATTTCAGCGGATCCTTCAGGCGCACGCGGCGGAACAGTTCCGGGGCGAAGTGCGGGATGCCGGTGAAGCCCAGGACTTCGCCTTCGCTGAAGGTGTCGCCGATCTGGATGGTGCCGTGGTTGTGCAGGCCGATGATGTCGCCGGCAAACGCCTCTTCCAGTTGCTCACGCTCGGAGGAGAAGAAGGTCAGCGCGTCGCCGATCCGCACGTCCTTGCCGGTGCGCACGTGGCGCATCTTCATGCCTTTTTCGTATTTGCCGGAGCAGATGCGCATGAAGGCGATGCGGTCGCGGTGTTTCGGGTCCATGTTCGCCTGGATCTTGAAGATGAAGCCCGAGAACTTCTCTTCCACCGGCTCCACGGTGCGCTCGTTGGCCACCCGGGCCAGCGGGCGCGGAGCCCAATCAACGACGGCGTCGAGGACGTGATCAACACCGAAGTTGCCCAGGGCCGTACCGAAGAACACCGGGGTCAGCTGACCGTCGAGGAATTCCTGCTGGTTGAACTCGTGGCAGGCGCCCTGCACCAGTTCAAGCTGTTCGAGGAAACGTTCGTACTCGTCACCCAGGTGCGCACGCGCCTCATCGGAGTCGAGCTTCTCGATGATCTTGGTTTCGGTGCGCTCATGGCCGTGACCGGCGGTGTACACGATGATGTAGTCATCGGCGAGGTGATACACGCCTTTGAAGTCACGGTAGCAACCGATCGGCCAGGTGATCGGCGCGGCCTTGATCTTGAGGACGGCTTCGATTTCGTCGAGCAGTTCGATCGGGTCGCGGATGTCACGGTCGAGTTTGTTGATGAAGCTGACGATCGGCGTGTCACGCAGACGGCAGACGTCCATCAGGGCGATGGTCCGTGGCTCTACACCTTTACCGCCGTCGAGAACCATCAAGGCCGAGTCCACCGCGGTCAGGGTGCGGTAGGTATCTTCGGAGAAGTCTTCGTGGCCCGGGGTGTCGAGCAGGTTGATCATGTGCTCGCGATACGGGAATTGCATGACCGACGTGGTAATGGAAATACCACGCTGCTTTTCCATTTCCATCCAGTCGGAGGTGGCATGGCGGTCGGATTTACGAGATTTCACCGTACCGGCTACCGCGATCGCCTTGCCCATCAGCAAGAGTTTCTCGGTGATGGTGGTCTTACCGGCATCGGGGTGGGAAATAATGGCGAAAGTGCGGCGTTTCGCGACTTCGGCGGCCTGTTTGGTCATGGGAAATCGCCTGGCAGGTGATTCAAAAAAGGGCGGCGAGTATAGCTTAAAAAGTGATCTACGGACCACCGTCCATACACCCCGATCCCCCTGTAGGAGCTGCCGAAGGCTGCGATCTTTTGGCGTTTTCAATGGCGCCGAAGATCAAAAGATCGCAGCCTTCGGCAGCTCCTACAGGTGGCCACATGGCATTTAATGTGGGAACCTTTTAAAGCACGGAGACGTCCACTCCCCCGTAACGACCACTCGTCGGGGGCCTGAAACACCTGCAATTCGGCCTTACGAGGCTGTGCTCATGGCTCGATTGCATGCCGTTTTACCGGCCTGTTCGAGCTGCTTCTCGCGATCATTTTTTCGGCAGCCAAGTAAGGCATTGCCACACGAAAATGTGTTCGCCGACTGAAAAAAGGAGTCCGCCTGTGGCTATCCGCTATGGCAAAGGGCTGATGGGAGGCGCGTTGGTAATCGCCCTTCTGGCCCTGCTGATCCAATGGATCGGCATTAACACGATCGAACACTACCGCGACGACTTGCTGTTTTACCTGCAAGCTCATCTGATTCTTGTCCTCGCTTCCATGCTGGCCGCCCTTGTCGTGGGCCTCCCCGCCGGTATCTTCCTCAGCCGCCCGTCCATGGTCGGTCGCGCTGAACGCTTCATGCAGTTCTTCAACATCGGCAACACCGTTCCGCCCCTGGCCGTCCTGGCCATTGCCCTGGGCATCCTCGGCATCGGCAGCGGCCCGGCCATCTTCGCCCTGTTCCTCGCCTCCTTGCTGCCCATCGTGCGCAACACTTATGAGGGCCTGAAAAACGTTCAGGGCTCGCTCAAGGAAGCCGCCGTCGGCATCGGCATGACCCCGCGCCAGGTATTGTGGAAAGTCGAACTGCCGAACGCCGTGCCGATCATCATCGGTGGCGTGCGCGTGGCGTTGGCGATCAATGTCGGGACGGCGCCGCTGGCGTTCCTGATCGGCGCCAACAGTCTTGGCAGCCTGATATTCCCCGGCATTGCCCTGAACAATCAGCCGCAGTTGCTGCTCGGTGCCGCCTGCACCGCGTTGCTGGCCCTGTTGCTGGACGGCATGGCCACCCTTGGCAGTCGCCTCTGGCTCGAACGCGGCCTGCGCCCGTCTTAAGCCTCGGCAAAGGAACTCTCATGAAAACAACAAGCTTTTTACTAGGCTGCGTTCTGCTGTGCGCAGGATTTGCCCAGGCCGCGGAAAAACCGCTGATCCGCATCGGCGCCCGGGTGTTCACCGAACAGACCCTGCTGGCGGAAATCACCGCGCAATATCTGCGCACCAAGGGTTACGACGTGCAAGTGACCGGCGGTCTCGGCAGCAACCTCGCCCGCAGCGCCCATGAAAGCGGTCAACTGGACATGCTCTGGGAATACACCGGTGTGTCGCTGGTGGCCTACAACCATGTGACGGAAAAACTCGACAGCGAACAGTCCTACGCGCGGGTGAGAGAACTCGACGCACAAAAAGGCCTGGTCTGGCTCACTCCGTCGAAGTTCAGCAACACCTACGCCCTTGCCCTGCCGAAAAACGTCGCTGACCAATACCCGCAGATCAACACCATCAGTGAGCTGAACAAGGTGCTGCGCAAGGAGGCCAAGACCAACAATCTGGTGGCACTGGATACCGAGTTCGCCAACCGCTCGGACGGACTCGCAGGCATGGTGCAGCTGTACGACATGAACCTGACCCGCAACAACATCCGGCAGATGGACGCCGGCCTCGTCTATACCGCGCTGCGCAATGGCCAGGTGTTTGCCGGCCTGGTCTACACCACTGACGGTCGCCTCAATGCCTTCAAGCTGAAATTGCTGGAAGACGACAAGCACTACTTCCCCGACTACACCGCCGCGCCCGTGGTGCGTCAGGCCTATCTCGATGCGCATCCGCAACTGGCCGCACAGCTCAAGCCACTGGCGGAACTGTTCGACGACAACACCATGCGCGAGCTCAACGCGCGGGTGGACGTCGATCACCAGAGCCCTTCAGCCGTGGCCGCCGATTTCCTGCGCCAGCATCCATTGAACTGAGAAGGAGAAGTCATGGAATTCTTGAACGCCTTTTCCCATCTCGACTGGCAACAAGCGATGCATCTGACCGGGCAACACATCACGCTGGTCGGCATCGCCGTGACCCTGGCGATTCTGGTCGGTGTGCCACTGGGCATCCTGATGACGCGCTTCCCGAGTCTCGCCGGACCTTTGCAGGCCAGTGCCACGGTGCTGCTGACGGTGCCGTCGATTGCCCTGTTCGGCCTGTTGCTGCCGTTCTACTCCAAATTCGGCCAGGGCCTCGGCCCGATGCCGGCGATCACCGCAGTGTTTCTTTATTCACTGCTGCCGATCATGCGTAACACCTACCTGGCCCTGACCAGCGTCGAGCCGGGCATCCGCGAAGCGGCCCGCGGCATCGGCATGACGTTCGGCCAGCGCCTGCGCATGGTTGAGCTGCCCATCGCCGTGCCGGTGATCCTTGCCGGCGTACGCACCGCCGTGGTCATGAACATCGGCGTCATGACCATCGCCGCCACCATCGGTGCCGGTGGCCTCGGTGTACTCATCCTCGCTTCCATCAGCCGCAGCGACATGTCGATGCTGATCGTCGGCGCCGTGCTGGTCAGTGTGCTGGCGATCATCGCCGACCTGATCCTGCAAGTGCTGCAACGCTCGCTGACTCCAAAAGGACTGCTCAAATGATCGAACTTCAAAACCTCAGCAAGACCTTCCAAAGCAACGGCAAGGACGTGAAAGCCGTGGACTCGGTGAGCCTGACCGTCAATGAAGGCGAAATCTGCGTGTTCCTCGGGCCATCGGGTTGCGGCAAAAGCACCACGCTGAAAATGATCAACCGCCTGATCAAACCCACCTCGGGCAAGATCCTGATCAACGGCGAAGACACCACCGGCCTCGACGAAGTAACGCTGCGCCGCAACATCGGCTACGTAATCCAGCAGATCGGCCTGTTCCCGAACATGACCATCGAAGAGAACATCGTGGTGGTGCCGAAACTGCTCGGCTGGGACAAACAGAAATGCCACGACCGCGCCCGCGAGTTGATGAGCATGATCAAGCTCGAACCCAAGCAGTACTTGCATCGCTATCCACGGGAGTTGTCCGGTGGCCAGCAACAACGGATCGGCGTGATTCGCGCCTTGGCGGCAGATGCGCCATTGCTGTTGATGGACGAACCGTTCGGCGCGGTCGACCCGATCAACCGCGAGATGATCCAGAACGAATTCTTCGAGATGCAGCGGGCGCTGAACAAGACCGTGATCATGGTCAGCCATGACATCGACGAGGCGATCAAGCTTGGCGACAAGATCGCGATCTTCCGCGCCGGCAAGCTCTTGCAGATCGATCACCCGGACACCTTGCTCGCGCACCCGGCGGATGAGTTTGTCAGCAACTTCGTTGGCCAGGACAGCACGCTGAAACGCCTGCTGCTGGTGAAAGCCGAAGACGCGGCGGACAACGCGCCCTCCGTCAGCCCGCAAACCCCGGTGGCTGAAGCGCTGGAGTTGATGGACGAGCATGACCGACGCTATGTGGTGGTCACTTGTGCCGAGAATAAAGCCCTGGGTTATGTACGACGTCGCGACCTGCACCGTCAGACCGGCACCTGCGCGCAGTACCAACGCGAGTTCAACGCCACGGCCGCGTACGACGAGCATTTGCGCATCCTGCTGTCGCGCATGTACGAGTTCAATCGTTCGTGGTTGCCGGTGATGGATGCCGAGCGGGTGTTTTTGGGTGAGGTGACGCAGGAGTCGATTGCGGCCTACCTGAGTTCGGGACGTTCGCGGGGGATGAAAACCAATATTGTCTCGCCGGCCGAGGCAGTAGTCGCCTGACAGCTTGCTTGGTAAAAATACAAAACCTGTGGGAGCGAGCTTGCTCGCGATGGCGCCATTTCAGGCAACTACGATGCCGGCTGTGAAAATGTCATCGCGAGCAAGCTCGCTCCCACAGGTTCTGTGCGATTTTCCAGTGATTCGCAGGCCGGAAAAAAATATCAACAGTAGCGACTGTAAAACCTGTCCGGCAACACGCTCCGGAATAGTCAATTCCCCTCTCAGTCGACCTTTCCGCAGCCAACGTCGCCGATGTTGACGCCATCGTAGTTACTAGCGAGTTGGCGTACAACAGCATCGAACGTGCAGGTATTTTTAACACTTCGCAATTCTTCGGGAACATCCGACTGTCATCTGAGTCGGTTACAAAGAGTGATGCCCGCAACGCGCGTCAGAAGAGTGCAAAAACGCGACATTTTTTGTTGATCTCAAGCCCCTCACGCCCTAAAGTTCGCGCCGAACGTCCATGCTGGAAACGATCCATCCGGCTCAAGTACTGACGACGAGACAGCAAGGCCAAGGGAAAGCTGCACTTCCCATGGCCTTTTTGCTTTCGGCGACATGCCTTGGGAAGTAGGCGAACCAAAGTGGGGATACGGAGGACGTTCATTTGCACCCATTGATTACTAACGTTTGCCAGTAGGAGCTCCCAGGTATGTCGATCCAGGTCGAAGACTATTTCGCGCGCGAAACCTTTCAGAAAATGAAGGCGTTCGCCGACAAACAGGAAACCCCGTTCGTGGTGATCGACACCGCGATGATCGCCCAGGCCTACGACGACCTGCGCGCCGGTTTCGAATTCGCCAAGGTCTACTACGCGGTCAAGGCCAACCCGGCCGTCGAAATCATTGACCTGCTCAAAGAGAAAGGCTCGAGCTTCGACATCGCCTCGATCTATGAGCTGGACAAAGTGCTGGGCCGTGGCGTCAGCGCCGACCACATCAGCTACGGCAACACCATCAAGAAATCCAAGGACATCCGCTACTTCTACGACAAGGGCGTGCGCCTGTTCGCCACCGACTCCGAAGCCGACCTGCGCAACATCGCCAAGGCCGCCCCGGGTTCGAAAGTCTACGTGCGTATCCTGACCGAAGGCTCGACCACCGCCGACTGGCCGTTGTCGCGCAAATTCGGCTGCCAGACCGACATGGCCATGGACCTGTTGATCCTCGCTCGTGACCTGGGCCTGGTGCCTTACGGCATCTCGTTCCACGTCGGCTCGCAGCAGCGCGACATCAGCGTCTGGGACGCGGCGATCGCCAAGGTCAAAGTGATCTTCGAGCGCTTGAAAGAAGAAGACGGCATCCACCTGAAGCTGATCAACATGGGCGGCGGCTTCCCGGCCAACTACATCACCCGCACCAACAGCCTGGAAACCTACGCGGAAGAAATCATCCGCTTCCTCAAGGAAGACTTCGGTGATGACCTGCCGGAAATCATCCTGGAACCGGGCCGTTCGCTGATCGCCAACGCCGGCATCCTGGTCAGCGAAGTGGTGCTGGTCGCACGCAAATCCCGTACCGCGGTAGAGCGTTGGGTGTACACGGACGTGGGCAAGTTCTCCGGCCTGATCGAAACCATGGATGAAGCCATCAAGTTCCCGATCTGGACCGAGAAAAAGGGCGAGATGGAAGAAGTGGTCATCGCCGGCCCTACCTGCGACAGCGCCGACATCATGTACGAAAACTACAAATACGGCCTGCCACTGAACCTGGCCATCGGTGATCGCCTGTACTGGCTGTCGACCGGTGCGTACACCACCAGTTACAGCGCCGTCGAGTTCAATGGCTTCCCGCCGCTGAAATCGTTCTACGTGTAAATACTGCGTAGAAAACAAAAAGCCCACGACATGTCGTGGGCTTTTTTGTTTACGCAACCCCCTGTGGGAGCGAGCTTGCTCGCGATGGCGACAGGTCAGTCAACATTGATGTTGAATGTAATGATGTCATCGCGAGCAAACTCGCTCCCACAAAGATTCAAGAGACCGGGGTCAATTCGACGACTCGATGATGAAATTCGTTGGCCAGCGCATGAATCCTTGGATCGGTCGCGCTCGACAACGCCTGACTCGCCACTCGCAGAAAATTCAGGTTGCCACCGGCCAACGCCTTGCGTAGCCAGACCAACGCATCCTCGATATTCCCTTCGTCGGTCAGGACCGCTGCAAAGCTGAACTGCCCGCGAAAATCCCCGCCCTCGGCCGAACGTCGATACCAGTCGCGGGCCGCGCGCAAATCCATGGGACACACCCGCCCTTCTTCCAGGTATCGACCCAACAGGTTCATTGACTTGGCATGACCCAAGTGTGCTGCTCGTTGATAGAAGCTGAACGCCAGCGCTGGATCCTTTTTTAACCCCCGCCCGGTCGCCAGCAGGTTGGCGTAGTTGTACATCGCCCAATCCAGTCCGGCCTGCGCCGCGACTCGATAATGCCGTGCAGCAAGCGAGGCATCGGCAACACACCCCCAGCCATGTTCATGACAACGGCCGAGCATATTGCGTGACATCAGGTGCCCCTGGCGCGCGGCGATGCCAAACCAGCGCAACGCCAGCGGCTGGTCCTGTGCGATTCCCTGGCCGTCGAGCAAAATCTGCCCGAGCAAGGCCTGGGCCTCGACTTCACCTTCACGTGCGGCGATCAGAATGGCCTGCGCTGCACGGGCCGGACTTTCGTCGAGCATCGCGCGCAGGCGCTCACCGTCGAGCATTTCCTCGCGACGTAAACTGAAATCCGCCACTTACACCTCGACCCAGCGACGCAACAGGTTGTGATAAGTGCCAGTCAGGCGGATCAGCGATGGATGATCAGGGACATCGCGGGTCAGTTGCTGGATGGCCCCGTCCATCTCGAACAACAGGGCGCGCTGACTGTCTTCGCGCACCAGGCTTTGCGTCCAGAAAAACGAGGCGAGTCGCGTTCCGCGCGTCACCGCGTTGACCTTGTGCAGGCTGGTGCCGGGGTACAGCACCATGTCGCCGGCGGGCAGTTTCACTCGCTGGGTGCCGAAGGTGTCCTGGATTTCCAGCTCGCCGCCGTCGTAATCCTCAGGCTCGCTGAAGAACAGCGTGGCGGACAAATCCGTGCGCACCCGCTCGATGCTGCCTTTGGGCTGACGTACCGCGTTGTCAATATGGAAATCGAAACTGCCACCGGCGGTGTAACAGTTCACCAACGGAGGAAAGACTTTGTGTGGTAGTGCAGCCGACATGAACAGCGGATTTTTCCACAGCCGCTCCAGCATCGCCGCGCCGATCTCCTTGGCCAACGGATGCCCTTCAGGCAGTTGCAGATTGTGCTTGGCCTTGGCCGACTGGAAGCCGGCGGTGATCTTGCCATCGGCCCAATCGGCCTGTTCCAGAGCCTCGCGAATGCGCTGCACCTCGTCTTTCTCGAACAGGCCTGGAATGTGCAGCAGCATGACAAGACACCGGAATACAAAGGGGGTGCCAATGGTATTGATTCTTATTGCCCGTGTAAAACACATCTGACGAATGAGTCAGCAGAAACCGTAAGGTTAAATTGTAAAGATTGTAAATTCAGTGCGAATAGTAATGTTTCGCAATTGTTACGAATACCTATTTACCCTATATTCCGCGGCCTCAAATCCTTGGGGAGGGGAATTCAAATGTCGCGTCAACAACCACAAGTACCGGTCAGTTCACCACGTCTGCTCGCATCGGCCATCGGCATGGCGATTACTGCCGGCTCTGCGGGCCACATGGTTTTCGCGGCGGAAAAAACCGACGGGAAAGCACCGGACAATGTGATTTCGCTGGGCGCCACCGCCATCACCGGCGAAGCCCAGGACGAGACAACCTACAACGTAGAGAAAGCCTCCTCGCCCAAGTACACCGCGCCGCTGATCGACACGCCGCGCTCGGTGACCGTAGTTCCGCAACAAGTCTTGAAAGACACCGGTTCGCTCAACCTGCAGGACGCGCTGCGCACTGTTCCAGGCATCACCTTCGGTGCCGGTGAAGGCGGTAACCCGCAAGGCGACCGTCCGTTCATCCGCGGCTTCGACGCCCAGGGCGACACCTATCTGGACGGCGTGCGCGATACCGGTTCCCAGAGCCGCGAGATCTTCGCCGTTGAATCGATTGAAGTCAGCAAAGGCCCGAACTCCGCAATCGGCGGCCGTGGCGCAGCCGGCGGCAGCATCAACCTGGTCAGCAAGAAAGCGCACCTGGGCGATTCGCTCGACGGTGGTTTCACCTGGGGTTCCGACCAGACCCAGCGCTACACCTTCGACGGCAACTACCAGTTCACCGACACCGCCGCTGGCCGTCTGAACCTGCTGAGCCACGAGAGCAACGTCGCCGGGCGTGACAGCGTCAACTACGACCGCTGGGGTGTTGCACCGTCCCTGGCCTTCGGCCTGGGTACGGACACTCGCGTCAACCTCGACTACTACCACCTCGAAAACAACGACACGCCGGATTCGGGCATTCCTTACTCCATCCCGACCGGAGGCTCGACTGCCCGTACCAAGGCCAATCCGGACAAGCCGAACGATGGCGGCGACAGCAGCAATTTCTATGGCCTGACCGACCGTGACTTCCGCAAGGGGCGCACCGACACCGCGACCTTCGCCATCGAGCACGACCTGAGCGACGCGCTGACCATCAAGAACACCCTGCGTCACGGCACCAGCATGCAGGATTACATCCTGACCCAGCCGGATGACAGTAAAGGCAACGTCAACAATGGCAGCGTCTGGCGCCGCGCAAACACCCGCGTGAGCAACACCGAGACCACCACCAACCAGACCGACCTGTTTGGTGACGTCTACATCGCCGGGTTCAAGAACAGCTTCTCCACGGGTGTCGAATACACCCACGAGGAAAATGAAAAGTCCTCGTACAACGTCAACACGGACACCACCCCGGGAACAGCCGCGGTAACCACCAACTGCTCGCCGGCCCTGATCGGCGCACCAAGCGGCTACAACTGCACCTCGCTGTCCAACCCGACCCCGAATGATCCGTGGAACGGCGCCATTTCGCGCAACTACGCCGGCACCGACACCAAGGCCGACACCTACGCACTGTATGTGTTCGACACCCTGACGTTGTCCGAGCAGTGGCTGGTGAACATGGGCCTGCGCTACGACCATTTCGACACCAGCTACAAAACCTTCAACGGCTCCAGCGTGACCACGTCCAAGGGCGATGACACCAGCGAATTCATTACCGGTCAGTTCGGCGTGGTGTACAAACCAGCGGAAAACGGCAGCATCTATGCGTCCTACGCGACGTCTGCCACTCCACCGGGCAACACCCTGGGTGAAGGTTCGGAAGGCAACCCGTTGGGTGGCACGCCGGATCGCAACGGCAACCTGCTGAAAAGCGACATGGAGCCGGAAACCACCAAGAACTACGAAATCGGTACCAAGTGGGACCTGTTGAACAATCGCCTGTCCGTGACCGCCGATATCTTCCGCACCGAGAAAGACAACGCTCGGGTGCAAACCAACACCACCACTTATGAGAACGCCGGCAAAACCCGCGTTCAAGGTATCGAACTGTCGGCCAGCGGCAAGCTCACCGACAAATGGCAAGTGTTCGCCGGGTACGCCTACATGGACAGCGAACAAGTCGATGGCGGCGATCTGCCGGCCAACAAAGCCAACGATGGCAACGAACTGCCTAACACGCCGAAGAACAGCGCCAGCCTGTGGACGACCTATCAGGTCACGCCGAAGCTGACCATCGGCGGCGGTGCGTTCTATGTCGATGACGTGTTCGGCAACGTAGCCAACACCACCATGGTTGATTCCTACGTTCGTTACGACGCGATGGCAGCCTACAAGCTGAGCAAAAACGTCGACCTGCAACTGAACGTGCAGAACCTGACCGACGAAACCTACTACGACAAGGCGTTCTCGACTCACTTCGCCAACCAGGCGGCCGGTCGCACCGCGTTGCTGAGCACCAACTTCCACTTCTGATTGCCACTCACACTGCAATCCCTGTGGGAGCGAGCTTGCTCGCGATGACGGCGCCACATTCAACATTTATGTTGGCTGACACACCGCTATCGCGAGCAAGCTCGCTCCCACAGGAGAGGGTGAAAGCGAAATCAGACCCGGCCCCGTTCATTCACATGAACGGGGCTTTTGTGCGTAAAAAAGAATGCTTCTCGACAACCCCACGGCATAATGCGCGCCGTGATGAATCAACTTGAACGAACAAGGCGAGCGACGTGTTGAAGAAAACCCTGTTCCAGTTGCACTGGTTTTTCGGCATCAGCGCCGGGCTGGTCCTGGCCCTGATGGGCATCACCGGGGCGATGGTGTCGTTTCAGGATGAAATCCTGAGCACACTCAACCCTTCTGTATTGCAGGTCGAAAAACAGGTCGCCGGTGTGCTGCCGCCTGCCGAACTGGTGGAGCACATCGAAGCCGCTTCGGGCAAAAAAGTCTCGATGCTCACCGTGGAAACCGACAGCGGCAACGCCGCCAAAGTGTGGTTCACCCCGCCGCCGGGTGAGCGCCGTGGCGAGATGCGCTACTTCGACCCGTACACCGCCGAATTCCTCGGCGACGCCGCCGGCCAGGATTTCTTCGGCCTGATGCTGCAACTGCACCGCTTCCTCGCCATGGGTGACACGGGTCGGCAGATCACCGGTGCGTGCACCTTGATCCTGGTGTTCTTCTGCCTGTCCGGCCTGTACCTGCGCTGGCCTCGCCAGTGGAGAAGCTGGCGCGCCTGGCTGACCCTGGACTGGAAGAAAAAGGGTCGCAGCTTCAACTGGGACTTGCACTCGGTGGCCGGCACCTGGTGCCTGGTGTTTTATCTCCTGGCAGCGCTGACCGGATTGTCCTGGTCCTACGAGTGGTACAACAAGGGCCTGACCCGGTTGCTCTCCGACTCACCGCAGAACGAACGCGTTCGTGGCGGACGTGGCCCTGCGCCGCAAGGTCCGGCACCGACGGCTGATTACGCGGCGATGTGGAGCAGCATCTACAGCGCGGCCGGCCCGCAACTCAGTTCCTATAACGTGCGCATGCCGCCAGTGGCCGGCCAGCCTGCGACCGTTTATTTCCTGCTGAAAACCTCGCCCCACGACCGGGCGCTGAACCAGATCACCCTCGACCCGGCCACGGGCGTGGTCAAACGGGTTGACCGCTACAGCGACAAGAGTCTCAAGGCGCAACTGCTGACCAGCATCTATGCACTGCACGTCGGCAGTTACTTCGGTATCGTCGGGCGCATCCTCCTGACCCTCACTGCGCTGAGCATGCCGCTGTTCTTCGTCACCGGCTGGATGCTGTACCTGGATCGTCGCCGCAAAAAACGCCAGATCAAGGACGCTCGCCAAGGTCTCGTAACACCCACTGATGACGCATCGGCCTGGCTGATCGGTTTCGCCAGCCAGAGCGGGTTTGCCGAACAACTGGCCTGGCAGACCGCCGGGCAATTGCAGGCCGCGGGCCTGCCAGTGAAGGTGCAGCCGCTGGCGGACGTCAGCGAACAGGATTTGCAGGACTCGAACAACGCACTGTTCGTCGTCAGTACCTTCGGTGATGGAGAAGCGCCGGACAGCGCCAGGGGGTTCGAACGCAAGGTGCTGGGCCGTACGCCAAGCCTGGAGCGCCTGAACTATGCGGTCCTCGGCCTCGGCGACCGGCAATATCAACACTTCTGCGGATTCGCCAAACGCCTGCACACCTGGCTCGGCGAACACGGCGGCACGACCTTGTTCGCCCCGGTGGAAGTGGACAGCGGCGATCCCTACGCGTTGCGTCACTGGCAACAGCAACTGGGCCTGCTGACCGGCCACGCGCCCGTCGACACCTGGCAAGCGCCGAGCTACGACAACTGGACCCTCGCCCGTCGTGAACTGCTGAACCCGGATAGCAGCGGTTCCCCTGTGTACCTGCTGGGCCTCAAGCCACCCACTACCAGCAGTTGGCTGGCCGGTGACCTGGTGGAAGTCTTGCCGCGCAATTGCCCATGGGCCATCGAGCACTTCCTCGACGGCCTGGGGATTCACGGTGAGACCAAGGTGCAGCTCAACGGTCTGGAGGAAACCCTCGAACAGGCCCTGGCCAGCCGCCAGTTGCCGGAGAACCGCGCCCATCTGGTCGGCCTGCACGCGCAGGCGCTGGCAGAGGCCCTAGTGCCGCTGGCCATGCGCGAGTACTCCATTGCGTCAATCCCGGCCGATGGCGTGCTGGAACTGATCGTGCGCCAGGAAGTGCATGCCGATGGCAACCTCGGCGTCGGTTCTGGCTGGTTGACCGAACACGCCCCTGTGGGCAGTTCCATCAGCCTGCGCGTGCGGCGCAACAGCGGTTTCCATCTGCCGACCCAACCGGTGCCGATGATTCTGCTGGGTAACGGCACGGGTCTGGCCGGGTTACGCAATTTGCTCAAGGCGCGGATTGCTGACGGTCAACAGCGTCAGTGGCTGCTGTTTGGCGAGCGTAATCGTGAGCACGATTTCCTCTGCCGCGCGGAACTGGAAGAGTGGTTGATCAACGGTGATCTGGCGCGTCTCGACCTGGCCTTCTCGCGGGATCAGGCCGAGAAGATCTACGTGCAGGATCGTTTGAAGGAGTCGGCCGAGGAACTGAAAAAATGGCTGGCAGAGGGTGCGGTGATTTATATCTGCGGCAGTATGCAGGGGATGGCCACCGGGGTTGATCAAGTGTTGCAGGAAGTCCTCGGAGCATCGCAGGTAGAAACGCTTATCGAACAAAACCGTTATCGCCGCGACGTCTACTGAGTGCAGCCGGATCTTATCCGGCTACAACTCCACTTTGCTCATTGCTCTTCAACAGCATACTTACCTTTATGGCGCATGAAGTCTGACCACTCCTGCAACCTGTCTATCCGCAGTTGCAGTGGGGTCAGCAAGCTGGCAACCAGGTTCAGTACCAAGAGCAATGTCGAATACGTCGATGAAGCTGATATCGAGGAAAGCCTGTCAATCATCACCGTCAATAACAGCTGAATCCTGTTCAGAAAATTGCCGAAGTTGAAGAGTGCGGAAGAGGAGGACGCGTAAATGCCTGTCAAACGATACAGCTCCAGCGTTTGCGGTTCAGGATCGCCTTTGTACGGCCTCCTGAAATCGAAGGGGGAGGTCCCGGAACCCGAAGGAGCCTTATGCGGTGAGTAGCCGTACGCCTCTATTTTTTGTTTTCTTGCGGCAACGATGCGGTAGAACATTGGATGAATCCCTCGCTCCATCGAGGAGACATTCAATCTGTACCGTTCAACTGTTTTCAGGTGGGTGCGGCACTCGTCAATGAAAAAGCTCACGACGCCGGAAACGTTGTAAAAGTTGCAAATGGCAAGGTGAGGTTGGTGGAGGTCGAACGGAGCGCACCCCAAAGTATCAACAGGCACCCGTCGATAACGCGTCACGCCTGGCTTGGCCTCGATGAAAACCTGTCGAAGATCTCGGGCTTGATCGACGCAGGCCAGCACTCCCGCCCGTAGCGGCTCCACATCATCCACCAAGGACTGAAATCTGGAGAGATCGGCGTCAGCCTCTTCACTTAACTTCTGCGCATAGGCCCCTAGCACCTTTGATGTCTCTGGGGTGGAGTGAGTGATGAAATCCTTGTGGAGCACCTCGTTCAAGAACAATTTATATGCGCGCAACGAAATAAAATCATCTTCCTGAAAAAACAGGACATCCCTGCTCTCGTCGCTCATGGGCGTCTCCTGCGAATATTCAATCCCGAGCAATACAATCATTAAGATGCCGTGCATCGAGAGGCTTGACGCACGGCCATTCAAGGTCGGTGTGAAACGTAATACTTACAGATAAGAAAGCTGATTCAGGTAACCGACAAAACCATTGGCGGTAGAGAAAAATTCTGAAATCTGCTTACTCAATGGCATAGCCTGATGAGCCTTCATCGAGCTCAGGAAACGCGACACTGTTTTGTCGATCTTGTCGAACTCTGCCACGTAGAGCTTGCGCTGCTCATTCATCTCGCCAAAAACTTCGATCAGCTTGATCTTGTCGGCAGTGATTCGTGCGCTGTGTTTTTCGGCAGCGATTTGCGCCTGCACCTCCAACGTCTTATCACGAAGTACCTGATTCTGTTTTACTATCAAGACAAAGGAAACACTCCTGACTGCGCCCTCCAGGTCCTGTTTCACTTTTTCGATCGCTGCCAGCACAAGATCAAGCTGAGATGGCTTGGCACCGAGCTTCTCGACCGCCTCGACACTCAGTTCGATATTTTTGGTAATACCGGAAATTCCGAGTTTATTGAGTTCATCCACTGCTTCGTTGATGACTGCACGTTTTTCTTCAAGATCAGTCAGGCTGGAATTCAAACGTTCCAGTACGACTTCACGCTCTGAAACGTCATTCATCAACGAGGCCTTGAATCCCTGCACCGTCGTCTCGTCGTAGTCTGCGTTGATATTCTTGAGGCTCTCACTCAACGAGTTGGAGATTTCACTGACGGATGCCTGTGCCTCGTTTAACAACACAGCCTGCTCCCCATGAATTTCATCGACCTCTTCGGAACCTTCTTGCAGCTCTTCATCGAGCGACATCAACTGTCCAAGCGTGGACTTAAGTAAAAATTCGGTTTTCAGAGCCTTTTCCCTGACCATATTGGAGCAGCTCGAAATGTCGACCGAAATTGTTTTAAACTTTTCACTCAAGTCCGGAAGATAATCAGTTTTCATAAACAACAACTTTGCTTCCACTGCACTGTTACGCAGTTTCGAACTGCTGCCCTGCAAGACATCGGTTTGCACGCCAGGGTACATATCACTTTGCATTAAAGACCTCCTTGATCTTTTTCCTTGAAAACCGTGCTCCCTCATGTATTCCACTTCCGCCTCACGGAATAATTCAACTAGCTCATCAGCATTGTCGTGGATTGCGCGCCATGGCGCAGCGACCAAGCGAAATTGAGTAATGAAGGCTAGCAACCGAACGCCGCCTTCGATCTTCGAGATCGCTTTTCCGGAGCTTTCGACGTAGGTATGGAGCACATTCCAAGTATGAACCACGTTATTTGTCGCCACTTCAGCATCCAGAGCGACCGTTTGCATATCCTGCATGTCACTTCTGATCCGTGCGATCGAGCCCAGGGTCTTGGACTTGCTCTCAAGGCTCTTGATGGCCGCTTCCTGGAGGCGGCTCAGATCATTGCGCCGGGATCGAACACTTTCAGCTTCGACTCCGATATAGATGGCAACCCCCAACCCTATGGGCGAAAATTTGCTCGCCGACTCAAGCGACTTCATGACCAGCGCCTTGTACTCTTTATTCAACTCATCAATCTGATTAGCGCGCTCCTTGATCTCGTTATTCAAACTCTCGATATCCGCCGCGTACGTATTGCTCTCGAGAGCCAGTGCCAGCAACTTGATCGTGGGAATGACATCATTAGTCAGTTGCCGACTAAACGTATTCAGATCGGTTTTGATTTCAACGGCCGTCTGCAGATGCTCCTTGACCTGTTCGAAAATCAGATCCAGAACATCCCCCAGATTCGGGATGGTGTCCTCTTCCAATGCAAGATCCGGGAACGGTTTGCCTTCTTTCACTTCCCAGTCACGCAATTCCTTGTAGTTGGTGATTTTGTGTGTGCCCAACGCCTTTGCAAGCTTGATATCAGCGAAAATCTCCTCGACCGACGTAAGGTATACCTCCATGCTCAAAGCAAACACATTCAAATGGGTTCCCGTCAGCATGATGCGAGAGCGCAGGGGGGACCACAAACTGGCATGCGAGTTTATCTTCGTAAAAGACGCGAGAAAGTCTTCGGTTGTGAAACCCTTGCCACCGTCTTCGTCGCCAAAACTCAGATAGGTCGCAAGGGATCGCTCGTTGGTCGGAAGTGCCAACCCTACGGCTTCGTACTTTCGCAGTGAAATGATTTGGGCTTTGGTCAGTATCAACCCCTTTGGGCGAGTAATGTCATTCGTGGCCCCGGTCGACAAGGAGATCAGCGATTGGGGGACAACGGCTGCAAGATTTGCAACTTCCTCTTCACTTTTGCCCTCCAGGCTCTTTTCCCACAATACAGCGGACATAGCGATTCCTCTCTAAAGTTTGACGCTTAACCAGACCTTTTAACGTTCATAGTCTGCTTATTCGCCATCAAATTAAGAAAAGAAAGTAAGCAACCCTACAATATCGATCAAGAAATGAAATATATGAAAATGTGATAACCAGCAAACCAGAATAAAACCCCAGCAAAAAACATCTAACTCAGCGAATAACGAGACTCACTGAAACTTCAATCAACATCTACACTTCAACACCCAGCCCACGTACTCGACAGTAATAACAAATATCCCCTCAACTTCCAGCATCAGCTTTTTGTGCAAAAATCATTTCCCACATAGTGAGCAACTACCGAGTCACGCGGTGCCAGTTTTTGCTCGAATACCGACACGCCATCCAGATCGCGCAACACCACGTTCAACTCCCCCGTCTGTCCATCGATATTCACCTCGCCGAAAAACTGAAATCCGGCAAATGGCGAGGCGTCATGCACAGGGGAGGCCTTCTCGAATACCACTTCAGGGCCAAAGGTCTTATCCAGCGAGTCAGGCCCGAAACTGCCCGCATTCAACGGCCCTGCAACGAACTCCCAGAACGGTTCAAAGTCCTGGAACGCCGCCCGATCCGGGTGGTAATGATGGGCCGCGCAGTAATGCACATCCGCCGTCAGAAACAGAAAATTGCGCACCTGTCGCGCCCGCAGGAAACCGAGCAATTCGGCGATTTCCAGTTCGCGCCCCTGGGCCGGTCCAGGGTCACCGTTGGCCACCGCTTCCCACCGCGTCACACCGGGGCTGACTTCACCGTCAGGCGCGCCAAGACCGATGGACATGTCAGCAGCGATGACTTTCCATTGCGCGTTCGAGGCCTGCATTTCGCGCTTGAGCCAGTCCAGTTGCTCACGCCCGAGAAACGGCCTGGCTTCGCCAAGGTTGTCGTCGTTGGTCCCGCGATAACTGCGCATGTCCAGCACGAACACATCCAGCAACGGCCCGTAACCGAGCTTGCGATAGATCCGCCCGCCGCCATCGGCACTCTGCACGCGCATCGGCGCGTATTCGAGCCACGCCTGGCGTGCGCGGTCCACCAGGCTGTGGATATCTTTGCTCTGGTATCGTGCATCCGGCTTTTTGCCCGGTGACCAGTTGTTCATCACTTCGTGGTCGTCCCACTGCCAGATCTGCGGGACCTCGGCATTGAAACGGCGAATGTTTTCGTCCATCAGGTTGTAGCGGTAATTGCCGCGATACTCATCGAGGGTCTCGGCGACTTTGCTCTTGGCCTCGGTGGTGATGTTGCGCCACACCCGGCCGCCTTCCGTGCTGAGCTGCGCCGGGATCGGGTTGTCGGCGTAAATGGTATCGCCGCTGTGGATAAAGAAGTCCGGCAGGCGCCGGCGCATCGCCTCGTAGATGCGCATGCCGCCAATGTCCGGGTTGATACCGAAGCCCTGGCCGGCTGTGTCGCCACTCCAGACAAACCGGATGTCGCGCCGGGTCTGCGGCACGCTGCGCAAGTGACCGAACCAGGGTTCGCTGGCAACGCCGCTCTGGGCGTCTTCAAATTGCACGCGATAGAAAATCGCCTGGTCGGCGGGCAGCCCGGTGAGTTCGACCCGGGCGGTAAAATCGGTGCGCGCATCGGCCAGGGGCGAGACGAATCGCCGAGGGTCGGGAAACAGGCTGCGGGTGTCCCACTCCACCACCATCCGTGCGGGGCGGTCGCAGCGGCTCCAGATGATCGCCCGGTCACCCAGCAGGTCGCCGGACTGCACGCTGTCGGTGAGTTGCGGCCGATCCTTGACCGAAGCGATCACCGCCGGCGCCAGCCCCGGCAACAACAGCCCGGCGCCGACCGCTTGCACGACACGACGGCGCCCGAGGTTGAAATCGCTCATGGTGTTCCCCCTTCAGTGGAAAACCAAAGCATGGCTGGATGACTCGGGGATGACACAAAAACTGCCAACATCATAGATGCCTGTGGGAGCGAGCTTGCTCGCGATAGCGGTCTCACATTCAACATTTATGTCGACTGAAACACTGCAATCGCGAGCAAGCTCGCTCACACAGGGGTCAGGCGGCGACCGGTTCTACCACCAGCTCCACCGTTTCCGGCCGTTTGACCAGCGCATACACCACCGCCGTCAACAGACTCCCCGCGACAATCGCCAGCAGATACAACAGCGCATGGTTGATCGCATTCGGGATCGCCAGCACGAACAAACCTCCGTGGGGCGCCATCAATTTACAGCCGAAATACATCGACAGCGCACCGGTCAGCGCACCGCCGGCGATGCTCGCCGGAATCACCCGCAACGGATCTTTCGCGGCAAACGGAATCGCCCCTTCGGAGATGAAGCACAGCCCCAGCACCAGCGCCGCTTTACCGGCTTCGCGTTCAGTCTGCGCAAACTTGCGTCGGGCAATGAACGTGGCGATGCCCAGGCCAATCGGCGGCACCATGCCGGCGGCCATGGTCGCCGCCATCGGCGCGTAACTCTGCGAGGCCAGCAAGCCGACCGAGAAGGCATAGGCCGCTTTGTTGATCGGCCCGCCGAGGTCGACGCACATCATGCCGCCCAACAAAACACCCAGCAAAATTGCGTTGGTGGTGCCCATGCTGTCGAGGAAATGCGTGAGCCCGGCGAGCATCCCGGCCACCGGCTTACCGACCACGTAGATCATCACCAGACCGGTGAACAGACTCGCCAGCAACGGAATGATCAGGATCGGTTTCAGCGCCTCAAGGCTCTGGGGCAAACGCGCATATTTATTGATCGCCCTGGCCGCATAACCGGCGAGGAAACCGGCGATGATCCCGCCAATGAAACCGGCACCCAAGGTGCTCGCCAGCAGCCCGCCGATCATCCCCGGTGCGAGGCCCGGACGGTCGGCGATGGAATAGGCGATGTAGCCTGCCAGCAGCGGCACCATCAGCTTGAACGCAGTGTCGCCACCGATCTGCATCAACGCCGCCGCCAGCGTGCCCTCTTCCTTGAACGCGGTGATACCGAAGACGAACGACAAGGCGATCAGCAAGCCGCCGGCGACCACCATCGGCAACATGAACGACACGCCGGTCAACAGGTGTTTATAGACGCCCGTCTTCTCCTGTTTGACCGTTGTGTTGGCCGCGCTTGATGCGCTTTCCTGCTGGCCTTCGGCCAAGGCCTTTTTCAAGGTTGCTTCGGCTTGCTTGAGGGCAATACCGGTGCCACAGCGATAGATTTTCTTGCCGGCGAAACGCTCGGTGGCGACTTCGATATCGGCCGCCAGCAGCACCACATCGGCCTCGGCAATCGCCGCTGCGCTCAGTGGATTGCGCGCACCGACCGAGCCCTGGGTTTCCACTTGCAGGTCATAGCCCAGGCGCTTGGCCGCTTGCTGCAAAGCCTCGGCGGCCATGAACGTGTGAGCGACGCCCGTCGGGCATGCGGTGACGGCCACCAGGCGCGGCGCGTGTTGGGCAACAGCCACTGGCTCGATGACCGCTTCGGAAGCGGCGTAAACTTGCGCTTCCCGGGCACCACGTTGCAGCACGGCTTCCACGTCTTGCAGGGCCTGGGCCGGGGTGCTCTGGAACACTCGCTTGCCGACAAACCGCGCCATGTCCACGGGCGCGCTGGTCACCAGCAGCACCCACTCGGCCGCGTCGAGGGTGGCCGCCGACAATTGCTTTTCCGGATGTGCGGCATCGGTGATTTCGACACTGGTGCTCCAGCCCTGACGCTGGGCCGCGGCATCAAGCAACCGGGCACACAGCACACTGGTAACCATGCCGTTCGGGCAGGCCGTAATGATGGCTAACTTCATGACAAACCCTCTTATTGTTCTGTCAGGGGACGCACGCGCACCCCCTGTTCGAGCTGCGCCAGTTGCGCTGCATCGCCAATGCCGAATCCGATCTGGGTCACTGCCATCGCGGCAATCGCCGTGGCGGTGCGCAAGGTTTGCTCCGGCGTATCGGCACTGAGCAAACCGTGAAGCATCCCCGCCAGCAACGAATCACCCGCACCCACCGTGCTGGCGACGCTGACCCTGGGTGGCGTGGCATGCAGAGCCGAGCCGACGCTGAACCAGTTCACGCCTTCGGCGCCGTGGGAAATCACCACATGCTCGATGCCCTGGGCGTGCAAACGCTCCGCTGCCAAGGCCTGGGCACTGACCGACACAACCTCGCAGTCCAGCACCTCGGCCAACTCTTCGGCGTTGGGTTTGATCAGCCAGGGTCCCGCCTTGAGCGCTGCACGCAACGCATCGCCGCTGGTGTCGAGGGCAACGTTCAGGCCCAGCGTCTTCAAGCGCACAATCAGCGCCTGCAACCACTGCGCACTGACGCCCAAGGGCAAGCTTCCGGCGACTACCACCGCATCGTGACCCGGGGCAATCTGCTCCAGTCGATCGATCAAGGCCTGCTGTGCCGCTTCGCTGACCTGCGGCCCCGGTCCGTTGATGTCGGTGATGCGTCCGTCGCTTTCCGCCAGTTTGATGTTGCTGCGGGTTTCTCCGGGAACGCGGATGAAGGCGTCGACAAAACCGCGTTTGGCAAACAGCGTTTCAAACGCTTGCAGGTTGTCTTCACCAAGGAAACCACTGACGGTCAACTGATGCCCGAGGTCGGCCAGTACTTGCGCCACGTTCACGCCTTTACCGGCGGCGTGGGTGTGCATGACATCGCTGCGATTGACCTGGCCGGCTTCAAGGCACGGCAACTGGACGGTCAGGTCCAGCGCCGGGTTGAGGGTCAGGGTGAGAATCCGCGCCATTACAGGGCCTCCACGAGTGCGCGCACTTCATTCGCGCTGCCCACGGCCAGGGCCTGTCGGGCAAGGGTTTGAGTCTGAGTGAAGCCCAGTTCGCGAATCCGCGCCTTGACCTCGGCAATGCTGCGCGCGCCGACACTGAGTTCATCCACCCCGAGGCCGACCAGTACCGGCACCGCCAGCGGGTCGGCTGCCAGCTCGCCGCACACGCCGACCCATTTGCCGTGGGCATGGGCCGCGCGCACGGTGATGTCGATCAGTTGCAGCACCGCCGGATGCAAGCCATCGGCCTGGGCCGACAGCGTCGGATGGCCACGGTCGATGGCAAGCGTGTATTGGGTCAGGTCGTTGGTACCGACGCTGAAAAAGTCGACCTCCTTGGCCAGCACCGGCGCCAGCAAGGCCGCCGACGGTACTTCGATCATAATCCCCAGTTGCAGGTCGGCAACCGGGATTTCCCGGCGCAGACGTTCGGTCATGTCACGGGCCTGGCGCCATTCATCAACGCTGCCGACCATCGGGAACATGATCCGCAGCGGCCGGTTATCGGCAGCCCGCAGCAAGGCACGCAGTTGCGCTTCCATGATCTGCGGGCGCTGCAAGGTCAGGCGAATACCGCGCACGCCGAGAAAGGGGTTTTCTTCCTTCGCAATCGGCCAGTACGGCAGCGGTTTGTCACCACCGACATCGAGGGTACGCACCACCAGCGGCCGCCCGGCCAAGCCGTCGAGGACGCGGCGGTACTCGGCTTCCTGGGTCGCCTCGTCGGGCGCTTGCGGGTGGGCCATGAAAATCAGTTCGGTGCGCAACAGGCCGATACCTTCGGCACCCTGCTCCACCGCACTGGTGACGCCGGCACTTTCGCCGATATTGGCGAACACTTCGACGGCATGACCGTCGGTGGTCAGTGCCGGCTGGTGGCGTTGCTCGGCGGCTGCCTTCAAGCGTTGCTCGCGGGTATCGCGTTCAGTCGTGGCGCGCTGCAAGGTCATCGCGTCAGCGTCCACATGCAGACGCCCACGCTGGCCATCGAGCAGCAATGGCGTACCCGACGCCAGCAGCAACACGCCAGGGCCGGCGCCGACCAGTGCCGGAATGCCCAGGGCCCGGGCAACAATCGCACTGTGCGCCGTAGCGCCGCCCCGTGCGGTGAGAATCCCGGCCACGCGAGCCGGGTCCAGACGCGCGACGTCGGACGGGCCGACCTCGTCCATCACCAGAATGTACGGCTGATCCGGTTCGCTCGGGGTTTCGATACCACTGAGTTGCAGCAAAACCCGACGCCCAATGTCGCGCAAGTCGGCGGCGCGCTCGGCGAGCAAGGCATCCTGCAACGCTTCCTGCTGCCGGGCCGCCGCTTCAATCACGAGCATCCACGCAGCCTCGGCGCTTTCACCCTGCTTGAGGCGCGTATCGACCTCATCGGTCAGTTCCGGGTCGTCGAGCATCTCCTGGTGGGTGATGAAGATTTCGCGAATGGCTTTGCTTTTGCTGCGCTCGATCAATCCCTGGATGTCCCGGCGCACCTGCGCCAGTGCGTGCTGGAGACGTTCACGCTCGATGGCGGCGGATTCACCGCGCAACGGGTAATCGATGGTTTGCAGGACTTGAATATGCGCCGGACCGATGGCGATGCCCGGGGCGGCGGCAATGGCCTGGACCACGCTGCCGGATAGCGGGGCGAGGATCACTTCGGCCATATCGGCAACGACCTCCCGTGCCTGGCTGACTGGCGGCAGCGGCTCGACTTCCTCACCGAGGCCTTCTTCGATGGCGGCCAACAAGGCCGGCAACGCATCCGCCGCGATGCCCGGTTCGGCAATGAATTCCAGGACCTGCCCGCGACGGGCGCCGAGGCTGAGCAGTTTGCTCAGGCTCTTCACCGACACCGCACTGTCGTGGCCGTCGACGATGCGCACGCGGATTTCACCCTCAAAACTTTTCGCCAGTTGCGCGAGGATCTTCGCCGGCCGCGCATGCAAACCGTGGGCATTGGCCAAGGCAATGCGCGCACTGGGCCAGTCGGCGGGCACTTCACCACCGAGCACTTCGAGGACTTTGCGGCTGCTGGTGGCGCGCCCCAGTTCATGGCCACGCCCCTCGATCAACAACGCGCACAGGCGCTCGAGCAGGGCTTGATGGGCCTCACCGAGGCTGGCCAGGCAGAACAGTCCATTGAGTGGCTGGCCGAGATAGCGCAGCGGTTTGTCCGGGGTGACGAAGGCCAGGCCGGGGCGCTTCACCGTTTGCTCGCTGTGCAGCCACCACAGGCCATCGCCCAACGGCAGCGCTTCAACCTGTTGCAGCACGGCGGCGAAACCATTGCTCACGCAGTCGGCCTGCCGCAACAAACGTGCGCCGCGCCACACCAGTTCTTCGAAATCTTCGGCCGCCACACCGAGGCCGATCATCTGCGCATCCAGCGCCAGCTCCTGCGGCGCGCCTTGCAGCAATTTCAGCAGCGCTTCAGCGGAACCGGCGCGACGCAGGGCCTGGCCCAGATCAGTCTCACCGAGCGCGCGGGTGAGCAATTGCAACAGACGCAGATGCTCATCGGATTTGGCGGCGATACCGATCGCCAGGTAAACGATATGACCATCGC
This sequence comes from Pseudomonas sp. GW456-E7, assembly GCF_059424105.1. Classification (NCBI taxonomy): domain Bacteria; kingdom Pseudomonadati; phylum Pseudomonadota; class Gammaproteobacteria; order Pseudomonadales; family Pseudomonadaceae; genus Pseudomonas; species Pseudomonas sp. GW456-E7. Next base: position 102,427 of record NZ_JBWKZB010000006.1, on the reverse strand, counting down.
CCCAGTCCACGCCATCGGGGAACTGCATCAGGCGCACACCGGTGGTGAACACCAGGTCGCGGGTTTCGGGGGTGCCGTGGGGGATGGCAATACCTTGACCGAGAAAGGTCGAGCCCTGGGCCTCCCGCGCCTGCAATCCGGCCAGATAGCCCTCGGCAACCAGGCCGTCGGTGACCAGATGTCGGGCCAGCAATTGCAGCGCTGCGGATTTGTCCACGGCCGATTGGCCCATGGAAATCTGCTCTACAGTGAGCTCGAGCATGCGTTCTCCTTTTTGGCGCCTTGGGGTGCCAGGTATTGTTTTGAATGAGTCAGCTCAGGCGCTTGGTCGTCACTTTTGGCGGTTTCACGGCAGAACCGGCCAAAGGCGCCTTTAACGTAGAAAATACGCTTGCTGAAACGTTTAATCTAGAATGAATGGCACGTTACTCGATAATGTCCCATCCTTGAAGCTCAACTTGTCGGATGCGTTGCGACAATGGTCGCCTGCCTTAATCGGTTAGGATTGACGAAAATGTCGAGGCAATCTCGAAAAAACAAGGAAACAGCGGGTTGAAACTCAGTGATATTGCCCAGTTGGCCGGTGTGTCCGTCACCACCGCCAGCTATGTCATCAATGGCAAGGCCGAACAACAGCGCATCAGTAGCGCCACCGTCGAACGCGTGCGCGCGGTCGTCGAACAACATGGCTTCACGCCTAACCCACAGGCCGCCGGCTTGCGCAGCCGACACACGCGCACGCTGGGGTTCATTCTGCCGGATCTGGAAAACCCCAGTTACGCGCGAATCGCCAAATTACTGGAACAAGGCGCCCGCGCCCGCGGTTATCAGCTGCTGATCGCCAGTTCCGACGATGCCCCGGACAGCGAACGGCAATTGCTGCAACTGTTCCGTGCCCGGCGCTGCGACGCGCTGATCGTTGCCAGCTGCCTGCCGGCCGGAGATGACAGCTATCACCAGTTGCAAGCCAAGGGCATACCGATCATTGCCATCGACCGGGTCATGGAGCCCGAGCATTTCTGCTCCGTGATCAGCGACGACCGCGAGGCCAGCCTGCAACTGACCCGCAGCCTGCTGGAGCCGCTGCCCAAACAGATCGCCCTGATCGGTGCCCGCCCGGAACTGAGCATCAGCCGGGAACGTACCGCAGGCTTCAAAGAGGCCCTCACCGGGTTCAACGGCGAAGTCCTGATCGAAGAAGGCGAATCCTTCAGCCGCGAGTGCGGCAAACAATTGATGGAAGAGTTGCTGCTGCGCCTGGGCCATTTGCCCGATGCGCTGGTGACCACCTCCTACGTATTGCTTCAGGGCGTGTTCGATGCGCTGCACGACTTCCCGTTGAAAAACCGCCCGCTGCGCCTCGGCACATTCGGTGACACCCAGTTGCTGGACTTCCTGCCACTGCCGGTCAACGCCATGGCCCAGCAACACCAGTTGATCGCCGACAAAGCCCTCGCGCTGGCACTGGCAGCCATCGAACAGTCGGACTACCGGCCCGGCGTACAAGCCATCCCGCGCACGTTCAAGCAGCGTATTCTTCAGGAATGAGCCGTGGAGCTGATCGACACCCATACCCACCTGGATTTTCCGGACTTCGACGCCGATCGCCAGGCGCTGCTGGCCGACAGCCGTGCCCTCGGGGTGCGGAGGATCGTGGTGCTGGGGGTTTACCAGGCCAATTGGCAACGGGTCTGGGAGCTGGTACAGAGTGACCCCGACCTGCACGCCGCATTCGGGCTGCATCCGGTGTATCTGGACGATCATCGCCCGCAACACCTGAGCGAACTCGGTGACTGGCTGACCCGTCTGGCCGGCCATCGGCAGTTGTGTGCGGTGGGCGAGATCGGCCTGGACTACTTCATCGAATCCCTCGACCGCGACCGCCAACAGAAGTTGTTCGAGGCGCAATTGCAACTGGCGGCGGACTTCAATCTTCCGGCATTGATCCATGTGCGGCGTAGCCATGCGGCGGTGATTGCCACGCTCAAACGGTTTCGCCTGAAACGTGCCGGGATCATCCACGCTTTCGCCGGCAGCAAGGAGGAGGCCCGGGAATACATCAAGCTCGGTTTCAAGCTCGGCCTTGGCGGCGCCCCGACCTGGCCACAGGCGCTGCGCATGCACCGCGTGCTCGCTGAGCTGCCTCTGGATTCGGTGGTGCTGGAAACCGACTCGCCGGACATGGCGCCCGCCATGTTCCCCGGCCAGCGCAACAGCCCGGCACACTTGCCGGCGATCTGCGCGGCACTGGCCGACATCATGGCGATCAGCCCCGAGCAATTGGCCGCGGCCAGTACGGCCAATGCCTGCGAGTTGTTTAACTGGTCATAACTGCCAGCACCCGCCAACTGTGGGAGCGGGCTTGCTCGCGAAAGCGATCTTTCAGTCACATTGATGTTGAATGTGCCGCCGTCTTCGCGGGCAAGCCCGCTCCCACAGAGTTCCCGAGGAGAATTTCAGACCCGGAATGCACTGATCAACTGTTTCAACTCCACGACCTGAGCCGACAACGCCCGGCTGGCGTCTTCGGTCTGATGCGCACCTTCAGCGGTACGCTCACCGGCGCGATTGATCTCGACGATGTTCTGGTCGATGTCGTGGGCCACGGCGGTTTGTTGCTCCACTGCGGCGGCAATCTGCTGGTTCTGGTCGACGATCATGCCGACCGCACCCAGGATGTTTTCCAGCGCCCGCTGGACCTTCTCCGACTGCCCCACCGTGCCGTTGGCCATCTCATGGCTGGTGCCCATGGCCTTGACCGCCGCGCCGACTCCGCCATGGAGCTTGGCGATCATCTGCTCGATTTCTTCGGTCGATTGCTGGGTACGCTTGGCCAGGGTCCGGACTTCATCGGCGACCACGGCGAAACCACGCCCCTGCTCACCGGCCCGTGCGGCCTCGATAGCGGCATTGAGCGCCAACAGGTTGGTCTGCTCGGCGATGCTCTTGATCACTTCAAGAACGCGGCTGATGGACTGGCTGTCGCTGGCCAGTTGATTGATCACCCGCACCGACTGATCGATTTCGTTGGCCAGGGCGGCAATGCTGCCTTGCTGCGACTCCACCAGGCCGCGACCGCTGACGGTTTCGTCGTTGACGCTGTGGGCGCTGCTCACCGCCGCTGCAGCACTGCGCGCGACCTCCTGGGAAGTGGCCGACATCTGGTTCATCGCCGTGGCCACTTGTTCGATCTGTGTACGCTGCCCGGCGACAGCCTGGTTGCTTTGCGCGGAAACGCTTTCCACCTGACCGGCCTGGCGCTCGACTTCGCTGACGGTCTGCCCCACCCGCTCGATCAGGTCATGGATTTTCTTCACGGTGCCGTTGAACACCTCGCCCAACTCGCCCAGCTCGTCACGGCTATGGGCGCTGAAGGTCACGGTCATATCGCCGGCCGCCACCTTGTCCATCACTGCTCCAAGGCGCTTGAGCGTGGTGCGGGTCGAGGCATAGAAAGCGCCGTAGAGATAAAAGATCAACACGAATACGACTGATAATGCCACGGCCTGCAAGACCATATGCGTGCGGTTCTGGTCCAGGCGTTGCTGCAACTGCGGGCCCAGATACTTGAGGGTTGCTTCGTTGAGTTGGTAAGTCTGGTCCATCAGGGCGCTGACCTGATCGTAAAAGCCCTGCCACGGCGCATCGAGGGTATCGGCCATGACCACTTGCTCCTCGAACAGCTCGCTGGCTTTCTTCAAGGATGCCCGGCTGCTATCGGCCTGAGCGGCCAGGGTATCGCGGGCGGCTTTGCTGGAACCCAAGGCGTCCTGCAACTTCAAGCCATATTCGGCCTGGAGCTTTTCAATCTGCGCCAGCAATTCATCGAAGCGGGTACTCGACGCCGAGTTGATGAAACCCTGCCCCAACGAGTAAGACCCCATTGCCCGACCTTCGCCCAGAATCTGGGTGACACGTGGGGTGACGAGGGTGACGAGCTCACTCAATTGGCGCATGTCGCTCTGGTTGTCGCGACTGAGGCCGGACTGGCTGGTGATGAGCTGGCCGAAAATCTGCGCGCTGCCCACCAGCTTGCCGATCAGGGCACTTTTGCTTTGCAGGGAGTTTTCCGTTTGCTGGGCCTTGAACGCGGCGATCATCTCATCGCGTTTGCCATCAAACACCGCGACCTGCTCCGGGTCGCTGGTCATCGCCGTCAGCCCTTGCAGGCGAGTCAGAATATTCTGCTCGAGGGTACTGATTTTCGATTCGACATTGCCGGCCTTGCCGGATTGGCCGAGGCTGACATTGATCTGCACCAGGTTGTTCAAGGTTTCCAGATCACGCCGTAACGTCAGGCTGCAGCCCAACAGGTCGAGACTTTGCAGTTCGATGCGCGTCCCCTGGAACTCGCGGTAGGAGTCACGCACCAGATAGAAGTTGGTCACCAGCATCGGCACCAGGAACAGTACGCTGATCAGGCTGAACTTCATGCCGAAGCTCAGGCGATTCATCAGTGCGACAGCGGGATAGAGCAAGCTCTTCACTGGATGTCTCCCTTCAATTTCTTATTTTTTTTATTGGCAGGCGCAGACAGACAGCAGATAGCCACTATGCGGCGCTATCTCTGTATAACTTAAATCGGCAGGAAGTTTTGTAACTTAAGGTTAACGACAGGGCGAAGCACTTCCGGCAAGTGATCACCCTGTGGCGAGGGGGCTTGCCCCCGTTGGGTGGCGAAGCCGCCCCCGGCGATTTATCAGTTAAAACGGGTACTCCTGATTTACGACTGCTGCGCAGCCGAACGGGGCGATGCGGCGATCCGACAAGCCCCTCGCCACAATGGCTCAGTGCAGGCCTAGTGCAGGACCGTCCACAACGCAAACCCGGCGTACCAGAGCACTGCCGCACGCAGCAGCAGCGCCCAGATGCGGTCCAGGTTGTTGATACCTTCCACGCCGGCCACCGGTGCCGGAATTTCACCGGCCACCAGCCCGACTTTCACGATCAATTGCGCGGCGCTGATGTTCCAGTTCAGCAGTTCATGCAGCATCACCCGACTGACCGCGACAAAATTGCCGACCAACGCCAGGCTCGCCGCCAACAGACGCACCGGCAACCAGTCGAAGGCGTGACGCAGTTGCCCGGCGCGCTCGACCAGCGCCGGGTTTTTGCCGTGCTCTTCGGCCAGCGCCAGCAGCCGATAACTCAGCGCCGCGACCGGACCCAACAGGAAGTACCAGAAAATCACCGCGAAAAAGCTCTGGTAGGCCTCCCACAGCAAATGCCCTTCGACCTGCTCCAACAACTGCTCGCCACTGTCTGCGCAGATATCCAGATCGCGCTTGGCGACAAGGGCCGCTGCTTGCAGATCCTCCCGACGCCAGGCATCGCGGAACGGCCCGAGATCGCCCAGCAGATCACCGCGCCCCAGGCTGTAGATCACGACCAGCAAATGGATCGGCAACGCAAGCAACCCGTAGGCCACCGGCTCGATGACGACCAGCAGCAAACCCAGCAACGCCACCGGCAACAAGACCACTACCGACAACACCAGCCATGGCCGGCCCGAAAGCCGTGGGCTGGCCTCAAGCTTGTTCAGCTCGTGTATCCAGCCACTGTCACGCTGAACCCGATGACGCAGGGCCGAGAACTTTTCGATCCACACCGCCAATAGCAACACCAGAAAACTCATTGCCCATCCTCTTGTGCCAGAGCGGCGCGATAACGTGCCCAGTCGAACGCCGGCCCCGGATCGGTTTTGCGCCCGGGTGCAATGTCGCTGTGCCCGCAGATACGCTCTGTAGTGATCGCAGTGAACGTCCGTTGCAACTGACGGGTCAGGGCCGTCAACGCGCCGTATTGCGCGTCAGTGAACGGCAGATCATCGGTGCCTTCGAGCTCGATGCCCACGGAAAAATCGTTACAGGTTTCCCGCCCCTCGAAGCTCGAGACCCCTGCATGCCACGCACGCTCAAGGCATGAAACAAACTGGGTGACCGTTCCGTCACGCTCGATCAGAAAGTGCGCGGAAACCCGCAAATCCGCAATCCCTTCAAAATAGGGATGTTCGGTGACATCCAGGCGATTCTGGAAAAATTCCTGCACCTTGCCAGTGGCGAACTGCGCCGGTGGCAGGCTGATGTTGTGGATCACCAGCAGGGAAATCTCGTTTGTGGGGCGCGCATTGAAGTTGGGTGAGGGGCAGACATGCACACCCTGAATCCAACCGCTCGCGGGGTCCAACTGCATACCGATTCCTTCAACGTCGACTGTGTTGGCACAGTATGCCGCGATATTCTCCCAAGGCGCGATCACTTGCCGCGCTTGAGGCGCTTGAGGTTGCCGATCACCGACGCCAGGGCCCGTTCGAACAGCAAGGTGTCGTCAAGCACTCGCGCCACGCCATTGCGCAGCTCCAGGGCCAGGTCAGGGCGACTGCGCTCGAGCACTTTCATGCCGGTGCGGTTGACGAAGATGTATCTGCCGGTGGTTGCAATGATGGCTACCAGTTTGCAGCGAAGGCTGTTTTCCGGGTCTTCCTGAAACTCGACCCAACAGCCCGGAAGCATTTTATCGACCTGGCGCAAACCCGCATCGTCCGCCAGCAAACGTATCGGCTCACTGTGCACCTGACTTTCGTCGGCCAAGTGCAGTACGACAGGCGTCAGCACCTCGATCATCCGCGACGCACTGGCGGGTGCCCCTCCCGCTGCCTGAACGTGCAGGTTTTCCAGCTCGCTGAAAAATTCGCTGGCGGCAAACGGATCGAACGCCGACGAGTTCAGCCCGTTGCGCAACGACTTGAGCAAATCCGGTATCAGGGCCAACATCCTGGTCGCATCGGACTCGTGGTGGCGCTGAACGCTCCAGACCAATTGCTCCAGGGTACGCACATCGGCATGCCACTCTGCCGACTGATCGCCATGTTTGAGGTACGTCAGCAGCAGTACTTTGCTCCAGGCCTCCTGGACAAACCCCAGCACGCCTTGCGGTAGGAACTTGCCAATCAACGCCTGATTCAGCACCTGCTCGACACGCTGACGGGCCAGCCCGGTCTTGGCCCGTCCTTCCTCGGCATCACGAATGCGTTGCTCGAGCAACTCGCTGCGCCGGCGCTCGTCCTGGGTAAACGCGAGAAAGTCAGCCAGCAGTTCGGAAAATATCGAGGGGTCATCGATAAAGTCATTCAACAAACGCTGTACGACCTGATCGATGCGCACGTACAGGCTGTCACGCTGATGATCGTCACAGGCGTCCCAACCCATTGCCGCGTTGGCGATTTCGTTGAGCAGGCGTCGTGCCGGATGACTGCTGCGACTGAAGAAACTCTTGTCGAGCAACGCCACCTTGACCAATGGAATCTGCAATCGGCCGATCAGCGCCTTGAGCGGATCCGGCAGATTGCGATCATCGAGCATGCATTCGAACAGCATCGCGACCAGGTTGATCACATCTTCGTCGGCCTCCCCGAAAACCCGCGACCTGCCACTTTTGACGCTGACCCGGGTCAGTAACTGTTCGAGCTGGTGGCGCAGGTCAAAATCGTCCACGACTTCCGGAGCCGGCACGTATTGCTGCAAATGCGACAGCAGGCGCAACAGATCGCGCGTGGAAATCGGCAGCGCAGTGGCACTGACCTCCAGCGTTGGCGACAGGCTGCCGCGAACGTTGAACAGCAGGGCCTGCAACGCAGCGAAAACCTCCTGGACATTGTCATCGATGGGCAAGCAGGCCGGAATAGCGCCCTCATCCGTCGATTCGACGGGGGCGCTGTCAGGCCGGTCCATGGTATGGCGCACCGGGGCCGGTTTCAGGTCGGGCAACACACCGGTAGCAAGCAGCAGTTGATTGGCTTCGGCGTAAAGCTGACCGGTCTCGCTGAGGACATAACGCTCGAACAACCCGAGGATAATCAGCTTGACCTTGATCTCCAGCCCCAGCTGGCGTGCAGCCTGCAAGAAGTATTCGCAGAGCATCGCCGGGCTCAGGGGGTTGTGCAGATCGCCCAACGCCTTGCCCGACAAGGCGCAGAGTCGGGCAGTCAGTTGATCCAGGGCCAACCCGTCGCGGCCCAGCACCCGGCTGACCATCGCGTCCACCGCGACTGTACGCTCGCGCTCGTCATCGGTTTGCGCCAAGGATGACTCGGCCGCCAAGGCCTGGGGCATGGCCGCAATGGCGGGGTCGTATTGGGCAAGCCGGATGAACGCACCGAAAAACTGCTCGAGAAACACTCGCTCGATGCTTTTGTGCTTGAGACGCAAATCGCGCATTGTTTGAAAGAAGATGTTCTGCTCGACGTCACAGCGGGCTCGGTCGGCCATTTCGAAGAGGGTGTCGTCGGCGTTGTCGAACAACGCCTGCAATCCGTGTCGCAGCTGTTGCGCGGCCTTGTCGCGAACCTGGAGAAGAATCGCTGGCAGTCGGGCGAGTGGCGAGTGAGCCACCTGGTCGGTAGTTACCTTGTGTAAAGGCACTACATTCCCGTCGTTGTGCATTCGGCCTCCCTGGAACGGTGATGCTTCGACTCGTCAAACCGATGACGTCAAATACAAGGCGAATTATCTTGTAAAAGCTCACCTTTGCGCCAGAAGACTCTGCATCTCATCTCAAACAGGCGTTTGCTCGGTATCGATGCCCCACTGACACCCTCAGGGATTCGACCAAATGCAGGCGCCATTGCCAACGTAACGCTCTGATGCCTTGGGTTGGTCCGTGCCATGGCCCTATAATCGAGCCACTTTGTTTGTGGAGTCCGTTATGCCGAATCTACGTCTCGCCGATCTGACCGCCGAAATCGAAGCCAACGTGCGCCGTGCGTTGCGTGAAGACATCGGCAGCGGCGACATCACCGCGCAGTTGATCCCGGCTGAACGCCTGGCCAAAGCCACCATCATTACCCGCGATGCAGCCGTCATCAGCGGCACCGCCTGGGTGGATAACGTGTTTCGGCAACTGGACCCACGGGTGGCAGTGCACTGGCAGGTTGCCGACGGCGAACGGGTAACGCCCAATCAGGTGCTGTTCCACCTCGAAGGCCCGGCGCGCTCACTGTTGACCGGCGAACGCAGCGCCCTGAACTTCCTGCAACTGCTCTCCGGCGTGGCGACCCGCGCGCAATACCTGGCGGACTTCGTCGCCGAGACTCAGGTCAAGCTGCTCGACACCCGCAAGACGCTGCCGGGGCTGCGCCTGGCGCAAAAGTATGCCGTAACCTGCGGCGGTTGCCACAACCACCGCATCGGCCTGTATGACGCCTTCCTGATCAAGGAAAACCACATCGCCGCCAGCGGCGGCATCGCGCAGGCCATCGCGGCCGCGCACAAGATCGCCCCGGGCAAACCGGTGGAGATTGAAGTGGAAAGCCTGGATGAACTGAAAGAAGCGCTGGCGGCCGGTGCGGACATCATCATGCTCGACGAACTGAGCCTGGACGACATGCGCGAAGCCGTGCGCTTGAATGCCGGCAAGGCCAAGCTGGAAGCCAGCGGCGGGATCAACGAGAGCACGTTGCTGCCGATTGCCCGGACCGGGGTGGATTACATTTCGATCGGTGCGATGACCAAGGATGTAAAGGCGATCGATCTGTCGATGCGCTTGAGTATCTGAGAAGCAAAGCAATCGTGTAGGAGCCCGGTTTGCCGGCGATAGCGTCCTTGAGATCGCCATCGCCGGCAAGCCGGGCTCCTACAAAAGCGGCCTGGCAGGCAGGTTGCTCAAACCACCAGATTGTTCATCTCGCAGTACTCTTCCCACTCGACACCCAAGACTTCGGCCGCCTCTTTGTGCAGCGCCAGCCGGGCGGCCTCGTACTCCTCCGGGGTCGAGGTGTACTTGAGCGTCAGTTCCCACGGCTGCAAACCCTGGGCTTCGGCTTCATCCTCGAAGGCCCATTGAATCTGGTCTTTCTGATCATCCGGACTCAAGTCCTTGATCTCGTCCATCAATTCGGGCGCGTCCAGCACGTACTTCTTGAGGGCTTCTTCGTGTCTTTCTTCTTGGCTCAATTCTTTTACGGTCATGTTGTTCTCGCTGATCTGGGGAATGGAAGATGGATCTGGATCATCAAGGATCTCTCTGACGCAGAAGAACCGCTTGTAGTCCGGTCTGTCTGGCCTTCGGAACCATTCGGGATCATCTGAAAACTGCTGGGCGAAGCTCATGCAGGCTCCGAATATAGGATGTTTGTCGGACGATTTGCACGTCTCTTTACATCTCCCCACAAAAAGTTGTGCACAGGATGTGCTGATGGCGGCGGGAACATAAATTCAAATCCCAAGTCATAGCAATGTGCCACGTCGGCACTTCACAAGGAACCTCAGTGATGCGCAGCATTTCCAAGTCTTCGTCTGTTGTGCTTACAACCGCATTGTTCGCCAGCCTGGCACTACCGTTTCCGGTGCTGGCCGCTATCGAAGTGAACACCGACAACCCCTCGTTTGGCGACAAGATCCCGGCTCTCCACTACGAGTACGACAAGTACACCCTGGTCAAAACCGGGATAAGTGCCGATGACCTGCAAAGCATGCAAAAGTCGCTGAAGGACACCTCAGGGAATGTCGAAGACCTGAAGAAAACCGTCAGCGAACAACAACGCACGATTGAGGATCTCAAGCGGACCGTCGAGGACTTGAGCAGAAAGGTGAAATAACCAGGGGGGAGATGGTGCCCGAGACAGGAATCGAACCTGCGACCTTCGCGTTACGAGTGCGCTGCTCTACCGGCTGAGCTACACGGGCGGTGGGCTAAACCTAGCATTGCTATCGAGGTCCGGCAACTTCGCGCAATGTCTCGATGTTTCGCAGACAAAAAAATGCCCCGCCGTTTTCACGGCGGGGCATTTTTTACAACGTTGAAGCGGTCAGGCGTGAGACGCGATTAAACGCCCGAAGCCTTGGCCGCTGCCACGTCTTTGATGGACAGCTTGATACGGCCGCGGTTGTCCACGTCCAGTACCAGCACTTCCACTTCCTGGCCTTCTTTCAGGATGTCGGTCACTTTCTCTACGCGAGCGTCGCTCAGCATCGAGATGTGAACCAGACCGTCCTTGCCTGGCAGGATGTTGACGAATGCGCCGAAGTCGACGATGCGCTCAACCTTGCCGACGTAGATCTTGCCGATCTCGGCTTCAGCGGTGATACCCAGAACGCGCTGACGTGCAGCTTCAGCAGCTTCCTTGGTTTCGCCGAAGATCTTGATCGAACCGTCGTCTTCGATGTCGATCGAAGCCTTGGTTTCTTCGCAGATCGCACGGATGGTCGCGCCACCTTTACCGATGACATCACGGATTTTGTCGGTGTCGATCTTCATCGCGATCATGGTCGGAGCGTTGGCCGACAGTTCGGTACGCGACTGGCCAATGATCTGGTTCATCTGGCCGAGGATGTTCAGGCGCGCTTCCAGGGCTTGGCCCAGAGCGATTTCCATGATCTCTTCGGTGATGCCCTTGATCTTGATGTCCATCTGCAGCGCGGTGACGCCTTTGGCGGTACCGGCTACCTTGAAGTCCATGTCGCCCAGGTGGTCTTCGTCACCCAGGATGTCGGTCAGGACGGCGAACTTCTCGCCTTCTTTAACCAGACCCATGGCGATACCGGCAACCGGCGCTTTCATTGGAACGCCAGCGTCCATCAGGGCCAGGGAAGCGCCGCAAACGGAAGCCATCGAGCTCGAACCGTTGGATTCGGTGATTTCCGAAACCACGCGGATGGTGTACGGGAACACGTCAGCGGCAGGCAGCATGGCCGAAACCGAACGACGGGCCAGACGGCCGTGACCGATTTCACGACGACCAGCGCCACCCATGCGACCACACTCGCCCACCGAGAACGGAGGGAAGTTGTAGTGCAGCATGAACGGGTCTTTTTTCTCGCCTTCCAGGGTGTCCAGCAGCTGTGCATCACGGGCAGTACCCAGCGTTGCAACGACCAGAGCCTGGGTTTCGCCACGAGTGAACAGGGCCGAACCGTGGGTCTTTGGCAGAACACCGACTTCGATGTTCAACGGGCGTACAGTCTTGGTGTCGCGACCGTCGATACGTGGCTTGCCGTTTACGATGTTTTCGCGAACGGTGCGGTATTCGATTTCACCGAAAGCCGCTTTGACGTCGGAAGCGGAAGGCTGGCCTTCTTCACCGGACAGCTTGGCAACGACCTGGTCCTTCAGCTCACCCAGGCGAGCGTAACGGTCGGCCTTGACGGTGATGGTGTAGGCCTGGGAGATCGCTTCGCCGAACTCGGCACGGATAGCGCCCAGCAGTTCGGTGGCTTCTGGCGCAGGAGCCCAGGTCCAGGTTGGCTTGGCAGCTTCGGCAGCCAGTTCTTTGACCGCGTTGATCACAACCTGGAACTCGTCGTGAGCAAACAGTACCGCGCCCAGCATCTGGTCTTCGGTCAGCTCTTTGGCTTCCGATTCAACCATCAGCACGGCGTCCGAAGTACCGGCAACGACCATGTCCAGGCTCGAAGCAGCTTGCTGCTCGTAAGTCGGGTTCAGCAGGTAGCCGGTGCTTTCGTGGAAAGCAACGCGGGCAGCACCGATCGGGCCATCGAAAGGAATGCCGGAGATCGCCAGGGCAGCCGAGGTACCGATCATCGCAGCGATGTCCGGATCGGTCTTCTTGCTGGTGGAAACGACGGTGCAGACAACCTGCACTTCGTTCATGAAGCCTTCAGGGAACAGCGGACGGATCGGACGGTCGATCAGTCGGGAAGTCAGGGTTTCTTTCTCGGAAGGACGGCCTTCGCGCTTGAAGAAACCGCCAGGGATCTTACCGGCAGCGTAAGTCTTTTCCTGGTAGTGAACAGACAGAGGGAAGAAGCCCTTGCCTGGATCGGCTTGCTTGGCACCGACTACGGTCACCAATACGCTGACGTCGTCGTCAACGGTGACCAATACTGCGCCGGAGGCCTGACGGGCGATACGGCCAGTCTCGAGGGTAACGGTCGACTGACCGAACTGGAATTTTTTGATTACCGGGTTCACGGTGTCCTACCTTCTTTGTGGCTCTTGGGGGAACTGGTTTCTTGCGAAATTCTTGGGCAATGCCGGGAATCGGCCCGACCGGTTTGTCCAGGTGTTACTCAGGCAAAGCAGGTATCCAGATAAAACTTGAGGCTGGGAGCCTGCCATGCACCAGCGGGAAACCCGCGGGTCCACGACAGACAACCAACCTCTAGCGCAATCGCTTATTAGCGACGCAGACCCAGGCGACCGATCAGAGTCTGATAGCGACCCAGATCCTTGCCTTTCAGGTAGTCCAGCAGCTTACGACGCTGGTTAACCATGCGGATCAGACCACGACGGGAGTGGTGGTCTTTACCGTTGGCCTTGAAGTGACCTTGCAGCTTGTTGATGTTGGCGGTCAGCAGTGCAACTTGCACTTCTGGCGAACCAGTGTCACCAACAGCTTGCTGGTAGTCAGCAACGATTTGAGCTTTTTCTTGAACGTCGAGAGCCATGAGGCAATCCTTTTATCAGGAAACTGTTTGTCGAAAAACAGTTTCAACAGGCCAGGGACAAATCCCTGTATCTATAAATGAGCAGTGACCGTGCCTGTTAACAGCCACCCTCGCCAGCCCGGTATTACTCGGACTGGTTTCGGTCATTCTGACCGAATCAAACGACGCGGCGCGATGCGCCCGTCTTCGCTCACTTCACCGATACCGATGAAGCGACCATTGTGATCCTGTACCCGCACCATGCCGAACTTCGGAGCATCCGGGGCGCGTACCGGCTGGCCGTTGAGCCAGTAGAACGCACTCGCTTCCGAGAACTGCAACAGTGGCCAATCCAGCAGGCCGCTGTCCGATGGCATCAGGAAGCGATCGACCGCTTCGTTGCCGCCTTCGGCATGTACCGCTTCCAGCTCTTCGAGAGTAACCGTCTGCGCCAGGGTGAATGGCCCGGCCTGGGTACGTCGCAGTTCTGCAACGTAAGCGCCACAACCGAGTTGCTCACCAATATCCTCCACCAGGGTACGGATATAGGTGCCTTTGCTGCAATCCACCGCCAGCCGCGCAGTATCTCCTTCGAAGGCCAGCAATTCCAAGCGCGTAATAGTAACAGAACGCGGTTCGCGCTCCACTACTTCGCCTGCACGCGCCAGCTTGTACAGCGGCTGGCCATCACGCTTGAGCGCCGAGTACATCGGCGGTATCTGACTGATTTGCCCACGAAATTTCGGCAGTACAGCCTCGATATCGGAGCGACCAACGGTCACCGGGCGCTCCTGCAAAACTTCACCTTCGGCATCCGCCGTGGTGGTGGTCTTGCCCAGTTGCGCCAGGGTTTCGTAACCCTTGTCGGAGTCGAGCAGGTATTGCGAGAACTTGGTGGCCTCACCGAAGCACAGCGGCAACACGCCGGAGGCCAAGGGATCGAGACTGCCGGTATGACCTGCCTTTTCGGCGTTGAGCAACCAGCGAACCTTCTGCAAGGCCGCGTTGGAGGTGAACCCCAGCGGCTTGTCGAGAAGGATAATGCCGCTGACGTTGCGACGGATACGTTTGACCTGAGCCACCGGTTACTCCTTGGTGTCTTCGGCTTCTGCCGCAACCGGATGCTGATTGTCTTCAGCCACTGCGCGTTCGATCAATGCCGACAGATGCGCACCACGCACGACACTTTCGTCGTAGTGGAAGTGCAGCTGTGGAACGCTGCGCAGTTTCATCTCGCGAGCCAGCTGCATGCGCAGGAAACCGGCGGCAGAGTTCAGCACCTTGATGCTTTGTGCGATTTCTTCGGCGCTGTCCTGCCCCATCACGGTGATGAAGATCTTGGCGTGACCGACGTCACGGCTGACTTCCACTGCGGTAATGGTGACCAGGCCGACGCGCGGGTCTTTGACTTCACGACGGATCAGTTGTGCCAGCTCACGCTGCATCTGATCGCCGATACGTTGGGTACGGCTGTATTCTTTTGCCATGTCTTGTTACCTGTAACTGCCCCGCGGTGAAACCCGCAAGGTCTGAAAGCGGCAAACGCCCGGCCTGACAAAAGCCAGACCGGGCGTTGCGTTTAGAGTCCTGGTGACGAATTGCGCATTTGCACGCGGCTACCCGTCACGGCTCCTGAAGTGCGCGAATTAGAGGCTGCGAGCAACCTGCACCTTCTCGAAGACTTCGATCTTGTCACCGACCTTGACGTCGTTGTAGCTCTTCACGCCGATACCGCATTCCATGCCGGCACGTACTTCGGAAGCGTCATCCTTGAAGCGGCGCAGGGATTCCAGCTCGCCTTCGAAGATAACGATGTCTTCCCGCAGTACACGGATTGGACGGTTACGGTGCACGACACCTTCGATAACCATGCAACCGGCGATCGCGCCAAACTTCGGCGAACGGAACACGTCACGCACTTCGGCGATGCCCAGGATGTTCTCGCGAACATCGCTGCCGAGCATACCGGTCAGGGCTTTCTTGACGTCTTCGATGATGTCGTAGATCACGTTGTAGTAACGCATATCCAGACCTTCCTGCTCGACGATCTTGCGCGCGCCGGCATCGGCACGCACGTTGAAGCCGAACAGTACAGCGTTGGAGGCCAGTGCCAGGTTGGCATCGGATTCGGTGATACCACCGACGCCGCCACCGACCACACGCACTTGCACTTCGTCGTTACCCAGGCCGTTCAAGGCACCGTTCAACGCTTCCAGCGAACCACGGACGTCGGATTTGAGGACGATGTTGAGCGTCTTCTTCTCTTCCTGACCCATGCTTTCGAAGATGTTTTCCAGCTTGCCGGCGTGAGCGCGAGCCAGTTTGACTTCGCGGAACTTGCCTTGACGGAACAGAGCCACTTCACGGGCTTTCTTCTCGTCGGCAACCACGCTCATCTCGTCGCCAGCGTCCGGGGTACCGTCCAGGCCGAGGATCTCGACAGGGATGGCCGGACCGGCTTCCTTGATTGGCTTGCCGTTCTCGTCGAGCATGGCGCGCACGCGGCCATAGTTCGAACCGACCAGGACCATGTCGCCCTGACGCAGGGTACCGTCTTGAACCAGCACGGTAGCCACCGGGCCACGGCCCTTGTCCAGGCGGGATTCAACCACGACACCACGGCCAGGAGCCGATGGGGTTGCAGTCAGTTCCAGGACTTCGGCTTGCAGCAGAACGGCTTCGAGCAGTTCGTCTACACCGGTACCCATCTTCGCCGAAACCGGTACGAATGGAGTATCGCCACCCCACTCTTCGGAAGTCACGCCGTGTACCGACAGTTCGCTACGGATGCGATCGAGGTCAGCACCTGGCTTGTCGATCTTGTTCACAGCGACAACCAGCGGAACGCCAGCAGCCTGAGCATGCTGAACAGCTTCGATGGTTTGCGGCATCACGCCGTCGTCCGCTGCAACCACCAGGATCACGATGTCGGTCGCCTTGGCACCACGGGCACGCATCGCGGTAAACGCGGCGTGACCAGGGGTGTCGAGGAACGTCACCATGCCACGGTCGGTTTCAACGTGGTATGCGCCGATGTGCTGGGTAATACCACCGGCTTCGCCAGCAGCAACCTTGGCACGACGGATGTAGTCGAGCAGGGAAGTTTTACCGTGGTCAACGTGGCCCATTACGGTCACGACCGGTGCACGGGAAACGGCTTCGCCTTCAAACTTCAGGGACTCGGCCAGGGAATCTTCCAGGGCGGTGTCGCTGACCAGGGTCACTTTGTGGCCCAGCTCTTCGGCAACCAGTTGGGCAGTTTCCTGATCCAGCACCTGGTTGATGGTCGCTGGAGTACCCAGTTTGAACATGAACTTGATGATTTCAGCAGCCTTGACCGACATCTGCTGGGCCAGATCGCCCACAGTGATGGTCTCGCCGATCTTCACTTCGCGCACGACAGGGCCGGTTGGGCTCTGGAAACCGTGGGCGTTGCGCTTCTTCAGCTTGGCCTTGCCGCGACCACCACGACGGAAGCCATCGCTTTCTTCGTCGGTAGTACGTGGGGCAACGCGTGGCGCAGGCGCCTTTTCCTTGACCGAAGCACGATGCGGAGCGTTTTTGCGCTCGCCATCGCCGCCACCGCGACGATTGTTGTCGTCGGCACGTGGCTTGTCCGGACGGCGTTGCTCGTCACGCTTGCGAGTGTCCGCAGCAGGTGCCGGAGCGGCAGCTACAACCGGTGCGCTTTCACGCACAGGTTCGGCTACCACAGCAGGCGCTGCAACAGGTTCGGCTGGAGCGGTCGGCGCAGCAGCAGGCTGGCGACGCGCTTCTTCTTCGGCGCGACGCTTGGCTTCTTCTTCAGCCTTCTGACGTGCAGCATTTTCTACTGCGCGACGTTCATCCAGTTCACGCTTGCGCTCGGCTTCGATTTCTTCCGGGCTGCGCTGTACGAAGACTTTCTTCTTGCGCACTTCAACGCTGATGCTTTTGCTGCCGGCAACCCGCAGGGTGCTGGTGGTTTTACGCTGCAGCGTAATCTTGCGTGGTTCTTCCACTTTCGCCTTGTGGCTGCTTTTCAAGTGAGTCAGCAACGATTGCTTCTCACTGTCAGTCACACTTTCTTCGGCGGCGGTGTGCGGCAGACCTGCCTCACGCATCTGCTGCAACAGGCGCTCTACCGGTGTTTTGACCTCATCGGCCAGTTGTTTCACCGTGACTTGCGTCATGCACTTCTCTCCTCAGGCCGCGCCTAATTACTCGAACCAGTGGGCTCGGGCGGCCATGATCAACTTGCCGGCACGATCATCGTCAATGCCGTCGATGTCGAGCAGGTCGTCAATAGACTGCTCGGCCAGGTCTTCGCGGGTAACTACGCCGCGCACCGCCAGTTCCATCGCCAAATCCTTGTCCATACCCTCAAGCGAGAGCAGGTCTTCGGCCGGATGGGCGTCTGCCAGCTTTTCCTCAGTAGCGATGGCTTTGGTCAACAAGCGATCCTTGGCACGAGCGCGAAGCTCGTTGACGATTTCCTCGTCAAAGCCGTCGATGTTGAGCATTTCTTCCAGCGGTACGTAGGCAATCTCTTCCAGGCTGGTGAAGCCTTCATCTACCAGCACCTGAGCCAGTTCTTCGTCGACTTCCAGCTCGTCGATGAAGTTGCGCAGGATGTCGCCGGTTTCTGCTTGCTGCTTAGCCTGGATGTCCGATTCGGTCATCACGTTCAGGGTCCAGCCAGTCAACTGGCTGGCCAGACGCACGTTCTGACCACCGCGACCAATGGCCTGAGCCAGATTGTCTGCGCCAACGGCGATGTCCATTGCATGGGCATCTTCGTCAACGATAATTGCCGCAACCTCGGCCGGGGACATGGCGTTGATCACGAACTGAGCCGGGTTGTCGTCCCACAGAACGATGTCAACACGCTCACCGCCCAACTCACCCGACACTGCCTGGACGCGCGAACCGCGCATACCGATGCAAGCACCTTGCGGGTCGATGCGTTTGTCCTTGGAGCGGACGGCGATCTTGGCGCGGGATCCCGGATCACGGGACGCAGCCATCACTTCGATCAGGCCTTCGGCAATTTCCGGCACTTCGATGCGGAACAACTCGATCAGCATTTCCGGCGCGGTACGCGACAGGATCAGCTGCGGGCCGCGGTTCTCGGTGCGGATTTCCTTGAGCAGCGCACGCAGACGCACGCCAACCCGGAAAGTTTCGCGAGAAATGATGTCTTCACGAGCCAGCAACGCTTCGGCGTTGTTGCCCAGATCAACGATCACATTGTCGCGGGTGACTTTTTTCACGGTGCCGGAGATGATTTCACCCAGGCGCTCGCGATAAGCGTCAACAACCTGAGCGCGCTCGGCTTCGCGAACTTTCTGCACGATGACTTGCTTGGCAGTCTGTGCAGCAATGCGGCCGAATTCGATGGACTCGATTTTCTCTTCGACAACGTCACCGACCTTGGCGCCAGGGTGCGTTTCGGCAACCTTGCTCGGCCAGGTTTCGATGGCCGGATCGTCCAGGTCTGCCTCTTCGACGACCGTCCAGCGACGGAAAGTCTCGTAGGCACCCGTGTGGCGATTGATTTCCACACGCAGATCAACTTCGTCTTCGAAACGCTTTTTGGTCGCAGTGGCCAGGGCCAGCTCCAGCGCTTCAAAAATCACGTTTGCCGGTACACCCTTTTCGTTGGATACCGACTCAACAACCAGCAGTACTTCTTTGCTCATCGTACGCCTCGCCTTTCGCAAGCCATTGGATCCGCGGGATCCGCAGTATCTGGCACGCCTCAGTCAAAACTGGGAATAATGTTGGCCTTGTCGATCATATCGATCGGCAACAGGAACTCATGGTCTTCTACCTGCACCACGACATCCTGCTCTTCTACGCCGCGCAGAAGGCCCTGAAAGTTGCGTCGTCCTTCAAAAGGCGAGCGCAGCTTGATCTTCACTTGTTCACCGGCAAATTTTGCAAACTGCTCAAGAGTGAACAGAGGGCGTTCCATGCCAGGCGAGGAAACTTCAAGGGTGTATTCAACGGAGATCGGATCTTCAACATCCAGCACACCGCTGATCTGACGGCTGACGATGGCACAATCGTCCACCAGCACGCCGCCTTCTTTATCGATATAAACGCGCAACATCGAGTGACGACCCTGAGCCGAAAACTCGATACCCCAGCATTCATAGCCTAGGGCCACGACCACCGGGGCCAGCAAGGCCTGCAACTCTTCTAGCTTGCTCGACACCTGAACCCCCTAGTGCATGTATGTGCATGCTATGCAAAATAAAAAAATGGGCGAAACGCCCATCCTTGAAACGCCGTCGAACAGCGGCGTAGAAAGTGTCCAGCTAACAAAAAGCCCCTTAAAAGGGGCTCCTTAAACTGGTTGCGGGGGCCGGATTTGAACCGACGACCTTCGGGTTATGAGCCCGACGAGCTACCAGACTGCTCCACCCCGCGACAAAGCTGGGGCGGAAGTATACGACCGATCCCCTACAGGGTCAATGTAACCTTCCACCTGCAAGAAAGCCCGCAACAGCGGGCTCTCCTGACTAATTGGTACCGAGAAGGGGACTCGAACCCCTACACCCTATGGGCACAACCACCTCAAGGTTGCGTGTCTACCAATTCCACCACCTCGGCAATACTACGTTTGAAACCCTTCTTACTTCTGCTCTTGAGCTGGAGGTACGTCAGTCGCTGGAGTAGCCGACTTTTGCTCTTGAAGCACCGGGACATCATCAGAAGCCGGTTGTTGCTTTGGAACTTCCAGTACCGCTGGATTTGGGAGACCTACTTGAGTCAGCTGGTGAGCCTTCTCTTTAGCAAAGTAACCTAACCCCAAGCTGGTTATGAAAAAACCTGCGGCAAGTATAGCAGTAAACTTACTAAGAAAGGTAGAGGAACCTTGGCTTCCGAACACAGTATTTGAAGCACCTGCTCCGAAAGACGCGCCAGCGTCCGCACCTTTACCCTGCTGCAGCAAAACCAGAGCTACTACGCCCAATGCACCCAGCAGATGAAAAACGACTACGACTGTTTCCAGCATTTTTTCAGTTTCCCGCGGCGCGACAAATCGCACCGAACTCATCTGCATTCAGGGAAGCCCCACCAATGAGGCCCCCATCGATATCCGGCATGCCGAACAGTTCGACCGCATTGGCCGCCTTCACGCTGCCGCCGTATAGAAGTCGCACACCTTGTGCGACTTCAGAATTCTCTGCCGCCAACTGGGCACGAATGGCTGCGTGCACATCCTGCGCCTGTTGCGGCGTTGCAGTCAGCCCGGTGCCAATGGCCCAGACTGGCTCGTAAGCGATCACTGCCTTGGCAAAGGCACCGACACCCAGCTCCTCTATGATACTGCCCAGCTGATGCGAGACAACCTCAAGAGTTTTTCCGGCTTCACGCTGCTCAAGGGTTTCCCCTATGCACAACACCGGAATCAAGCCACATGCCTGTGCCGCTGCGAACTTGCGGATCAGCATTCCGTCCTGCTCGCCCATGATCTGGCGGCGTTCGGAGTGCCCGACAAGCACCAGGGAACAACCTGCATCCACCAACTGACTCGGTGCAACTTCACCGGTCAACGCACCTTGCCCGGACTCCACCGCAGAATTCTGCGCGCCGACCGAAATCGACTTTCCTTTCAAGCCATCAATCACTTGATTGATATGCAGGAAAGGCGGGAATACCGCGACATCAACACCGCTCGGCAAGGCCAAGTCACGAAGGCCGTTGATCAGCTCAGCGACGCTGGCGCGGGTACCGTGCATCTTCCAGTTACCAGCTACCATAGGGCGACGCATGCTGTACCTCGTCGGTCAAAGTGGGCGCAGATGTTACCCAACACAATCAAGGCTGGCAAGCCGAATTCAGGCAGAAACTTCAGTAACCAGTTTTGCCAGCTCTTCGGCATAGCCGCGAACCAGGGTTTCGTCTTCACCTTCGACCATCACACGCACCAGCGGCTCGGTTCCGGACTTGCGCAACAGCACACGCCCCCGACCTGCCATGGCCTTGGTCACACGCTCGCTGGCTTCCTTGACCGATGGATGCTCGAGGGGATTTGCACCACCGCCGAAACGCACATTGATCAGCACCTGAGGGCACTTGCGTAGCGCCTGACGAGCCTGCGCCAGACTTTCATCCCGCCTGCGCAGCCCCATCAGCACCTGCAGCGCAGCAATGATTGCATCACCGGTGGTGGTGTGACTGAAGCACACAACGTGTCCGGAGTTTTCACCACCCACGATCCAGTTGCGCTCCAGCAATTCGGCAATCACATAGCGGTCACCGACATTGGCACGCACGAACGGAACACCGAGGTCAGCCAGGGCCAGTTCCAGCCCCAGGTTACTCATCAGGGTTCCGACCACGCCGCCCTGCAGCTTGTCGCGCTCATGCAGGTCACGGGCAATGATGAACAGCAACTCGTCGCCATCGACCACCGCACCCGTGTGGTCGACCATCTGAACGCGATCGCCGTCACCATCAAAGGCGATGCCCAGATCGGCATGCTCTGCCACGACGGCAGCCTGCAGCTGACCCATGTGGGTCGAACCGCAATTGTCGTTGATATTCAACCCGTTCGGCTGCGCCGACAGCACGACGACTTCCGCGCCCAGCTCACGGAACACACTCGGCGCCACTTTATAAGTCGCACCGTGAGCGCAGTCGATCACGATCTTCATGCCGGTGAAGCTGGTGCCGGTGGGCACGCTGCTCTTGCAGAATTCGATATAGCGTCCCGATGCATCGTTGATTCGCGACACCTTGCCGATCTTGCTCGACTCCACCACGGTCATTGGCGTATCGAGCAATTCTTCGATCATCAGCTCAACCTCATCCGGAAGCTTGGTGCCTTTGCCGGAGAAGAACTTGATGCCATTGTCATCATGCGGATTGTGCGACGCACTGATCACGATGCCAGCCTCGGCATGAAAGGTGCGCGTCAGGTAGGCAATCGCCGGGGTCGGCATTGGACCAAGGAGCATCACATCGGCACCCGCGGAGGTAAGCCCCGCCTCAAGTGCAGACTCGAACATGTAGCCGGAGATCCGGGTGTCCTTGCCTACCAATACCTTGCAGGCGCCCATCTTGCGGAACGCCATGCCGGCAGCCCAGCCGAGCTTGAGCATGAAATCAGGAGTAATCGGGTATTCACCGACACGCCCACGAATACCATCGGTGCCAAAATATTTTTTGCTCATAAGTGCTCCATCATTCTTATTCGGCTGATTCCACTGCGGCGATCATCCGCACCACATCCACTGTTTCGGCTACATCATGGACGCGCAATATACGCGCACCTTTCGCCGAAGCCAGCGCCGCGAGCGCCAAACCACCATACAGCCGGTCTCCCACCGGACGATTCAATGCCTGGCCAATCATGCTCTTTCGCGAAACCCCGACCAACAGGGGCCGCCCCAGGGCATGCAGGGCTTCCATATGTTTGAACAAGCTCAGATTGTGCTGCAAGGTCTTGGCGAAACCAAAGCCGGGGTCAAGAATGATCCGTTCCGCCGGGATACCCACCAACGAACACTGAACCATGCGCTCGGCGAGAAACTCACCGACTTCCCTTGTAACGTTCTGGTATTGCGGATTGTCCTGCATATCGCCCGGCTCGCCCAGCATATGCATCAGGCAAACCGGCAGGCCGGTGGCCGCCGCGGCATCCAGCGCACCATCGCGACGCAATGAACGTACGTCATTGATCAACCCGGCGCCCAGACGCGCCGTTTCACGCATGACGGCTGGTGTTGAGGTGTCGACCGAGATGATGACGTCCAGCTCGCGAGCAATGCGCTCGACAATCGGCGCTACGCGCTCCAGCTCCTCCAGCGGCGATACCGCCCTGGCACCAGGACGGGTGGATTCGCCACCGACATCGATCAGCGTCGCGCCGGCCGCCACCATGGCTTCGGCGTGGCGCATGGCCGCGTCGAGCTGGCTGTATTGGCCACCATCGGAGAACGAATCAGGAGTGACATTGAGGATACCCATGACATGCGTCTGGGCCAAATCAAGAACCCGGTTGCCGCAAGGCAACCGGGTCGAGGACTGAACAGAAGTCATTTCAAACCTTATACGTCAGCAGCAGGACCGCCGATCGGTGTTTCCGGACGCTCATCCTGTACCACCGGCGGGGTGCCGGAAGTACCCGTGCCACCCGACCAGTCCCGTGGCTCGCGAGGCGTACGCCCCGCCATGATGTCGTCGATCTGCTCGGCATCGATGGTTTCGTACTTCATCAAGGCATCAGCCATGGCATCGAGCTTGTCACGGTTGTCGGTGAGGATCTGCTTCGCCGTGCCGTAGCACTGATCGATGATGCTGCGCACTTCGGAGTCGATCAGCTTGGCTGTTTCACCGGAGAAGCTTGCACTTTGACCGCCACCGCCGCGACCGAGGAACACTTCACCCTCTTCTTCGGCATACATCAACGGACCGAGTTTTTCCGAAAGACCCCACTTGGTCACCATGTTCCGCGCAATCTGGCTGGCACGCATGATGTCGTTGGAAGCACCGGTGGTCACGCCATCGAAGCCCAGGGTCATTTCTTCGGCGATACGACCGCCATACAACGAGCAGATCTGGCTGATCAATGCACGCTTGGACAGGCTGTAACGATCCTCTTCCGGCAGGAACATGGTGACACCCAACGCACGACCGCGAGGGATGATCGACACCTTGTACACCGGATCGTGCTCAGGCACGACGCGCCCCACAATGGCGTGGCCCGCTTCGTGATAAGCCGTGTTCTGCTTTTCTTTCTCGGACATGACCATGGACTTGCGCTCGGCGCCCATCATGATCTTGTCTTTCGCCAGTTCGAACTCTTTCATTTCGACGATGCGCTTGCCGGCACGGGCAGCGAACAGCGATGCCTCGTTCACCAGGTTGGCCAGGTCGGCACCGGAGAAGCCTGGAGTACCACGAGCGATCACGGCCGGAGCAACGTCGTCACCCATTGGCACTTTGCGCATGTGAACCTTGAGAATCTGTTCGCGGCCACGAATGTCCGGCAGACCGACCACAACCTGACGGTCGAAACGGCCTGGACGCAGCAACGCAGGGTCCAGCACGTCAGGACGGTTGGTCGCGGCAATCACGATGATGCCGTCATTCATTTCGAAGCCGTCCATCTCGACCAGCAACTGGTTGAGTGTCTGCTCGCGCTCGTCGTGACCACCACCCATGCCAGCGCCACGATGGCGACCGACCGCATCGATTTCGTCGATGAAGATGATGCATGGAGCGTGTTTCTTGGCCTGTTCGAACATGTCGCGAACACGGCTGGCACCCACACCGACGAACATCTCGACGAAGTCGGAGCCGGAAATGGTGAAGAAAGGTACTTTGGCTTCGCCGGCGATAGCCTTGGCCAGCAGGGTTTTACCGGTACCCGGAGGACCGACCATCAGCACGCCGCGAGGAATGCGGCCACCCAGGCGCTGGAACTTGCCCGGATCGCGCAGGAACTCGACCAGTTCACCGACTTCTTCCTTGGCTTCGTCGCAACCGGCAACGTCAGCCAGGGTAGTTTTCACCTGATCCTCGGAGAGCAGGCGTGCCTTGCTCTTGCCAAAGCTCATCGGCCCGCCTTTACCACCGGCACCGCCCTGCATCTGCCGCATGAAGAACATGAACACGGCGATGATCACCAGGATCGGGAAGCTGGCGACCAGGAGTTGGGTCCAGATGCTTTGCTGCTCAGGCTGCTTGCCTTCGACCACGACGTGGTTGTCCACCAGGTCGCCGATCAGGCCGTTGTCCTGGATCGCCGGGCGAATGGTCTTGAAGCTGTCGCCATCGTTGCGCTTGCCGGTAATCACGTAGCCATCAACCGCCACGCGCTCGACCTTGCCATCCTTGACCTGCTGGATGAAGTCGGAATAGTTGAGGGTCTGCGGCTCGTTAGGGCTGGAGAAGTTGTTCATCACCGTCACCAGGACAGCCGCGATGATCAACCACAGGATCAGATTCTTTGCCATATCGTTCAATTAACTACCCTCTGAAGCAAGCTCCGCTACTGGCGCGCGCTTCGCATGATATTCACCGGCCTAACTTACTACATTACCTACAACTTGGCAGGCGCCGTCTGTAACCCTTTGTGAAACACTTCCTACACAATATTCGCTAATTCTGACAAGGCGTAATACAAAAATCCTATCACCCCGATCGAAAATTCACTCATTCCTCACTGCGACCGCGGAAACCGCGGCCCAGCAGGTACTGCTCGCGAGAACGGTCGCGCGACGAGGTCGGCTTGCGCATCTGCACCTTCTCGAACTGCTGGCGAACGCTCTTGTGGAATTCGTCGAAACCTTCGCCCTGGAAGATCTTGATCAAAAAATCACCACCGGGCTTGAGCACCCGCGTCGACAGATCCAGTGCCAATTCGCACAGGAACATCGCGCGCGGCATATCCACGGCCGGCAATCCACTCATATTGGGGGCCATGTCGGAAATCACAAGGTCTACTTCTTTATTTCCGACGGCGTCGAGGATCTGGGCCAGCACGGCATCCTCGGTAAAGTCGCCTTGAATAAAGGTGACGTCGGGGATGCTGTCCATTTCAAGAATGTCAGAAGCGATCAGTGTGCCCTGCCCGCCAATCAGACGACTGGTCACCTGCGACCAGCCACCCGGAGCCGCACCCAGGTCGATTACGCTCATGCCAGGGCGGATCAAACGGTCCTTTTCCTGGATCTCCAGCAGTTTGTAGCTGGCGCGGGAACGGTACCCGTCTTTCTGTGCCATTTTGACGAATGGGTCGTTGAAATGTTCTTGCAACCACTTAAGGCTTGTCTTGGAACGGGCCACGGGATACCTCGGAATTAAAACGGGTCGTGATTAACTGGGCGGTCCCGGACTCGCTCGGGTAAACTGGCCGCCGCTTTTTACAAGATCAGACGCAGGGGTCAGATTATGCCGCTCACTCAAGAGCAGAAGAAACAGTACAAATCCATTGGCCACCATCTGAAACCAGTTTTGATTGTGGCAGACAATGGTTTGACTGAAGGTGTGTTAGCCGAACTCGAACGCGCTTTGGCGGATCACGAGCTGATCAAGATCAAGCTCAACATCCTCGATCGCGAATCGCGCCTGGCGTCCATTGCAGAGCTCTGCAAGGTCGGCAAAGCGGATCTGGTTCAGGTCATCGGCAAGATGGCGCTGATCTACCGCAAGAACTTCAGCGTCAACAAGCAGCTGTCGAACGTCCATCGCTTCAAGTGATGGCAAGGGTCAAGGGTGTGCTTCGCGCACCCTGTCACTCCATCCCGGCACCGGCTGCAACACCAGCACCAGCCCGGAAAAGCCCAGAACAAGATAGCTGAACGCCTGCCAACGCAGCGCATCCGGCCAACCGAAGCGCACCACGAAGTACATCGCGCACGCATACAGTGCCATCAACAGCAGTTGCCCGCGTATATCCCGCCATAGACTGACAAGGCCCTCGGCCTTAATCAGCACCAAAGCCTGAAAAATCAAACACGCCGTAGCGAATCCCACTACCAACGCATTGAGCGTGCCTGCAATTTCGTCGATCAGCAGCGGCGCCAGGCCAATTCGGCCCAGCACCGGCAACAGACCCACTTGTAACAGCCACAAGCCACCGACCCACAACATCTGGGTCAGCTGCCAAAGCATGGCGCCCGCACAAAACGGGCGCCGGCTTTCAGACGTGGCGAACTTCGACAATCTCGTACTCGATAACGCCGCCAGGCGTTTTGACGGCAACCACATCACCCTCTTCCTTGGCAATCAAGGCGCGAGCGATCGGCGAGCCGACAGAGATCTTGCCGAGCTTGATGTCAGCCTCGTCCTCACCAACGATCTGGTAAGTCACGCTTTCATCGGTTTCGACGTTGGCGATTTCGACGGTGGTGCCGAAAATCACCTTGCCGGTGTGAGGAATGGTCGTCACATCGATGATCACCGCGTTCTGCATGCGGCCTTCGATGTCACGGATCCGCGCCTCGACCATACCCTGCTGCTCACGGGCAGCGTGGTATTCGGCGTTTTCCTTCAAGTCACCCAACTCGCGGGCCGTACCGATGTCCTGGCTGAGCTTCGGACGAACGACCTTGGTCAGGTGAGTGTGCTCTTCTTCCAGGGCGCGAGCGCCCTGAACGGTCATTGGGTACTTCGTTATGCTCATGCCTTCAATCCTGCGTGTAGATCCTGCAAGCGGCGCACGGTCTTCTCGGGACCGAACTTCAGCGCTTCGCAGATGGCTTCGCCAGCAGCAATGGTGGTGGTGCAGTAAATCTTGTGCTGCAGGGCATTACGACGAATGGAGTACGAATCAGCGATCGACTGACGACCTTCGGTGGTGTTGATGATCAGCGTGACTTCGTCATTCTTGATCATGTCGACCACGTGCGGACGACCCTCGGTCACCTTGTTCACACGGCGCACTTTCAAGCCTGCAGCCTCGATCAGCTTGGCAGTCCCGGCAGTGGCAACCACTTCGAAACCCAAGTTGATCAGATCACGGGCCACGCCTGCAACCAGCGGCTTGTCGTCGTCACGTACGCTGATGAACGCAGTACCGCCGGTCGGCAACACTTCGCTGGCACCCATCTGGGCCTTGGCGAATGCTTCACCGAAGGTGTCGCCCACGCCCATCACTTCACCGGTCGACTTCATCTCTGGGCCGAGGATCGGGTCAACGCCAGGGAATTTGGCGAATGGGAACACCGCCTCTTTCACGCTGTAGAAGTTCGGGATGATTTCCTTGGTGAAACCCAGTTCCTTCAGGGTTTTACCGGCCATCACGCGTGCTGCGATCATCGCCAGGGA
This sequence comes from Pseudomonas sp. GW456-E7, assembly GCF_059424105.1. Lineage (NCBI taxonomy): Bacteria > Pseudomonadati > Pseudomonadota > Gammaproteobacteria > Pseudomonadales > Pseudomonadaceae > Pseudomonas > Pseudomonas sp. GW456-E7. The sequence goes on along the minus strand of NZ_JBWKZB010000006.1, from coordinate 74,276 downwards.
AACACCGATGCACTTGGACACGAACGGTACGGTACGGGAAGCACGCGGGTTGACTTCGATGACGTAGATGTCTTCGCCTTGCAGCGCCAACTGCACGTTCATCAGGCCGACCACGCCCAGTTCCAGGGCCATTTTCTTGACCTGTTCGCGCATCTCGTCCTGGATGTGCGCCGGCAGCGAGTACGGCGGCAGCGAGCACGCGGAGTCACCGGAGTGAACCCCGGCCTGCTCGATGTGCTGCATGATCGCGCCGATTACCACGTCCTTGCCGTCGCAGACCGCATCCACGTCCATCTCGATGGCGCAGTTGAGGAAGTGGTCCAGCAGCACCGGGCTGTCGTTGGACACTTGAACCGCTTCACGCAGGTAGCGCTTGAGTTCTTCTTCTTCGTAGACGATTTCCATCGCACGACCGCCCAGTACGTAGGACGGGCGCACCACCAGCGGGTAACCGATCTTGGCCGCGGCACGAATGGCTTCGTCTTCGCTGCGCACGGTGGCGTTTGGCGGCTGACGCAGGTTCAGGCGCTGGACCATCTGCTGGAAGCGCTCACGGTCTTCGGCGCGGTCGATGGCGTCTGGGCTGGTGCCGATGATCGGCACGCCAGCAGCTTCCAGGGCGCGGGCCAGTTTCAGCGGGGTCTGGCCGCCGTACTGGACGATCACGCCTTTCGGCTTCTCGACGCGAACGATTTCCAGCACGTCTTCCAGGGTCACTGGCTCGAAGTACAGGCGATCGGAGGTGTCGTAGTCGGTGGAAACGGTTTCCGGGTTGCAGTTGACCATGATGGTCTCGTAACCGTCATCGCGCAGGGCCAGTGCCGCGTGTACGCAGCAGTAGTCGAACTCGATGCCCTGGCCGATACGGTTCGGACCGCCACCCAGGATCATGATCTTGTCGCGACCCGATGGCGCGGCTTCGCACTCTTCCTCGTACGTCGAGTACAGGTAAGCGGTATCGGTGGCGAACTCGGCAGCACAGGTGTCGACGCGCTTGTAGACCGGGAAGATTTCCAGCTTGTGACGGTGAGCACGCAGGGCCTTCTCGGTCACGCCCAGCAGCTTGGCCAGACGCATGTCGGAGAAGCCTTTGCGCTTGAGACGGAACATCAGGTCACGGTCGATGCTGGTCAGGCCCAGGGTCTTGACCTTCTCTTCGTCCTTGATCAGGTCTTCCATCTGCACCAGGAACCAAGGGTCGATCATGGTCATGCCGAAGATGTCTTCAACGGTCATGCCGGCGCGCATGGCGTCCGCCACGTACCAGATACGCTCGGCGCCCGGCACGGTCAGCTCGCGCTTGAGCACGCTCATGCTTTCCGGGTTGCTCAGGTCAACCTTCTCGTCCAGGCCGCAAACACCGACTTCCAGGCCGCGCAGGGCTTTCTGCAGGGATTCCTGGAAGGTACGGCCGATGGCCATGACTTCACCCACCGACTTCATTTGCGTGGTCAGGCGCGCGTCAGCCTTGGAGAACTTCTCGAAGGCGAAACGTGGCAGCTTGGTCACGACGTAGTCGATGGACGGTTCGAAGGACGCCGGGGTCTTGCCGCCGGTGATGTCGTTCGACAGCTCGTCGAGGGTGTAGCCCACAGCCAGCTTGGCCGCGACCTTGGCGATCGGGAAGCCGGTGGCTTTCGAAGCCAGCGCCGAGGAACGGGATACGCGCGGGTTCATCTCGATCACGACCATGCGGCCGGTGTTCGGGCAGATACCGAACTGAACGTTGGAACCACCGGTTTCCACGCCGATCTCGCGCAGCACCGCCAGGGAGGCGTTACGCAGGATCTGGTATTCCTTGTCGGTCAGGGTCTGTGCCGGAGCCACGGTGATCGAGTCACCGGTGTGCACGCCCATCGGGTCGAAGTTTTCGATGGAGCAGACGATGATGCAGTTGTCCTTCTTATCGCGGACAACCTCCATCTCGTATTCTTTCCAGCCAATCAGCGATTCGTCGATCAGCAGCTCTTTGGTCGGCGACAGGTCCAGACCACGGGCACAGATTTCTTCGAACTCTTCACGGTTGTAAGCGATACCGCCACCGGTGCCGCCCATGGTGAAGGACGGACGGATGATGCACGGGAAGCCGAGCTTCTCGAGGACCGCGTTGGCCTCTTCCATGCTGTGGGCGATACCGGAACGCGGGCACGCCAGGCCGATGGACTTCATCGCCTTGTCGAAACGCGAACGGTCTTCAGCCTTGTCGATGGTATCGGCGTTGGCACCGATCATCTCTACGCCGAACTTCTCCAGAACGCCTTCGCGCTCCAGGTCCAGGGCGCAGTTCAGGGCGGTCTGGCCACCCATGGTCGGCAGCAGCGCGTCCGGACGCTCTTTCTCGATGATCTTGGCAACGGTCTGCCACTTGATCGGCTCGATGTAGGTGGCGTCGGCCATGGCCGGGTCGGTCATGATGGTGGCCGGGTTGGAGTTCACCAGGATGACGCGGTAACCCTCCTCGCGCAGGGCTTTACAGGCCTGGGCGCCGGAGTAGTCGAATTCGCAGGCCTGGCCGATCACGATCGGGCCAGCGCCGAGAATCAGGATGCTTTTAATGTCTGTACGTTTTGGCATGGGTTTGTCACTCAAATCCGCAGGTCAGTCGGCAAGCCGTCTTGTTCAATCTCTGAAGACTTGAGGGGGCCGCCGGTGCGGGGCCACCCTCAAGCTTTGCTACATCAAGGCGAGCGATCAGCGTCGCTTGGCCATCTCGTTGATGAAGCGATCGAACAATGGCGCTACGTCGTTCGGGCCAGGGCTGGCTTCCGGGTGACCCTGGAAGCTGAAGGCGCTCTTGTCGGTACGCTCGATCCCTTGCAGGGTGCCGTCGAACAGCGATTTGTGGATCGCGCGAACGTTGGCCGGCAGGGTGGCTTCGTCCACGGCAAAACCGTGGTTCTGGCTGGTGATCATCACCACACCGGTGTCCAGGTCCTGGACCGGGTGGTTGGCACCGTGGTGACCGTGACCCATTTTCAGGGTCTTGGCACCGGAGGCCAGGGCCAGCAGTTGGTGACCGAGGCAGATACCGAAGACCGGGATCTCGGTTTCCAGCACATCCTTGATCGCCTGGATCGCGTAGTCGCATGGCTCCGGATCACCAGGGCCGTTGGACAGGAACACGCCGTCCGGCTTCAGCGCCAGCACATCGGCAGCAGGCGTCTGGGCAGGCACTACGGTCACGCGGCAACCGCGCTCGACCAGCATGCGCAGGATGTTCACCTTGACGCCGTAGTCGTAGGCAACCACGTGGTACGGCAGCTCGGAGGCTTCGATGGTCGCGTGGCTGTCGGTTTTCAGGTCCCAGACAGTCGAACGCCATTCGTAGCTGTCCTTGGTGCTGACAACCTTCGCCAGATCCATGCCTTTCAGACCAGGAAAACCCTGGGCGGCGGCGATGGCGGCCTCTTCGGAAATGTTGTCACCGGCCATGATGCAGCCGTTCTGCGCGCCTTTTTCACGCAGGATGCGCGTCAGGCGGCGGGTGTCGATACCGGCGATGGCCACAACATTGTTGGCCTTCAGGTAGTCGGACAGGGACATCGTGTTACGCCAGTTGCTCGCCACCAGAGGCAGGTCACGGATGACCAGGCCAGCGGACCAGACGCGGTTGGACTCGGCGTCTTCCGGCGTGGTGCCGGTATTGCCGATGTGCGGATAAGTCAGGGTAACGATCTGTTGGGCGTAGGAAGGATCGGTAAGGATTTCCTGATAGCCGGTCATTGCGGTGTTGAACACCACCTCACCAACGGTCTGACCGTCGGCTCCAATGGCTTCGCCGCGAAAAATGCTGCCATCAGCAAGGGCGAGTATGGCTGGCTTAGTCAAGAAGACCTCCCGTAAATAAAGCCTGAAAGGGCGATCGCAGGTTGTAAAAAAGCGGAGTGACGTATGGACACGTCACCCCGCTTCTTCACTGAATTATTCTGCGCGCTTTTAGTGGACACACTAAAGCTGTAGCTTACAGAAAAAGGCCTTTTCGGTCTACCGCCAATGAGCCTTAAAGGCTGGAGAATGCGACAGGACGTCGCCTGGCGGAACAAAACCGGGCTCAAACGCTGCGCGCGAGCCCGATTTCGGGTGCATCTTAACGCAGATCGAGCACGTCTTGCATGTCGTAAAGGCCAGGCTCGCGCCCGTCCAGCCACAATGCAGCACGTACCGCACCCTTGGCGAAGGTCATGCGACTGGACGCCTTGTGGGTGATCTCGACACGCTCGCCGTCGGCGGCGAACAGCACGGTGTGATCACCGACGATGTCGCCGGCACGCACAGTGGCGAAGCCGATGGTTTCACGATCACGCGCACCGGTCTGGCCTTCACGGCCATACACCGCCACTTTCTTCAGGTCACGACCCAACGCATCGGCAATCACCTCACCCATGCGCACGGCAGTGCCGGACGGCGCGTCGACTTTATGCCGATGGTGAGCCTCGGTGATTTCGATATCGACATCGTCACCCAATACGCGAGCGGCAGTGTCGAGCAGCTTCAGGCACAGGTTGACCCCGACACTGAAGTTGGCCGCGAAGACAATCGGAATGTCCTTGCCCGCTTCCGCCAGCAACTGCTTTTCTTCAACACTGAAGCCCGTGGTCCCGATGATCATGGCCTTGCCGTGTTTACGGCAGAAAGCCAGGTTCTTCAGGGTCACCGTCGGGTGCGTGAAGTCGATCAGCACGTCGAACTCGTCGACCACCCGATCCAGATCGCCGGACAGCGGCACGCCGATGCGACCGATAGCCGCCAGTTCACCGGCATCCGCACCGACCAGCGTGCTGTCAGGACGATCCACTGCCGCCGTCAGACCGGCACCCGGTGCCTGCTGCACGGCTTCGATCAGGGTCTTGCCCATGCGCCCGGCGGCGCCCATCACTGCAATACGTCGCATGCCTGTCTCCTTACAAATCGCCGAAGAAGCGTTTCACGCCTTCGAACCAGCCTGTGGTTTTCGGCGAATGGCTGTTGTCGTCCGCCAGCGAACTGCGGAATTCCTCGAGCATTTCACGCTGGCGACGGCTCAGGTTGACCGGCGTCTCGACCGCCACACGGCACATCAAGTCGCCCGCACCACCGCCACGAACAGGCGCGACACCCTTGCCACGCACACGGAACTGCTTGCCGGTCTGGGTCCCCTCGGGGATCTTCAACTTGACCCGGCCATCAAGGGTCGGAATCTCCAGCTCGCCACCCAGCGCCGCATCGACGAAGCTGATCGGCACTTCGCAGAACAGGTGCTTGCCATCACGCTGGAAGATCGAGTGCTCGCGCACGTTGATCACCACGTACAGATCGCCGGTCGGGCCACCCTGGGCACCCGCCTCGCCTTCGCCGGACAGACGAATGCGGTCACCGGTATCGACACCGGCCGGCACTTTCACCGACAGGGTCTTGTACTCTTCGACGCGACCTTCGCCGTGGCAGGAATCGCACGGATCGGAAATGATCTTGCCCTGGCCATGGCAGCGCGGGCAGGTCTGCTGCACCGAGAAGAAACCTTGCTGCATGCGCACCTGGCCGATACCGCCGCACGTCGGGCAGGTCACCGGCGAAGAACCTTTCTTGGCACCGGAGCCGTCGCACGGCTTGCAATTGACCAGCGTCGGAACGCGGATATTCACGGTCGTGCCGCGTACCGCTTCTTCCAGGTCCAGTTCCAGGGTGTAGCGCAAGTCACTGCCGCGCTGAGCGCCGCCACGGGAACCGCCGCGACCGCCACCGAAGAAGTCACTGAAGACATCGCCAAAGATGTCGGAGAAGTTCTGGCCACCGAAACCGGCACCGCCGCCACCCATGCTCGGGTCGACACCGGCATGGCCGTACTGGTCGTAGGCCGCGCGCTTGCTGGAATCGGAAAGCACTTCGTAGGCCTCGTTGGCCTCCTTGAACATCTCTTCCGACGCCTTGTCATCGGGATTACGGTCCGGGTGGTGCTTCATCGCCAGGCGACGGTAAGCCTTTTTCAGGTCCGCTTCGCTTGAGCCACGCTCAACACCCAACACTTCGTAATAGTCACGCTTTGCCATAAGTCTTTGCACTCTTGAGGACGTCCGGCAAAACCCTCCTGAGTCTGCCGAACTCGTTGAGCCCCAATACAGGCCCGGACCCAACTCACGTCAATTCAACGATCCTGGTCTTTGTTTCAAAGTGGCACTTTCGGCTCGGAAAGCAGGAGCATTCCCGGCCATGCCAGCAGTACGCGAGCGCTGTCGCATACTGTAAAAATTCGCGTATTCCAGATACGCCAACGCGGGAGCAAGCTCCCGCGCGGCGACATCCTACCAGTCACCGCCTAAAGGCAGTCAACCGGCCGACCAACAACTTACTTGTGGTCTTTGACTTCTTCGAACTCGGCATCGACAACGTCGTCAGCCTTCTCAGCCGATTCGCCCTGCGGTGCAGCGCCTTCAGCAGGCTGAGCCTGTTCGGCGTACATCTTCTGCGCCACTGGAGCGGAGACTTTCGACAGCTCTTCAACCTTGGCGTCGATAGCAGCCTTGTCGTCGCCTTTGACGGCGGCTTCCAGGGCAACCACGGCGGCTTCGATCGCGGTCTTCTCTTCAGCGGTGACCTTGTCGCCCGCGTCAGCAACCATTTTGCGCGTCGAGTGAACCAGTGCGTCGCCCTGGTTACGGGCAGCGGCCAGCTCTTCGAACTTGCGGTCTTCCTCGGCGTTCGCCTCGGCATCACGCACCATGCGCTCGATTTCCTCGTCGGACAGACCGGAGTTGGCCTTGATCACGATCGACTGAGTCTTGCCGGTAGCCTTGTCCTTCGCACCGACGTGCAGGATGCCGTTGGCGTCGATGTCGAAGGTCACTTCGATCTGCGGCACACCACGTGGAGCCGGTGGAATGTCGGCCAGGTCGAACTTACCCAGGGACTTGTTCTGAGCAGCTTGCTTACGCTCGCCCTGCAGCACGTGAATGGTCACTGCGCCCTGGTTGTCGTCGGCGGTCGAGAACACTTGCGACTTCTTGGTAGGAATCGTGGTGTTTTTCTCGATCAGCGCGGTCATCACGCCACCCATGGTTTCGATACCCAGGGTCAGCGGGCTGACGTCGAGCAGCAGAACGTCTTTCACGTCACCGGCCAGTACCGCGCCCTGGATGGCAGCACCCATGGCAACCGCTTCGTCCGGGTTGACGTCTTTACGCGCTTCTTTGCCGAAGAACTCGGTGACCAGCTTCTGAACCAGTGGCATACGGGTCTGACCGCCCACCAGGATCACGTCGTTGATCGCGCCAACGTCGATACCGGCATCTTTCATTGCGATGCGGCAAGGTTCGATGGTGCGCTGAACCAGGTCTTCCACCAATGCTTCCAGCTTGGCGCGGGAGATCTTCACGTTCAGGTGCTTAGGACCGGTGGCGTCTGCAGTGATGTACGGCAGGTTCACGTCGGTCGACTGGCTCGAGGACAGTTCGATCTTGGCTTTTTCAGCGGCTTCTTTCAGGCGCTGCATGGCCAGCGGGTCACCCTTGAGGTTCATGCCGCTTTCTTTCTTGAATTCGTCGACGAGGTAGTCGATCAGACGAATGTCAAAGTCTTCACCGCCCAGGAACGTGTCACCGTTGGTGGCCAGTACTTCGAACTGGTGCTCGCCATCGACTTCAGCGATCTCGATCACGGAAACGTCGAAAGTACCGCCGCCCAGGTCGTAAACGATCACGGTGTGATCGCCCTTGGCCTTGTCCATACCGTAAGCCAGAGCAGCGGCGGTCGGTTCGTTGATGATACGTTTTACGTCCAGACCGGCGATGCGGCCGGCGTCTTTGGTCGCCTGGCGCTGGCTGTCGTTGAAGTAGGCCGGAACGGTGATCACCGCTTCAGTCACGGTCTCGCCGAGGTAATCTTCGGCGGTTTTCTTCATTTTCTTCAGGATTTCAGCCGAGATCTGTGGCGGTGCCATTTTCTGGCCGTTCACTTCAACCCAGGCGTCGTTGTTGTCAGCCTTGACGATCTTGTAAGGGACCATCTGGATGTCTTTCTGCACGACTTCTTCGTCGAAACGACGACCGATCAGACGCTTCACCGCGTACAGGGTGTTGTGCGGATTGGTCACAGCCTGACGCTTGGCCGACTGGCCAACCAGGATTTCGCCATCGTTGGCGTAAGCGATGATCGACGGCGTGGTACGCGCGCCTTCAGCGTTTTCAATAACTTTTGCCTTGCCGTTTTCCAGCACGGAGACGCAGGAGTTGGTAGTCCCCAGGTCGATACCGATAATTTTGCCCATGTTCACTCTCCCGAAACTTTGGATTTTGTTGCCGCAGCAGTGGTGGCTAACTGCGGTAGCACTTAAACGCTTGACTTATAAATGGGGGCCTTGCGGCGGATTTCAAGCCTGCTCGTCAATCGAAGGCGAAACCGGCGCAGGCGCCTTGCTGACCACGACCATCGCCGGGCGCAGCAGGCGACCATTGAGCTGATAGCCCTTCTGGAACACCTTCAGAACGCTGTTCGGCTCCACATCGGCGCTTTCCTGCATGGCCATTGCCTGATGGTGAACTGCATTGAACGGTTCGCCATGCGGGTCGATCGCTTCAAGCTGATAACGCTTGAGAGTGTCGTGGAACATTTTCAGGGTCAGCTCGATGCCTTCGCGCATCGGACGGATGCTTTCGTCGTCCGGGCTGGACAGCTCCAGGCCGCGCTCCAGGCTATCGACGATCGGCAGCAGGTCGCCGGCGAATTTTTCCAGCGCGAACTTGTGAGCCTTCTCCACATCCTGCTCGGCGCGACGGCGGACGTTCTGCAGATCGGCGGCTACACGCAAAGCCTGATCCTGAGCGCCTGCCAGTTGCTCTTCGAGCACTTGTACACGAGCCGCCAGGTCTTCACCCGAAGCCTCGGGCGCCTGGTTGGCGTCTGGGTTTTGCGTATCCACTGTCTGTTCGTCAGCCATAGATTTCTCCTTTCAATATCGTCCGCGAGCTCAACTCGCGCTTCTGCCCAGCTATATGGGGCCGCAAAATCCGGCTTCAAGGGGCGCCGATGATTAACCCTACAAAAAACAATCGCATTGTCATGCCGGCTCGCGATAAGGGATTGGTCGGACCGATCGAATCGAGCTAACGGAGGGCATTGTCAGCCAGAAACAAAACACTGTATAAATAACCAGACCTAACACCTGGGAGCGGCCCATATGCTGGTGCACCTGTCCGTACATAACTACGCCATCGTTGAACATCTCGATCTCGAACTCGATCGCGGGATGAGCGTGATCACTGGGGAAACCGGCGCGGGCAAGTCGATCATGCTCGACGCGCTGGGCCTGACCCTGGGTGATCGTGCCGACAGCGGCGTGGTCCGCCCCGGCGCCGACAAGGCCGATATCCTGGCTACCTTCGATCTGGCCGACATCCCGGAAGCCAGCGCCTGGCTGGCCGAACGCGACCTCGAAAACGACGGCCCGTGCATCCTGCGCCGGGTGATCACATCCGAAGGTCGCTCGCGCGGCTACATCAACGGCACGCCCTGCCCGCTTGGCGACCTCAAGGCGCTGGGCGAACTGCTGATCGACATTCACAGCCAGCACGAACACCAATCCCTGCTCAAGACCGATACCCACCGTCGCCTGCTCGATGAATATGCCGGCGCGACGGATCTGGCCCGCCAGGTTCAACTGGCCGCCCAACGCTGGCGCCAGACCCGCCAGGAACTGGAGCGGCTCTCCAACTCCGGCGACGAGCAACGCGCCCGCCATCAGTTGCTCAGCTATCAACTCGAAGAGCTGGAAAACCTTGGCCTCGGTGACAATGAGCTGGAGCAGCTGGAACAGGAACACAAGAACCTGACCAACGCCGAAACCCTGCTGGGCATTTGCCGGCAAGTCGTCGAACAATGCAGCGAAAGTGATTCCGGAAATGTCCTCAACGCCCTCACCGCCAGCCTCAACCGCCTGTCGAGCGTGAACAGCTCGATCGGCGCCCTGGGCGAAGCCAGCAGTTTGCTGACCAGCGCACAAATCCAGGTTGAAGAGGCCGTGGGCGAACTGAACCGTTTCCTCGACAATTTCGACGCCGATCCATCGCGCCTTCAATACCTGGAAGAACGCCTCGATGCGATCTACACCCTGGCGCGCAAACACCGCATCCAGCCAACTGAAGTGGCCGAGATGCAGCAGAAACTGCTGGATGAAATCGAAACCCTGAACGCCAACGACGAATCCATCGAGCGCCTGAGCGATGAGCTGTCGTCCTATGCCCGGCACTACCAGGAAAAGGCCCGGGAACTGAGCGATCTAAGGCATCAAGCCTCGAACAGCCTGGCCAGCGCGGTGGAGCAGGAAATCCAGCGACTGGGCATGCCCGGTGGCCGCTTCACCATCGAACTGCGTCCGAACAGCGGCAACGAACTGCTGCCAAACGGGCTCGAACAGGTAGAACTGCTGGTCAGCGCCAACCCCGGCCAGCCACTGAAGGCCCTGGCGAAAGTGGCGTCCGGCGGCGAACTGTCGCGGATCAGCCTGGCGATTCAGGTGATCACCGCACAAACCTCCCGTGTACCGACCCTGGTGTTCGATGAAGTCGACGTCGGCATTGGCGGCCCGACCGCAGAAATCGTCGGCCAGTTGCTGCGCAGACTCGGCGAACGTGGGCAGGTGCTGACCGTGACCCACTTGCCGCAAGTGGCAGCTCAGGGCCATCAGCATCTATTTGTGCATAAAGTGCGCGGCGAAGATGCCACCCGCACGGCGGTTTCCAAACTGAGCAAAAACGACCGCGTCGAAGAAGTCGCACGAATGCTGGGCGGCATCGATCTCACCAAGGAGTCCCTGGCTCACGCCAAGAAAATGGTCGTCACCGCAAAAATCTAAGCGAACCCTGTAGGAGTTGCCGCAGGCTGCGATCTTTTGACTTTGCCCTTTCTAAAAGCACAGATCAAAAGATCGCAGCCTGCGGCAGCTCCTACAGGAACCAGGTGTAAACCAGCACAGCAGAAAGCACGAAGGCGACCCTGGGGTCGCCTTCGCTCGTTTCGCGAACCGAGGTTCGCGCGACATGCTTACTTTTTCTTGCGCACGTACAGCACCAGATTGTGATCAACCATCTCGAAGCCATACTTGTCGACGATTGCTTTCTGAAGCCGCTCGATTTCTTCGTCGAAGAATTCGATCACTTCGCTGGTTTCGACGTTGACCATATGGTCGTGATGCTTCCCGTCGTCCAGTTCGAAGACCGCGTGGCCTCCGTCGAAGTTGTGCCGCACCACAAGGCCAGCTGCCTCGAACTGGGTCAGAACACGGTAAACCGTGGCCAGACCGACGTCCTCACCAGCCTCCATAAGGGCCTTGTAGACATCCTCGGCACTCATGTGGCGTTGCTCGGCGGAGTCGAGCATTTGCAGAATTTTGACCCGTGGCAGGGTCACTTTGAGGCCGGCTTTGCGTAGTTCGCTATTTTCAACCATGGTCAGCTTTCTCGCGATGCTGCTTCGCAGCTTCTCTTAATGCGGGTATGATCGGCGTTTACGTTGTCCCAGCCAAGATAGTGGAAGTCGCCCACCGATGCAAAACACCAAGCTCTTGCTAACCAGTTTCACCTTTGTGGGACTGCTCGCACTCGCCGGTTGTTCATTCCCCGGGGTTTACAAAATCGACATCCAGCAGGGCAATGTCGTCACGCAGGACATGATAGACCAGTTACGCCCGGGAATGACCCGCAAGCAAGTACGGTTTATCATGGGCAACCCTCTGCTGACTGACACGTTCCATGCCGATCGCTGGGATTATCTGTACAGCCTGCAACCGGGTGGCGGTGAACGCCAACAGGAACGCATCAGCGTTATCTTCAACCCAAATGATCAGCTTGTCAGCCTCTCTGGTGATTTCATGCCAGGCGTGAGCCGTGACGAGGCCATTCTCGGCAAGGACAGCGGCACGACAGTGGCTGCCCCGGCAGAAAACGTCGAGAAGCCGAAACCGGAAAAACCGGTCAAGCCAGGTTCGCTGCTGGACCAGATCCAGAAGGACGTCGACGGCGTAGAAACCGTTCCGGTCCCAACGCCGGAACCACTGGACACCTCGCCGCAATAATTTGCGACGCAATAAAAAGCCCGGCATGTCCGGGCTTTTTATTGCCTGGCGTTCAAGCCACTCACTGATTCCGGGCTTTGGCCTCGGCAGCTTTTGCCGCGCGCAGTCGGCGCACCTCTTTCGGGTCGGCCAACAACGGGCGGTAGATCTCGATACGATCCCCGGCCTGGACTGCCCGACTCTCCGGGTCAGCTACCACCTTGCCGAAGATCCCCACAGGGCAATGGGTCAGATCCAGCTCCGGAAACTCTTTGGCCACGGCTGACCTGAGCAAGGCCGCACGCACGGATGTTCCGGCAGGCACGACCACTGTCAGCAGCACCTGACGGTCTACCGCCGCGTAGACCACCTCGATTTCAATCATGACCTCAACCATGTATCTGCTTGGCGCGCTGGCAGAACGCATCCACCAAGGTGTTGGCCGCCTGATTGAACAGCGGCCCCAAGGTGGCACGAACCAGCGGCCCGGCGTAATCGAACGACAAATCGAGACTGATCTTGCAGGCTTTGTCGGTCAGCGCCTTGAATACCCAGATGCCATGCAATTGGGTGAACGGGCCCTCTTCGAGGTTCATTTCGATGGACTGCCCAGGAACCAGGGTGTTGCGCGTGACGAAATGCTGGCTGAGGCCGCCCTTGGCCACCCCAACGCTCGCCCGCATATGCTCAGGGGAGCTCTCCAGGACTTCGGCCGAAGAGCACCACGGCAGAAACTCCGGGTAGCGCGCCACGTCGTTGACCAGGTCATACAGCGCTTGAGCCGGGTACGGCAGCAAGGCCGAACGTGAAATGTGTGTCGTCATGTCAGCGTCACTTCCACAGCTGGGCGGCAAACACTACGAGGATGCCGATCGGCGCCACATAGCGCATCAAGAACAAGGACAGACCAAACAGCGCCGGGTTGCGGATCGACAACTCGTCGCGCACCGCTTCACGCCCCATGATCCAGCCCGCAAACACCACGAAACACAAACCGCCAAGCGGCAACATGAGTCGCGAGGTGAAGAAATCGATCACGCCAAAGAAGTCGAGACCACCGGTTGCTCCCCATTGGTAGAGGTGGAACACCCCGCCTTCGTTCACGAAGAACTTGGCCTCCTTCCAGATATTGAAGGAAAACACCGTACCCAAACCGACAAACCAGCAGCTGAAAGCCAGCCAGAAGGTGACCCAGGCACGACTCACTTTAGTGCGCTCGACCAGATAGGCCACCATCGGTTCAAGCAGGGAAATCGCCGAACTCCAGGCAGCGACCGCCACCAGCACGAAGAACACCACCCCCATCAATTGCCCGAACGCCACGTTGCCGAAGGCAAACGGCAGGCTGACGAACATCAGCCCCGGCCCTTCGCTCGGGTTCAGGCCCGCCGCGAAAACAATCGGAAACAATGCCAGGCCGGCCACCAGGGAAACGAAGGTGTCGAGCAGCGCCACACCAACGACAGTCCCCGATATCGACGAGCTCTTCGGCATGTAGGCGCCATAGATCATGATCGAGCCGACGCCCACGCTCAGGGAAAAGAACGCATGCCCCATCGCGGGCAACAAACCGTCCAGGACCTTTTCGGGGTGGAAGTCGAACATGAAATGCACGCCCTCCATGAAATGACCGGTGGTCATGCTGTAGCCCAGCAGCACCAGGACCATCACGAACAACAACGGCATCATGATGCGCAAACTGCGCTCAAGCCCGGCGACCACACCCTTTGCGATCACCACCGCTGACAGCAGCATGAAAATCGTGTGCCAAAGTGTCAGGCGCCAAGGATCGGCAATGACATTGCCGAAGTAAGCCCCCACCTGATCCGCGGTCACACCCTGAAAGTCGCCACGCCCCATGTCGATGATGTAATCCAGCGACCAGCCGCCCACCACACTGTAGAACGACAGGATCAGCAACGCCGTGATCATTCCGGCAAATGCGCCCCAGGACCATTTGCCCGAGTGCCCCGCCTCGACCGCCAGCGTCTTCAAGGCGTTGGCCGGGCTCTGCCGTGCACGCCGGCCGATCAACGTTTCGGCCAGCATGACCGGCACGCCAATCAGCGCGATGCAGGCCAGGAACATCAGCACGAAGGCACCGCCGCCATAGACGCCGACCATGTACGGGAATTTCCAGATACTACCCAGCCCCACGGCCGAACCGGTCGCGGCGAGTATGAAGACCCAGCGGCTAGCCCAACTGCCGTGGACAGAAACCTTGTCTGTCGACATCGTTATCACGCCCAAGCGTTCAAAAAAGAGGCCGCATTGTCCGGGATTCAATCAACCTGCTCAAGCACGTAGCAACCCCGTAGCCGACTCTGTTGTAACTCCCTATAATGCCGCCCCTATGGCTAAACAGAAGAAACACCCAACAGGGACCATCGCGCAAAATAAAAAGGCGCGACACGATTACTTCATCGAGCACAAGTTCGAGGCTGGTCTGGTCCTGGCCGGCTGGGAAGTAAAAAGTCTGCGGGCAAGCAAGCTGCAACTGGTTGACAGTTATGTCCTGCTCAAGGATGGCGAAGCCTGGCTGCTCGGCAGCCACATTACGCCCCTGACGACCGCCAGCACCCACGTCATCGCTGACCCGGTGCGCACCCGCAAGTTGCTGCTCAACCGGCGCGAGCTGGAAAAGCTGGCCGCTGCGGTGCAGCAAAAGGGTTACGCCTGCGTGTGCCTGTCCTGGTACTGGAGCAAGCACATGGTTAAGTGCGAGATCGCCCTGGGCAAGGGCAAGAAGGAATACGACAAGCGTGATACCGAGCGCGAACGCGACGCAGGTCGCGAGTTGCAGCGTGCGGTGCGCAACAAGGGCAAGGAAGACTGATTTTTCTGCCTGAGTTTCGCCGCGTCAGCGAAAAGATCGCAGCCTTCGGCAGCTCCTACAGGGAACGCATTCCAATGTAGGAGCTGCCGCAGGCTGCGATCTTTTGCTTCAAAAGGTCACATCCCCTTGCGCCGCTCCGCCCGGGCCACGCGCTGCACTTCCTGACGCACTTCTTCGAGCACCTCCTGCACATACAGAATGTGCCGACTGGAAACTTCCCGCGCCTGCTCCGCCCGCCCTTCGATAATCGCCTGGTACAACTCCCGATGCTGCGTGATCAGCATGTCGCGGGTTTCAGTGCGCTGCTTGTACATGCCACCAATGTTGGTCACCACGTTGCGCTTGAGCAAGTCGAACAGCCCGCGAATGGTATGCAGCAGCACGGCATTGTGGCTGGCCTCGGCGATCGCCAGGTGAAAACTTGCGTCCGCGGCCCCCTCTTCGGCACGGCTCACCTCTTCGTGACGCGAATAGCAGTCCTGCAACGTGTTGAATGCCGCGGTCAGCCGCTCGCGATCCACATCAGTGGCGCGCAACGCAGCGTAGTAGGCGCAGGACGCTTCCAGCGTATGGCGAAACTCGAGCAGATCGCGCTGCGCCTCGGGGTTGCTTTCCAGCAGATGCAACAGAGGATCACTGAAGGTGGTACCCAGTGATTCCACCACATAGTTGCCGCCGCCCTGGCGACTGACCAGCAGCCCCTTGGCGGTCAGCTTCTGAATGGCTTCACGCAACGAAGGGCGGGACACGCCAAATTGTTCGGCCAACGTGCGCTCGGCCGGCAAGCGCTCTCCGGCCTTCAGCGTGCCCTCGAGGATCATGCCCTCAAGCTGCTCGACAATATCGTCAGACAAACGGCGCTGACGAATCTGATCAAACCCCATAACTCGATTTCTCCACGACCCGACGGCTCGCCGGGGCTCTATTCTGGCCTATCGGCGCCGCGCCAGCACCTGCCACAGCGCATTTGGTCATACCAGACGGACGACCTGCGCACTTTGCATTCGACAAAAGTTTTAGGGCGGCAAATTGACACACCGCCTACAAGGCTTTTACCCTAGCCAACAGCGATTGTAAATTGGTCTTACCAATTATCCAAGAACGCTATCAGTGCCTGACCAACAACAATTAGGGGCCACCCCATATGCAAACCTGGCAACAGCTCTATACCCCGCTCGGCAGCCTCGGCCTGTCCGCACTCGCAGCCGTCATCCCCATTGTGTTTTTCTTCCTGGCCCTGGCCGTGTTCCGCCTCAAAGGGCACGTGGCCGGCAGCATCACCCTGGCGCTGTCGATCCTGGTGGCGATCTTCGCTTTCCAGATGCCGGTCGATATGGCGCTCGCCGCCGCCGGGTATGGCTTCGCCTATGGCCTGTGGCCGATTGCCTGGATCATCGTGGCAGCGGTGTTCCTCTACAAGCTGACGGTCAAGAGCGGCCAGTTTGAAGTCATTCGCAGTTCGGTCCTGTCGATCACCGATGACCAACGCTTGCAGGTGCTGCTGATCGGCTTCTGCTTCGGTGCATTCCTGGAAGGTGCCGCCGGTTTCGGCGCGCCGGTGGCGATTACCGCCGCACTCCTTGTAGGACTGGGCTTCAACCCGTTGTACGCCGCTGGCTTGTGCCTGATCGCCAACACCGCACCAGTGGCCTTCGGCGCCCTGGGCATTCCGATCATCGTGGCCGGGCAAGTGACCGGTATCGACGCCTTCAAGATCGGCGCCATGACCGGCCGCCAACTGCCGCTGCTGTCGCTGTTCGTGCCGTTCTGGCTGGTGTTCATGATGGACGGCCTGCGCGGCGTGCGGGAAACCTGGCCTGCAGCGCTGGTGGCCGGCTTGAGCTTTGCCGTGACCCAGTACTTCACCTCGAATTTCATCGGCCCGGAACTGCCGGACATCACCTCGGCCCTGGCCAGCCTGATTTCCCTGACCCTGTTCCTGAAAGTCTGGCAACCAAAACGCGCCGCCGGCCAGCACATCGTCGGCGCTGTCTCGGCCTCCGTGGTGAGCGCCAGTGTCGGTGGTTTTGGCCAGAAGCGCACAACCGTGGCTTCGCCCTACAGCCTTGGGGAAATCTTCAAGGCCTGGTCGCCGTTCCTGATCCTGACCGTACTGGTCACCCTCTGGACCCTGAAGCCGTTCAAGGCGATGTTCGCCGCCGGCGGTTCGATGTACAGCTTCGTGTTCAACTTCGCCATTCCGCACCTGGACCAGATGGTGATCAAGGTCGCGCCGATCGTGGCAACGCCAACGGCTATTCCGGCAGTGTTCAAACTGGACCCGATTTCCGCCACCGGCACAGCGATTTTCTTCTCGGCGCTGATCTCGATGCTGGTATTGAAGATCAACCTCAAAATTGGTCTGACCACTTTGAAAGAGACCTTCTACGAACTGCGCTGGCCGATCCTGTCCATCGGCATGGTGCTGGCGTTCGCCTTCGTCACCAACTACTCGGGCATGTCCTCGACCATGGCCTTGGTGTTGGCAGGCACCGGTGCAGCCTTCCCGTTCTTCTCGCCGTTCCTCGGCTGGCTGGGCGTGTTCCTCACCGGCTCCGATACTTCGTCCAACGCCCTGTTCAGTTCGCTGCAAGCGACCACCGCGCACCAGATCGGTGTCAACGACACATTACTGGTGGCAGCGAACACCAGCGGCGGCGTGACCGGCAAGATGATCTCGCCACAATCGATCGCCGTGGCCTGCGCCGCAACCGGCCTGGTGGGCAAGGAATCGGATCTGTTCCGCTTCACCCTCAAGCACAGCCTATTCTTTGCAACGATTGTCGGCTTGATCACCCTGGCTCAGGCCTACTGGTTCACCGGCATGCTGGTGCACTAAGGACTACAAGCAAAACGGTAAAAACCGACGCCGGGCCACGCCCCCGGCGTCCGCAATTCACACCCCGGTCTGTAAGGCTGCTGAAAGCTTCCCTCACTATATTCAGCGGCCTCAACAGACGAATAACCGGGACCACCCGGAGACACGCCTGATGAGCGAGCTTTTTTACAACGCTGTGCCGAATGCGACCCGTGTCGCCCCGCCACTGCCCGAGCCTCGGCAATACCCCAGCGAGAAACCGTCACGGGTCTACCTGTTCGGGACCTGCGTGGTCGATTTGTTCTACCCCGAAGCCGGGATGGATGCGATCCACCTGCTGGAACGCGAAGGTATTCGTGTCGAGTACCCGCAAGGGCAAAGCTGCTGCGGACAACCGGCCTACACCTCGGGTTACACCGAACAGGCTCGGTCCGTGGCGCGCTCGCAACTGGCGCTGTTTGCCGGGGATTATCCGGTGGTGGTGCCATCAGGCTCTTGCGCCGGGATGTTGCGCGAACACTATACCGACTTGTTCAAGGACGAGCCGCACACGTTGAAACAGGTTCAGGCCCTGGCTGCCAGAACCTATGAACTGGCCGAGTTCCTGTTGTTTGTCTGCAAGGTGCAGTTCAAGGACAGCGGCGAGCCGGTGAAAGTGGCGCTGCACACTTCGTGTTCGGCACGCCGCGAAATGAACACCCACCTGCACGGCCGCGAGTTGTTGTCGCAGTTGAGCAATGTGGAGCGGGTCAATCACGATCACGAAAGTGAGTGCTGTGGCTTTGGCGGAACATTCAGCGTCCGTATGCCAGACATTTCCGGCGCGATGGTGGCTGACAAGACCCGGGCGTTGAAGGAATCCGGCGCGCACAAGGTATTGAGTGCCGATTGCGGCTGCTTGATGAACATCAACGGCTCATTGGAAAAACAGCAGGAAGCGTTGCGCGGTCAGCATCTGGCCAGCTTCCTCTGGCAGCGTACCGGAGGTGCCCGATGAGCACCTCCACGATTATTCCTACGGTTGCCGTAGAAGAAGATTTCCGCACCCGCGCCCACAACGCGCTGGGTGATGCGCAATTGCGAGGCAACTTTCGCAAGGCGATGGACTCACTGATGACCAAACGGGCAGCGGCGTTCAGCGATGCCCATGAAAGAGAACACTTGCGCGCACTGGGCAATGCAATCCGTGCCCGCGCGCTCTCCAAGTTGCCCGACCTGCTCGAGCAACTGGAACAGAACCTGACCCGCAACGGTGTGACAGTGCACTGGGCGGAAACGGTGGACGAGGCCAATGGCATCGTCCTCTCGATCATCCGCGCTCACGAGGGGCGGCAAGTGATCAAGGGCAAATCGATGGTCAGCGAAGAGATGGAGATGAACCATTTCCTGGCTGACCGGGGCATTGAATGCCTGGAATCGGACATGGGCGAGTACATCGTCCAGCTCGACCACGAGAAGCCTTCACACATAATCATGCCGGCGATCCACAAGAATGCCGGTCAGGTCGCGTCCTTGTTCCACGACAAACTTGGGGTGGAATACACCAAGGACGTTGACCAACTCATTCAGATCGGTCGCAAGGTCTTGCGGCAGAAATTCTTCGAAGCGGACATCGGCGTCTCCGGTGTCAACTTCGCCGTGGCCGAAACCGGCACCCTGCTGCTGGTGGAAAACGAAGGCAACGGGCGCATGACCACCACCGTACCGCCCGTGCACATCGCCGTCACCGGTATCGAAAAAGTCGTGGAAAACCTGCGCGATGTGGTGCCGTTGCTGTCGCTGCTGACCCGCTCGGCCCTGGGCATCCCGATCACGACCTACGTCAACATGATCTCCGGCCCGCGCAAGGCACATGAACTCGACGGCCCGCAGGAAGTGCACCTGGTACTGCTCGACAATGGTCGCAGCCAGGCCTTTGCCGACAGCGAATTGCGCCAGACCCTGAACTGCATTCGCTGCGGTGCCTGTATGAATCATTGCCCGGTCTATACCCGAATCGGCGGTCATGCCTATGGGGAGGTTTACCCCGGCCCTATCGGAAAAATCGTCACCCCGCACATGGTCGGCCTGGCGAAAGTCCCGGATCACCCGAGCGCTTCTTCGCTGTGCGGTGCCTGCGGCGAAGTCTGCCCGGTAAAAATCCCGATCCCTGCGTTGCTGCGGCGCCTGCGCGAAGAAAACGTCAAGGCCCCGGACAGCCCCCATCAAGTGATGCGCGGCCAGGGCAGCAAGTATTCGCGCAAGGAGCGGTTCCTCTGGAACGCCTGGGCGAAGCTCAACAGTTCGCCGACGCTGTATCGCCTGTTCGGCTTCTTCGCCACCCGTTTGCGCGCCCTCACGCCGAGCAATGTCGGCCCGTGGACGCAAAACCACAGCGCACCGAAACCCGCCGCCCGCTCACTGCATGAAATGGCCCGCGAGCACTTGGCCAAACAGGGAGACCGCTGATGAGCGCCAAGCAAAATATCCTCGCCAAACTGCGTAAAAGTCTGACAGGCACCACGCCGGTGGCCGACAACTTTGATGTCGATCTGGTGACCCAGCCTTACACCTACGCGCCTGAGCAACGCATTCCACAGCTGCGCAAACTGATGGAAGCGGTGCACACGGAAATCCACCTGACCTCCGGTGAAGAGTGGCCGGTACTGTTGGCGCAATTGCTGCGGGACCGCCAGTTGCCAAGCCTGCTGATCGCACCGACAACGCCCCACGGTCAACGCATCACACAGCATTGGGCGAATAATCCCGATCTGCCGATGCTCAAGGCCTACGACCGCCCGGTTGAAGAATGGAAAGCCGAGTTGTTCAACGACACCCCGGCGAGCCTGACCACCACCCTCGGCGCCATCGCGGCAACCGGCAGCCTGATTCTCTGGCCGACCCGGGAAGAACCGCGCCTGATGAGCCTGGCCCCTCCGGTGCATTTCGCCCTGCTCAAGGCCAGTGAAATCCGCGACAACTTCTATCAGGTGCAACAGGAATTCGAATGGGCCCAGGGCATGCCGACCAACGCACTGCTGGTGTCTGGCCCGTCGAAGACCGCCGACATCGAGCAAGTGCTGGCGTACGGCGCCCACGGCCCGAAAGACCTGGTGGTGCTGATCCTGGAGGACCAATGAGTCTACCGGCCGCTTTCCTGCGTGATGCACAGCAACTGATTCCTCAAGAGCGACGTTTCGACGACCCGCTGTCGACCCTGGCCTTCGGCACCGATGCCAGTTTCTATCGATTGATTCCGCAACTGGTTATCCGCGTCGAGTCCGAAGACGAAGTGGTGGCGCTGCTGCAACTGGCGCAACGCGATCAGGTGCCGGTGACCTTCCGCGCCGCCGGTACCAGTTTGTCCGGTCAGGCGATCAGCGACTCGGTGCTGATCGTGCTGGGGGACAACTGGAACGCGCGCGAGATCCGCGACCAGGGCACGCAAATCCGCCTGCAACCGGGTGTGATCGGCGCCCAGGCCAACGCCTGGCTGGCGCCGTTCGGACGCAAGATCGGCCCGGACCCGGCCTCGATCAATGCCTGCAAGATCGGCGGCATCGTCGCCAACAACGCCAGCGGCATGTGCTGCGGCACGGCGCAAAACACCTACCACACCCTGGCCGGCATTCGTCTGGTGTTGGCCGACGGCAGTCGTCTCGACACTGAAGATGCCGCTAGCGTCGCAGCGTTTCGCCAAAGCCATGCCGCGTTGCTGGAGCGTCTGGCGACGCTGGGTCGCGAGACCCGCGCCAACGCTGATCTGGCTGCGAGAATCCGCCACAAGTACCGTCTGAAAAATACCACCGGCCTGTCGCTCAATGCCCTGGTGGATTTCGACGAGCCTGTGGATATCTTGAGCCACCTGCTGGTGGGCTCCGAGGGCACGCTCGGGTTCATCAGTGCGGTGACCTACGACACGGTGATCGACCACCCGAACAAGGCCTCGGCCCTGATTGTCTTCCCGGATGTCGAGACCTGCTGCAACGCGGTCACCGTACTGAAAAGCCAACCGGTGTCGGCCGTGGAACTGCTGGACCGGCGCAGCCTGCGCTCAGTGCAGGACAAACCCGGCATGCCGTCTTTCGTACAGCATCTGTCGAACAATGCCTGTGCCTTGCTGATTGAATCCCGCGCCGCGTCGTCCGCCCTGCTGCATGAACAACTGGCGCAGATCATGGCGTCGCTGCAGGCGTTCCCGGTGGAAAAGCAGGTCGACTTCACTGAGGACCCTCAAGAAAACGCTCGTCTCTGGGCCATCCGCAAAGACACCTTCCCCGCCGTCGGCGCGGTGCGCAAGACCGGCACCACGGTGATCATCGAAGACGTCACCTTCCCGGTCGAACAACTGGCCATCGGCGTCAATCGCCTGATCGAACTGTTCGACAAACATCACTACGATGAAGCGATCCTTTTCGGACACGCACTGGAAGGCAATCTGCACTTCGTCTTCACCCAAGGCTTCAACAACACGGAAGAAGTCGCACGCTACCAGGCGTTCATGGACGACGTGGCGCAACTGGTGGCGGTGGAGTTCGGCGGCTCGCTGAAGGCCGAACACGGTACCGGACGCAACATGGCGCCGTTCGTCGAACTGGAATGGGGCAGCGATGCCTACCAGCTGATGTGGCAACTCAAGCGTCTGCTCGATCCCAACGGCATCCTCAACCCGGACGTGGTGCTCAGCGAAGATCCGCAGATCCACCTCAAGCACCTCAAGCCCTTGCCGGCCGCCGACGAGATTGTGGACAAGTGCATCGAATGCGGCTTCTGCGAACCGGTCTGCCCGTCGAAGGGCCTGACCCTTAGCCCGCGCCAGCGCATCGTGATCTGGCGCGACATTCAGGCGCGAAAACGCGCCGGCATCGATACCACCGAGCTCGAAGCCGCGTACGAATACCAGGGCATCGATACCTGCGCCGCCACCGGCCTGTGCGCGCAACGTTGCCCGGTTGGCATCAATACCGGCGAGCTGGTGAAAAAGCTGCGCAGCCGTACGGCAACCCATACGAAAACCGCCAACTGGCTTGAAGGAAATTTCGCCACGGCGCTACAAGGGGCGCGGTTCACCCTGCACGTCGCCAATGGCGCACGGATGTTGTTGGGCGCGCCACGCCTGGCAAAACTCTCGGCGACATTGACGAAGCTGTCCAAAGGCCAGGTCCCGCAATGGACCAACGCCATGCCGCAGCCGGAAAAAGCCATCCGCTTCAGTCCCGCCGTGTCGGACGAACGCCCTCGGGTGGTGTACCTGGCGGCGTGTGTGTCGCGGGTCATGGGGCCAGCGGCGGGGGATAAAGAGCAGGTGTCGTTGTACGACAAAACCCGCGGGCTGCTGGAGAAGGCCGGTTACCAGGTCGTCTTCCCGGACAATCTGGACAACCTCTGCTGCGGCCAGCCATTCGCCTCCAAAGGCTACGCCGAACAAGCCGAACACAAACGCCAGGAGCTGATCGGCGCCTTGCTGCACGCCAGTCGCGGCGGGCTCGACCCGATTTATTGCGACACCAGCCCCTGTACGTTACGGCTCACTCAAGACCTGGGCGACGTTCGACTGGACCTCTACGACCCGGTGCGTTTCATCCGCACGCACTTGATGGATCGCCTCGATTTCACACCACAGGAAGCGCCGATTGCGGTGCACGTCACCTGCAGCACTCAGCACCTTGGCGAAAGTCAGGCGCTGATCGATCTGGCACGCAAATGCAGCAAAAACGTGGTCATTCCTGAGGGCATTCACTGCTGCGGCTTCGCCGGCGACAAGGGTTTCACTACGCCGCAGCTCAATGCCCATTCGCTGCGCACGCTCAAGGAGGCGGTGCAGCAGTGCAGCGAGGGGATTTCCACCAGTCGCACGTGTGAGATCGGGCTGACGCAACATGGCGGCATTGATTACCACGGTCTAGTCTATCTGGTGGACCGCGTTACCCAGGCTAGGGTGCCCTGATAGCAGGACCCAAGGAAGGTGCATAGATGTACCTACTTGCCGGAATCGATAGTTCTACAGCAGAAAAACAGAACCCTGAGGTGCCGCCGCAGTCCACTGATCAAGTCCCGCCAATGCGGGGCTCTCCCAACACTCGGTAGCTCGATTTGATGGCCAGCAATGCCTGGCCCTTCAGCTCAAGGAGATACACATGAATCGTTCTGTGCTGTTAGGTTTGTTCATTACTGCTTCCATGATGGCTTCCACTTCGTTTGCTGCAGAAGAAGACCTTTGCGCGGTCAATCTGCAAACCATCGAAAACGCAAAGGCACAGATTCCTCCGGAAATGGCTGACCAGGTGAAAGCCTCCGTCGAGCAAGCCAAAGCCGACCATGCAAAAGGCACCAAGGCAGGCATTGATGATTGCGTCGCCGAGACCAACGACGTCATCAAGGCCGTCACCGACGCGAAAAAAGGCGGGAAGTAATCCGATACGAAGCAAACCAAAACCCGCCAACGGCGGGTTTTGTTGCATCCGGGGTCTGGAAATGCGTAACCGCCCGCATCGCAGGAAAAGCTCGACACGTTGTCTGAAAAAACCGAATTCCTGCGTTGAATCGTAGTCTTTGAGGTAGGTCCCATCCGTTCAAGGTGATATCCATGAAACCTACCACGCTCGCTGGTCTGTTCATTTGCGCTGCAATGCTGGCCTCTCCTGCATTGGCTGCGGACAACAACCTGTGTACGAGCAAGCTGCAAGAGCTCAAAGGCAAAGTGAATGCGCTGCCGGCGACCTCCGGAAACACCGCCATGGAGATCAAGAGACTGATGTCCAGCGCCGAAGCCTCACAAGCCTCCGGAGACGACACAAAATGCGTCACCGAAGCCACCCAGGCATTGGCACTCGCTGACAAACAGAGCAACCAGCCAACCCCATGATTTGTGGTGGCCTACCTTCGGGTTGGCCTTCTGAGTCGCGTTGACGTACACTGTACAGGCTTGTTGCTCACTTGATTCACAGAGCACCAGGCTCGGGGCCGTTTAGGATTCGACGCCGGTTGCGAAACTTTAGGTGCATGCCGAGTTGGTAACAGAACTCGTAAATCCACTGTTGCAACTACTTATAGTTGCCAATGACGATAACCACGGCCAGGAATTCGCTCTCGCTGCGTAAGCAGCCTTAGCCCTGAGCTTCTGGTACCTTCGGGTCCAGCAATCACCAGGGGATGTCTGTAAACCCAAAGTGATTGTCATATAGAACAGAATCGCCGTGCAGTACGTTGTGGACGAAGCGGCTAAAACTTACACAACTCGCCCAAAGCACCCTGCCCGTCGGGTCGCTGAGGGTTAACTTAATAGACACGGCTACGCATGTAGTACCGACAGCGGAGTACTGGCGGACGGGGGTTCAAATCCCCCCGGCTCCACCAATCAAAGCTGACAAGGCCCGCCCAGTGCGGGCTTTGTTGCATCTGGGGTTTGATCATTCATACCGCCCCCTGCGGGAGCGGGCTTGCCCGCGAAGAGGCCAGCGAAACCGCCTGGATATTTTCCAACCGCAGGTCCCCGCGTCACCACCCTCTCTCCCGGAGAAGCCCATGCGCCAAGCCCTCCTGATCATCGACGTACAACCCTGCTTCGCCCCACCGCCGTGGCTGGTCGACGGTATCCAGGCACTCATCGGCACCCTGCCCAGTGTCGCCACGGTCGAGCGTCACGACGAGACCATAACCCCCTTCGAAAAACAGCTTGGCTGGCACCCCGCGCCGGACGATGACAGCCTGATCCCCGCCGACCGCATTTTCATCAAGCACGGCTACGCCCCCACGCCGCAAACCATCGACTACCTGAAAAGCCTGAACGTCGAGCGCGTACTGGTGTGCGGCCTGCAGACCGAAACCTGCTGCCTGGCGGCGGGGTTTGCGCTGTTTGATGCGGGTTTGCAGCCGACGCTGATCACGGATTTGACGGTGGGGTCGTCGCTGGACCGGACGGGAGGGTTGGGGGTCAGGCTTTGGGAGCATCATTTCAAGCACACGGTGAAATCGAGCGACCTGTGACTTCACCGCGTCCTAGGACATTTCCCGCAAAACGCATCGCCTTTCATGAACTGGCGGACGCTGCTTCTCGACGATAGCCTTCAGGGGTCGCCTAAAACCGGCGATCGGCTTTGACAGGCTGAAAAGTGTACTCTTCACACCTCCCAGATCAGGCGACATGCTTTCACGCATGTAGTCACGATTATGGCGGCTGTGCGCGGGGCACCTTCGGGTGCACCGGGTTCTTACACTTCCGGTCTGTCAACCCGCGTATAGCTGCCACCCAATCCTGTTTGACAGCAGGGGATGGCAGCTTCTCCAACAGTGTGAGGAATGCCATTGTGAAAAAGCAAAGCCCCAATCCGCCAGATTCAACAACCGAATCACCCGACGTATCCAACCTCTCCAAAACCACCGAACCCGCCATCAGCGCCCGTCTGCGCAACCCCAATCACCTCGACCCCGTCAGCCACGTCTTCACCATCCGCCCCGACATCGACACGCCGTCCCTGCTCACCCACGCCAGCGAAACCCTCGCCTCGCTCAACGTCATGAGCACCGACCTTGCCTGCGAGCTTGAGAGTTCGCGTCGCAACATCGCCCTGGCGATCCAGCAGTTGGCTGTGCTGGCGCAATTGCTGGTGAACCGGGCACTGGACAACATCGCGCCACTCGACGAAGCAGAGGCTTGAGAGGGATCGATACAGGCCGATGCCAGACAGGTCAGTCGCCGGGCAAACACTTCGGATGAACCCGCAAAGCCCTTCTACACTCCATTCGCAAACGCCCTACATCACCCGTCGAATAGGCCCCCATGACAACCCTCACCGACCGTTTGAAGCAAGGCAAGGATGCGCGCAAGAAGTGCTCGCGCAGTTC
The DNA here is from genome assembly GCF_059424105.1 of Pseudomonas sp. GW456-E7. Lineage (NCBI taxonomy): Bacteria > Pseudomonadati > Pseudomonadota > Gammaproteobacteria > Pseudomonadales > Pseudomonadaceae > Pseudomonas > Pseudomonas sp. GW456-E7. The sequence goes on along the minus strand of NZ_JBWKZB010000006.1, from coordinate 47,780 downwards.
GCAAGCAGCCTTGGGCAATGTCGATCGCGACCCGATACCGCTGATCAAGGCGTCGAGTGAGGGACGCATCAAATCGCTGGTGGAGTTGCGCTACGGGCGCATGCTGGTGTCGCCGTTCACCTTCTATCGCGGCAATGCGCTGCTGCAGGCCCACGACCTGGCGGGCACCTCGAACATGGGGCTGGTTTCGCCGATTTGTGGCGACAGCCACTTGATGAACTTCGGCGGTTTCGCAACGCCTGAACGCAACCTGCTGTTCAGCGTCAACGACTTCGATGAAGCCCATCCCGGGCCGTGGGATTGGGACTTGAAACGCCTGGTGGCGAGTTTTCTGGTGGCCGCCCGCGACTTGCGCCATGGCGAGTCGGTTGAAGAAAGCATCTGCCATGAAGTGGTGAGTGCCTATCAGAAAACCATGCTCGAATGCGCCGAACAAAGTTCGCTGGAAACCTGGTACGAGTCCATCAGCTATAACGACCTGCTGGCGCAGGCCAACAAAAACACCCTGGAACACGTGGAACGCGCCATCGAAAAAGCCGAGCGTCGCACCCATGCCGAACTGCTGCCAAAAATCAGTGATCGCGACGCCCATGGGCGTCTGATCATTCGCGATGACCTGCCGGAAATTTTCCACCTGCACAAGAACACCACTCTGCTGGACGCCGATGATGACTGGTTGCGCCTGTCGGACTGGCGCCCGCTCTACGACACCTTCATGCGTGACTATCGCGGCACCCTGCAAGCGGACCGCCGTGAACTGCTGTCGCGTTTTCACGTGCAGGACATGGCGTTCAAGGTGGTGGGCGTCGGCAGTGCCGGCACCCGTTGCCTGGTGGCGCTGCTGACCGACGATCAGCAGTTCCCGCTGTTCCTGCAATTCAAGGAAGCACGCCGTTCAGTGCTTGCCGGCTACGTGAAGGCCAGGTCGAAGGTGCGGCATGAAGGGCAGCGGGTGGTCGAGGGTCAACGCTTGATGCAATCGGCCAGCGACCTGTTCCTCGGCTGGACCACTGGCCCCAGCGGGCGGCATTTCCATGTGCGGCAATTGCGCGATATGAAAATCTCCGCCGAACTCGAGACCTTCGATGGCGAAGCCTTCGCGGCCTATGGCCGGCTTTGCGGCCGGGCCTTGGCTCGCGCCCATGCCAAGTCTTCGGGGCAGGCGGCGGTGATCAGCGGTTACATCGGCAAGAGCGAGGCATTGGCCGATGCGCTTTATAAATACGCCCAGGGTTATACCGAGCAGAACGAGCGCGATTTCGAGCGCTTCCAGCAAGCCTGCCGCAAGGGCCGTTTACGTGCCCGGTCGGAAGCCGACTTTGCCGCCGATCATTTGCCGTAGCGGTGTCGCAGGCTCTGGTGCGGGGCTTTGTTCGAGATGAATTTTTCTTCACCCCACCCTCTCGCGCCAGCCTGTACATTTCGCTCGCTCATTCAAGAAACTACGGTTTGCCCGCCCTCCCGCGGGCTTTTTTTTGGTTGTTCCGGGGAGCATACCTATCCATTTCTGCGGTAACGGCCGCCTATGGTTCCGCTTTTACAGCACCGCGAGGCGAGCTAACGCTCGACCTCGTTGTTTGGTGGTGCACGTTCCCCTGTAGGAGCTGCCGAAGGCTGCGATCTTTTGATTTTGATTTTGCGATCTGGAGATTGCTGAAGATCAAGATCAAGATCAAAAGATCGCAGCCTTCGGCAGCTCCTACAGATATTTCGTTATCTGTTTTCCCTTGGGATTCCCCCAAGCCGAAGCGTCTGTGCGCCGCGGTGCAGTTGTTACGCCCACTCAATTCACTGGCTGAGTCTGAGCCGCCGGCACCGGTTGTTGCGCTTTGGAGAGCACCGGCTGTTCCAGCCTCGCTCGCCCGTAAAACGCCAGCGCCGTCAGCAAACACGCCAGCCACACGAAGATCCCGGCCCAGAAGGTGTGGGACATGTAGTGCCAGCCTTGCAGCACCCGCGTTGTGCCGTAGATGAAGCCGAGGGTCAGCGATCCGTACATGATCGCCTTGGAATAGCGCCAGCGATAGCGGCGAGCCACGAAGTACAACGCCAGCATGGTGAAACCACCCGAGGCATGTCCGCCCGGCCAGCAGCGGCCGTCACCGGCGACTTTCAGCAGGTCGAAATTCTCATACCACTCAACGTGCTGCATTTTGCCGCCGTACAGTGTCGTCTCGATCGGGCAATACACGCTGGTGTGGCCCTTGAGGTAGTGAATGACTCCGGTGCTGATGGAAAACGCGAACACCACGTAGAGAAAGTCGCGACGGTGGCGGTTGGCAAATCGCAGTACCGGTGCCACTTTGATTTTTTCCAGGAAGACGATGATTTTCGAGTGCTTTTCAGCCTTCAGGCGCGGCCAGAGAAACGACAGCAAGGCACCGATAATCGCAATTTCACCGGTCCAGTTCGGGATGATCCGCGCCCATTTGTGGGTGATTTTTTCGAACAGGTGGACCTGGTCCAACGGGTACGTCTGCGTCACCGGATCAAAAAAGTAATTGTTGAAGGCGATATCGATGCGGGTCATGTCGAACATCAGGAACACCACGGCTGCGCAGGCCAGCGGAATACCAAAGTTCACCCAATAAAAGCGGTAGCGGGAGGCAGTCTGCATGCTCAATCCTGATTCAAAGGGAGGGTGAAGTTCAACGGGGTGTCACCGTGGGCCAATCCGATGCTTCGATAAAACCCAGCATGCGCGGACTGTTCGGCGTTTCGGCGGAGATAAACAGAGACGCTCCGTAACCCAGGGTCGACGTGGTCAATTCGAGGTCCTTTTCCAGTTGCGCCATGCATTCGCTGTGGGTCACCAGAATCAGGTTACGTCCGGCCACCTTGTGCGCCAACGCGTCACGCAGCATGGTGCCCTTGCAACTGATCAACCAGTCTTCGCCCGTGCCGGCCTTGTTGAACATGAAGCCGGCGGTCTGTGCCGTACGCAGGATCGGGCTGTGGTAGATATCGGACTTGTCCAGGCCCAGGTTACGGAAATGCGCCCCGACATTTGTGGCAATACTGCGCGAACGCTCGGTAATGCCATCGTTGCCGATCAGGCAGGCAGCCGAAGAGTGATCGCAGCGTTCGACGTGGCGCACCAGCACGATCAGGTCGCCCTTGGCCCATCCCTTCATCAACGCCTGTGCACCGCGCACATTGCCATGAGCCAGGTCCGGAACGGTGGCCGGTCGCAGTAAAAACACCGTCAACGGGATCACCAGCAGCGCCGAGGCCAACACCACCGCAGCGTTGCGATAGCGGGCGAAGCGCTTCAGATCGATCGAGCGTTTTATCCCGAAAAGACTCAGTCTTAATTCCACATCAAGCCGCCTCGCCGGCACGCACTACCTCATTAGATCCCCGGAGGTTAAAGACGCGTGCGTCGTTGGCGGGTGAAACCCATGTGAAAAAAAGCTTAAAAGCGCTGTAAAAACCTTGTTACAGAATCAGTTTGGAAAAATCCTTTCAGCTCCCGCCATTGCTGCCGATACATCCTGCTTACACAGCTTGGCGGCCCCCAAAAAAAACAATCTTCCAGCCAACCGACGAAAAAGTAGCACTACGTTCCTGGAGGAATTTGATGAATAGCTGGTTCGGCAACATCAGCGTGAACCTGAAACTGGGCCTTGGATTTGGCCTCGTGCTGGCACTGACCTGCGTCCTCGCCCTGACCGGCTGGACCAGCCTGGGCGGGTTGATCGACCGCAGTAACTGGATGAGCGACATCACCCAGCTCAACGCCGGCCTGACCAAGCTGCGCGTGGTTCGCCTGCAATACATGCTGACCAACGGCGACGAAACCGCCGCGCAGGGCGTGCAGACCACCCTCGACGCCTTCTCGGCCCAGCAACAGGCCCTGCTGGCGAAGTTCAAGAGCCCGGAAAACCTCAAGCTGCTCCGGGAGCAGGGCACCGTGATCGACGCCTACAGGACGTCCCTGGGCAAAATGCGCAACGCTTATCGCGCCGGCAACAGCGCCCGCGACGCCATGAGCGTCAACGCCGAAACCGCCAACTCGCTGATCAATGACATCAACACCCGCGTGCAGCAAATGCCGCTGAGCGACCAGCGCTTCGAACAGTTCCAGGCCATTACAACGGCCAAGGAAGCGTTCCTGTTGGCGCGTTACGAAGTACGTGGTTACACCGCCACCACCAATACCGAAACCGAGCAAAAAGCGGTCGGCCAACTGGACGCCGCCATCGCCAGCCTGAAACCGCTCAACGCGCATTTCGCCGACGCCCAGCAAGACGTCCTGCGTCAGCTGGAAACCGCGCTGGGCAACTACCGCAGCGCCTTGCAGGCCTACAAGGCCGCCAGCAATGACGCGGTGCAGGCGCGCAAGGAAATGACCGACCAGGGCGCCGCCATCGTGTCCCAGAGCGATCAGTTGTATCAGATCCAGCTCGACCGCCGTGACGCCGAAAGCGCCCGGGCGCGCACGCTGCAACTGATCAGCACACTGTTGGCATTGTTGGTAGGCATCATTGCCGCCGTGGTCATCACGCGCCAGATCACCCGTCCATTGCGCGAAACCCTGGCGGTGGTCGACCGCATCGCCAGCGGCGATCTGTCCCAGAACGTGCTGGTCACCCGTCGTGACGAACTCGGTGTGTTGCAACAAGGCATCGCACGCATGGGCGTGACCCTACGCGACTTGATCAGCGGCATCCGCGACGGCGTGACCCAGATCGCCAGCGCCGCCGAGGAACTGTCGGCCGTGACCGAACAGACCAGCGCCGGGGTCAACAGCCAGAAAGTCGAGACCGATCAGGTCGCGACCGCCATGCACGAGATGACCGCCACCGTGCAGGAAGTCGCGCGCAACGCCGAAGAAGCTTCGCAAGCCGCTGCGGCGGCGGACGGCGAAGCCCGTGAAGGCGACAAAGTGGTCAATGAAGCCATCGCCCAGATCGAGCGCCTGGCCAGCGAAGTGGTACGTTCCACCGAGGCCATGAGCGTGCTGCAACAGGAAAGCGACAAGATCGGCAGCGTCATGGACGTGATCAAGGCCGTGGCCGAACAGACCAACCTGCTGGCGCTCAACGCCGCCATCGAAGCGGCCCGTGCTGGTGAAGCCGGTCGTGGTTTTGCCGTGGTGGCCGACGAGGTCCGCGGCCTGGCCCAGCGCACGCAGAAATCCACCGAGGAAATCGAAGGCCTGGTGGCCGGCCTGCAGAACGGCACGCAACAAGTGTCCGCCGTGATGAACAACAGCCGCGTCCTCACCGACAGCAGCGTGGCCCTGACCCGCAAGGCCGGCGAGTCACTGGAGAGCATCACCCGCACCGTGTCCAACATCCAGTCGATGAACCAGCAGATCGCCGCGGCTGCCGAACAGCAAAGCGCCGTGGCCGAGGAGATCAGCCGCAGCATCATCAATGTGCGCGATGTGTCGGAGCAGACGGCTGCAGCGAGCGATGAGACCGCCAAGTCCAGCGTTGAACTGGCGCGCCTGGGTGGTCAATTGCAGCAGATGGTGAGCCACTTCCGCGTGTGATGAATTCAGGCTCGCCCTGTAGGAGCGAGCTTGCTCGCGATGGTGGTCAACGATAACGCGTGCATTCTGAATGACCGCGGCGCTGGCAAGTTCTTCGCGAGCGAGCTCGCTCCTACAGGGGAGCTCAGCTCATCCAGGGATCTATCACTTCAACACCGCTGAACTCGAAATCTCGAACATTGCGGGTGGCTATTGCCGCCCCATGGCTTCGGCAAGTGGCGGCAATTTGCGCATCTGCCATTGAAACCGCACGCCCATTTGCCCCAGCACCTGCCGTCAGCGCTGCGTACTCAACTGCGGCATGAGCATCGAACGGCAAAATGCGTCCGGCAAAGTCCTCTTCGAACATGGCCATGGCATGGGCTTCAAGTTTTTGTTTGCGCTTGCCAGATGGAAGGCGCGCGATTCCGTGAAGTATTTCTGCCACCGTCACCGCACTGACTGCCAGATCCATCGCTGGCTGCGCATCAACCCAGGCAAGCACCCGGCTTTCAGGCTCGACTCGCATAAACTCTGAAAGAACGTTGGTATCGAGCACTATCATTCAGAAAAATCCACCGCCGTTGCTTTCTCTGAACGCTCTGGCAGATCAAGCTCGACTCCCCCCAGAGTGCTGAAACGATTGCGGATCCTGCTTCCAAGTCCACCGGCGCGATCAACCGTCGCCAAGGCCCTGCCCAGAATCAGGCGAGCCTCTTCTTCCATGGAATGTCCGTTATGAGCCGCTGTGATGCGCAGTTGCTCCTTGAGCTTCTCATCAAGGTTTCTAATTGTGATGCTGGCCATGATGCCCCCTGCAATCAATGAAATCATTGATTGCAGGCTAGCACATCCTGGCAAACCAAAACCCGGCAATCTTCCGAATGGCCAATATCACCGCGTCCCACGCTGGCGCAATGCCGACGGCATGAAGTACGCGTCTTCCGGCACCGGTTGGGCGAAGTCCACGGTGCCCTGCTCTTCGTTATCCAGGTTCTGCACGTAGTAACGACGCGCCTGCAGGTCATGGAAAACGTCCAGCGCACTCCAGGTGGTGGGCAGGTCGTAGAAGTTTTTCAGGTAGGCCATCGACACCCGCCACAGCTCCCCTCGCCCGTCATACTGATCGACCAAGGCGGCACCCCAACTGTCCTCGTCGAGAAACAGCACGCGCTTGGAATAGATATGCCGCGCGCCCGGCTTGAGCGTGCCTTCGACCACCCAGACCCGGTGCAGCTCATAACGGGTGTACTGCGGGTTGAGGTGGCCCGGTGTGAGCAGCTGCGCGTACTTCACCTCGGGGCTGCCGACTTTGTAGTTGTTGTAGGGAATGTAGACCTCTTGCTTGCCCTTGAGCTTCCAGTCGTAGCGGTCCGGCGAGCCGTTGAACAGGTCGGTATCGTCCGCCGTGCGCAGGCCGTCGGACGAGGCGATCGGGGTGTCATACGCGAGGTTCGGCGCCCGGCGTACACGGCGTTGGCCTGCATCGTAGACCCAGGCCTGACGCGGGTCCTTGAGCTGGTCCAGGGTCTCGTGAACCAAGGCCGCACCACCCGCCAGGCGGGCCGGGCTTTTCACGAAGGCCAGGTAGTAAAACAGGATGTTTTTCAGGTCGGCGAATTGCCCGCCCGGGCGGTAATAGTTGAAGAGCCCCTCCTGCTGCGAGGTCACAAGCGCGAAGCTGCCGTTGCGTTGCACCGGCGCTTCGGAGGCACGACGGACTACATAGATACCGCGATAACGGGTGATGTGGTTCCACAGTACCTCGACCCCATCCTTGGGCACCGGGAACGGCACACCGCCATAGGCATCGGCAAAACCGGTGCCGCCATCGAGCAGCTTGGTCGCAGTCGCATTCTTCAAGGTGTTGTCATACAGCCACTGCGGCGCCGAGCCAGAGCGGCGTGAGGGATAGACCGGCATCTGGAAGGTGTCGGGGTAGCTATTGAACAGGGCGATCTGGCCCGGGCTGAGGTGGGCCTTGTACTGTTCAAGGTTGGCCTTGGTGATGGTGAACAGCGGCTTGTCCGCCGCATACGGGTCCAGGTGATGCTGGCCTGGCTTGTAGCCCGCCGGTGCCTGGGTGATGCCGCCAGCCCAGGCCGGAATGGTCCCGGCGGCGTTGCCGGCACGCTCGGCGCCCATTGGGGTCAGGGTGGTTTTCAGTTGTTCGGCCAGCTGGGGCGTGACCGCGGCCAGCGCGCTGCCGGCGGCCAGGCTCAGGAACAGCGCCAGCGTGGTCTTGGTCAGTCGTGGTAAGTCAAACATGGACGTTCTCCGAAATACACAAAAGATCCAATGTGGGAGCGGGCTTGCTCGCGAAGAGGGCGGCACATCCAGCACAGGTGTCACCTGATACACCGCTTTCGCGAGCAAGCCCGCTCCCACAAGGGGGTTGTGCGCAACAATCAAAGGAAATACTTGAGGTTGAAGCCGATGTTGTCGCGGTCACGCAGGCCGTTGTCCTGCCCGCCGCCATAGAACTCGGTGTATTGCAGCTCGGCCTCCAGCCTGTTCTGGTAGTTGGCCTTGATCCCCAGGGTGTAGGCCTTGCGGCCCTCGATGACATTGCCCGCCTGATAGCTGTTGCCCTCGAAGTCATCCTTGTAGACGACATAAGGCGAGACGTTGACCCCGGCATACACGTCGTTCCAGGTGCCGTTGAGCATCGCCGTGTAGCTGTAGGAGTTGCGGTTGACCTGGTCGTCGCGCTCGCCACCGGACACATAGGAAAAGTTGCCGGTGCCCGCGTAGTAACGGTTGCTGCCGTCATAAGCGGTGTATTGCAGGCTGCTGCCGCGCAGGTGCTCGGACGCCAGCTCGAATACGCCGAACATCGAGTCGAACGACAGGCTCGGGCCAAAGTTGTAAATGGTGCCCAGGGACGTGTTGAACGCTTCCACCCGCTCGGCGTTATTGATCTGGCTGTCGAGCGTGACCTGCTGCCCGCCGATGTTGATGGTCTGGCCGCCTGCCGCTGCGGCAGCGCCGTTGGCCAGGTCGCCGATCAGGTCGTTGGTGGCGGCGATCCCGATGGGCAGGTTCGGCCGATAAGCCACTTCACCGAACACCGACGCCTGGCCCAGGGTGGTGTTGAAACTGAAGCCGTACATGCGGATGTCTTCGGCGTAGCGCCGGTGCGCCTGAATATTGCCCAGCACATCCACGGTCGCCAGGCCGTTGGCCAACTGCCCCGCCTGGCTGCCGGCGACACCGGCCAACAGGTTGGTCAGGGCATTCATGTCGATGCCCTGGTACCCGCCCAGATCGGCGGAAATGGTCGGCTCCTTGGCGTGGTAGTTGACCATGTACAACCCGAACTCGGTGCTGTTGAGTGCTTCTGCGATGTAGCGAAAAGCGAAACCGAACTGGCCGTCGTTGCGCGCGTTGAAATCCTTGCCGACCGTGGCCACCTTGACGGTGTTGCCAAAGGTCGGGGTGACCCCGTTGGCATACAGGCCGGTGGTGCTCAGGGCCTGGTTGAGCAGCGGGTTGTTGCCCAGTGCGCTATACAGATCAATCACGTTGCCGAAGCCGGGCACCGGGGTGTCCAGCGCGGTACCGCTGAAGTTGTTGTAGGCGGTGTTGCCGCCGTCGGCGAACAGGTCCGTCTGCGAGTAGAACGTGCCGACCGGGTCGATGCGGGTTTCCTTCCAGTTGGTCTGGTAGAAGCTTTCCATGGTCAGGCTGTCGGTCAGGCCGATGTTGAAGCTGAGCGCCTCCACCGGGACCAGCACTTCCTTGACTTCGGCCCCGGGCAGACGGTACTTGGCCGCATCCACCGGGTTGGTGGTGTTGATCCCGCCACGGTAGAAAATCCCCTCGCCCCAGTTGAACACCTGGCGCCCGATACGTGCGGTGACCGGCATCTGTGCCACGTCCCAATTGCCATAGAGGTAGGCGTCGAGCAACTCCACCCGGCTGCCGGCGATATCGCGGGTCTGGCTGGTGAAATGGTCGTCCTGGGGAAAACTCTGACTGGGTTGCGACGGGTTGTTGTTGCCGTAGTAATCGTTGCGCTTGTCCATCAGTTGGGTGTCATAGAACGCGGTACCGCGCACGAACATCCCGTAGTTCTGATAGTTGGCTTCGAGCTCCGAGGTGATCTTGTACACCTCGGAAACCAGCCCGGTGTCGAAGTTGCGATTGCCGTCGTTGGTGTTGACGTCGTCGTTGTTCTTGTCCCGGCCCTGGACCCGCCACAAGCGGCCATAAGACAAGGTACTGTCGAATGAACCGGTGACCTGGTTGTCCAGCACGCTGAACTCCTCGGCCTGCACGCCGTCGACCGCGCACAGTTGCAGCAGCCCTGCCAGGCCCACGCCGGGAAGCGCCGCGCCAGACAGGCGAAATCGAGTGCTCATGATCTGCTCCTCTTTCCCTGGATTTATTGTTTTTGTGTGCGTTACTGCGATGGCTGGGGCGACAATCCCGCACCGGCATAAATCCGGCTGTGCGCGCCGAAACGTCCCAGCAGTTTGAACAGCTGTCGGTTAAGTGCCGGGTGGTCGAAGTCTTCGCGCTGCAGCTGATTACCGCGGCTGAAATCGCCGGTGATCGGTGCTGTGTCCAGCCATTGGCCGATGGCTTCATCGAACGCAGCGGACGCGTCGACGGACTCGGCACTCACCACTTCGCGCAGGTAGTCCACCGAGTACGGCGGGTAACGGGCGTCCTGGGCAGAATCGGCATAGGCGTCGAGCATCGGATGGGGCTGGCCCGTGCGCAGCAAACGACGCAACCAGCTCGACTGATACTTCTCCACTTCCATGTGCCGGGTCGCAACACGTTCGATGGACGCCTGCTTGTCGGCCGCGAAACCGGCCAGTGCCTTGCCTTCCAGCAGAAGAAGACTGGCGAGGTCGACACCGGGCAATGGCTTGGCGTGATAAGGCTGGGTCAGGTCCTGAATGTGGTGCAGGCCCCAGCCGAGAAAGCGATAACCCCAATAAGGATGGCCGGTGGCAAAGGCCAGTCGCGCCAATCCCATGTATTGATAGGCGCGCCAGTCGGGCCAACTGCGTTCGAGAAATCCCGCAGCGGCGTACACCACCGGGCTTTCATGGAAGAACCCCATGTGGAACGGCGCCTGGGAGCTGTACTGAAACCGCGCGTCACCGAACGGCTGCGGACCGAAGCCGTACAGCGCGCCGACATCGCCGGGGTTGTCGCTGAACAGGTTGATGTCATGGCCGTAATCCGGCTCATCGGCTGCGCTGGCCAACACGGCCAGGGGCGCGACTTTTTCGTTGTCAGACACGCGGATGAAGCGCTGGCGATTCCACGGCGAAAGGGTCTGCTCGACCATGACCTGCTCGGCCTTGAGGTGTTCACGCTCGGGTTGATCCTTGCCCGGCATCGGCTGGATGACCATCGCCAGATGAATCTGTGGATTGATGCGCAGTGCGGTGAGGAAGTCGTGGCGCAGATTGTCCCCAGGCACGGCTGGCAATCGCAGGTTGTCGGGGCGCGGCGGGTACTGGGCGAAGTGCTCGCGGGCGAAGCGCTCCTGCTCGTCGAGCAACGCGCTCACGGCCTCGTATTGTTGCGAGAGAAACTGTTCCAAAGGCTCGACTTCGACCTGCGGTGCATCGCGCAAGGCCGGCAGGTCCTGCAACGCCAGGTAGCTGCCCACCGTATGGTTGGACCAGCCCCACGCCATCGGCGCCGTTCCACAAAGCAGCAACAGGAGGAATGTCAGCTTCATTGCCTGGTTCTTATTGGATGTGCAGTGAGGGTTGAGCCTAACAACCGCCCCGTCCCCTGACACTGTCCAATCTCACCAGAAAAGTTCTCCGATAGCGCCACATGCACGGCGCAAAAAACACCGAAGGTCATTGTGGGAGCGAGCTTGCTCGCGATGGCGGTGGGTCAGTCACCATTGATATCGAATGTACTGCCGTCATCGCGAGCAAGCTCGCTCCCACAGGGTTCCCGGGTGTTTTACTAGGCGGGGTAACCGGTGATTTTGCGGATGCTCTGGTACAACGGCTTGAGCTGTCGATACATGCGCAGGTAGACCTCTTTGTACAGTCGCTCATAGACCTGTTGCGCCTCGGGTTGCGGCAGGAAGACCGCTCCGACCCGCGTCATGGCGGCCATCGCCGTGGGGAAATCCGCGTGCAGCCCCAGCCCCACCGCGCAGCAAATGGCCGCGCCCAGGCCGGAGGCTTCGTAGACATGCGGACGCTCGGCCGGCAGGCCGAAAATGTTCGCCGTGAGTTGCATCGCGGCATCACTCTGGGAACCACCACCGGCGACACGCAAGCGCGTGACGGAGACCCCCGAACGCTTCTCGATCTTCTCCATGCCCTGGCGCAAGGCATACGCCAGGCCTTCGAGGATCGCCCGGTAAATGTGCGCGCGGGTATGCACGTCGCCGAAGCCGATCATCGCGCCCTTGGCTTCCACACCCGGCTCACGGATGCCGGGCGACCAGTAGGGTTGCAGCATCAACCCCATGGAGCCCGGCGGCACGGCCTCGACCAGCGCATCGAAGAGCTGCTCGGGCTCCACGCCCTGGGCCTTGGCCTGCTGCATTTCCCGCAGGCCGAACTCGTTCTTGAACCAGCTGACCATCCAGTAGCCGCGATAGATCATCACCTCGCAGTTGAATTGATCCGGCACCGCCGACGGGTAAGGCGGAATCAACGGGACGATTTCCAGGTAGCGCGAGCGGGTGCTGGTGATCGTCGCCGTGGTGCCGTAGGACAGGCACACGGTGCCGGCGTCGACGACGCCGGAACCCACGACTTCGCAGGCCTTGTCGGCCCCCGCGGCAATCAGCGGCAGCCCCTCGGGAATGCCGGTGTGGCGGCTGGCCTCGGCGCTGATGTAGCCGAGGGTTTCACCGGGCTTGTGCAGACTCGGCAGTTGCTCGGGACGCACCGCCAGCGCCTGCCATTTCCAGTCGGTGGGTGCGGCCCATTTCAGGCGTTTGAAGTCGAAGGGCAAGTAACCGACGCAACAGCCCACGGAATCGACAAAGCGACCACAAAGACGATGGGTGAGAAACCCCGAGAGCAGCAGGAACTTGTCGGTCGCCGCCCACACCTCAGGCTGGTGGCGGGCGATCCAGTTGGCCTCGGCCTGGGCGCGGAAGTAGTCCACCGTGGCTTGCGCGCCGACCAGTTTGAACAACCAGCCCCACGGCCCCTTGATACCGCCTTCGACTTCGCTCTGACGCTGATCGAGCCACAGAATGGCCGGGCGCAAAGGCTTGCCCTGGGCGTCGACGTTGATCACCGTGCCGCGTTGGGTGGTCAGGGACACGCCGGCAATCTGCGAGCGATCGATCCCGGTTTGCTGCCACACCTGCTGGCAGGCTTCACCCAGCTTCTCCCAGTAATACTCCGGGTCTTGCTCGGCCCACCCCGGTTGTGCCGAGTAATAGGCCTGCAACTCGACCTTGCCCTTGCCCAGCAGATTGCCCTGCAGGTCGAAGAGCAGCGCGCGCACGCTCTGGGTGCCATTGTCGATGGCCAACAGGTAACGCTTGTTCGGGTGGTTATCCATGGAGCTCTCTTCAATGGGCATCAATGCGTGGCATCCGGCAATCCGTGATGGCGTTGCCACAACGCCCGATATCGCTGTACCTCCAGCTGCCAACGCTCATCGTCCCAGCCCAGTCGTGGCTGGCAGAGTTGGCGAATGGCCGCGAAACAATCCTCGCCGCCACGCGGCAGCAGCAGGCCCAGGCGGGTGCGGCGCAGCAGCAGGTCATCGAGATGCAGAACCATTTCCGCCTCGCAGGCAACGGCCAGTTCCGCCCACAAGGTGTCCGTGCTGCCTACCGTTTCATGGCCCAATCGGGCGATCAGTTGCGCCAGCCTCGGCAGGTCACGACCATGCCGCCCGGCCAGGCGCCGCCACTGGCTGGCGCTGAGCCCCGGTATCGCCAGCGGCGGCACGAAGGCGAACACCGGCGCGGCATCATCGTTGAAGGGCCGTTCGAGCATGCTCGCGCAGGCCCTGAGCACTTCGATCGCCTGCGGGCGAAAGGTGGTCAACTTGCCGCCGGCCAGGGTCACGCAACCCGGTTCCTGCCACAGCACATGCTCACGGGTTTCATTCGACGGTTTGAGTTCACCCGCCACGTTGCCCACCACTGGGCGCACGCCCGACCAGGTCGACAGCACATCGGCTGCAACCACTTCAGCGCCGGGAAATTGTTGAGTACAAGCCGCCAGCAGATAATCGAGTTCCTCAGCGCTGATACTCGCGCTTTGATCCAGATCCTCGCGATGATCGAGGTCCGTAGTGCCGACCACCGTGGCACCCTCCCAAGGGAAAACGAACACCGGTCGACGGTCACGCTCATGCAGGAAGGTGAAGGCTTGCGCCACGGGCAGGCGCCAGCCCGGCAACAACAGATGACTGCCACGCAACGGGCGCAACTGGCGAGGCGCATCGGGCAGGCGCAAGCGCTCGGCCCACGCGCCGGTGGCCACGGCCAACACCCCACAACGCACTGTCAGTGATCCGCCCCCCTCGCAGTCTTCGACCTGAACCCCGCAAACGCGCCCCTCCTCACGCAGCAATTGCTGCACGCGCACGCCGTTGAGCACCACGGCGCCGTCGGCCCGGGCCTCGCCCAATACGCGTATCACCAAGCGGGCATCATCGGTCAGCGCATCGACAAAACAGGTGGCGCCCAGCAGGTCATCTTCCTTCACCCCGGGGGCCAGATACCGCAGTTGCTGCGCGTCATGAAAGTGATGGCTGCGCCGCCCGGCCAACGCGTCATAGATGGACAGCAATCCACCCAGCACCCGCGGGCCGGGAAAACCGCCACGGTAATGCGGCATCATGAAACTTATCGGCTCGACCAGCCCCGGCGCTTCGTCCAGCAGCCTCTGGCGTTCACGCACCGAATCGCGGGTCAGGCGCCACTGGCCCTTGGCGATGTAACGCAAGCCGCCATGGACCATTTTCGAAGAGCGGCTGGAGGTGCCCCAGGCGAAATCGCGCTGCTCCAGCAGCAGGCAACGCCACCCTCGGCGCGCGGCTTCGCGCAGGATGCCGGCGCCGCTGATGCCGCCGCCGATGACGATCAGGTCCCAGGTTTCAGCCGCCAGCGTCGGCAGCACCTGCTGACGCCACGCCGCGTTCCAGTCCAGGCTCATGGCCGTCACTCCTGCAACAGCGTGCCAGGGTTCAGTCGCCCGGCCGGATCGAAGTGCCGACTCAGTGCCTGCAGGGTGTCCATCGCCAGCGCGCCCTTCTCGCGCATCAGGTATGGCGCGTGGTCCTTGCCCACGCCATGCTGGTGACTGATGGTGCCGTGGTTGTCGACGATGGTCTGGCTGGCCGCCTGCTTGAGTGCCTGCCAGCGCGCCAGGGTGGCGGGGTAATCCGCCGCCGGGCGAAACACGTAGGTGGTGTAGATGCTCGACCCTTCGCCGTAGACGTGGGACAGGTGGGTGAACACGTGGACCCGCTCGCCTTCCGCCGCCAAGGCGTCACGCAAGCTGTTTTCGATCAGGGTGAGCAGGTTATCGACGTTGCTCCAGTCGGTGGCCGTTTCCAGGGTGTCGACCACGTAACCGGCGTTCCACAGGTTCTCGCGCAGGTAGGGAAAGCGGAAGCGGTTCTGTGCCCACTTCTTGCCGAGCAAGGTGCCGGTAAATACCCCGCCGAACGCCTTGAGGTGCTGCCGGGCCTGACGCAGGGACAGCGCATTTTGCCGACGGTTGCCGGTCACGCCGAACGTCAGCAGGCATTTGCCCTCGCCGGCGCCGCGCAGGGCCAGGTACTTTTCCAGCCAGGCGATCTGCTGCGGGTGACCGGCCAGCGCCAGCTGGGTTTCGGTTTCCACCGCGTTGGACAGGCGCAGCATCGACAGCGGCACCCGCGCCTGGGCCAACTGGCGGATGGCTTGCAGCGCCTTGGGCCAATCGGGCAGGAACACACCGTAGAAACGTTCATCGGCGGGCAGTGCGCTGACCCGTACCTTCACCTCGGAAATGATCCCGAAACGGCCCTCACAACCCAACACTACTTCGCGCAGATCGGGGCCGGCCGCCGAGGCCGGAAAGGAGGGAATGTCCAAAGGTCCGGCAAAGGTTTCCAGGGTCCCGCCGGCGAACAATTGCTCGATTCGCCCATAACGCAATGACTGCTGGCCACTGGAACGGCTGGCGACCCAACCGCCCAGGGTCGACAGCTCCCACGATTGCGGGAAGTGCCCCAGGGTGTAACCACGGGCGCGCAACTGACTTTCCACCTGCGGGCCACTGGTGCCGGGGCCGAAGGTGGCCAGCAGGCTCTCTTCGTCGAGGTCCAGCAGGCGACTCATGCGGGCCAGGGAAACCGTCACCACCGGCCGCGCGGAACTCGGCGGGTTGATGTGACCGGCCACCGAGGTGCCGCCGCCATAGGGAATCAGGCACAGGTCCTGTTCATGGGCGAGCAGCAGTAAACGGCGAATCTGCTCAGCGCTCGTGGGATAGGCCACGGCGTCGGGATAATTGCCCAGCTCGCCTTCACGCAACGCCAGCCAGTCCGGCAGGCTCTGGCCGCGAGCATGCAGCAAACGATCATGGGCATCCACGCTGTACAGGAAGTGTTGCTGCAACCGCGACGGGGGCACGCGGGCCAATGCCGTCTCAAGCGTCGCATCGGGCAGCGCTCGACCGTCACCTACCCGCCGGGCGAGAAAACTCGCGCCCTGGGCCGGCAGTTCGACCACCGTGGTTGCATCTCCCCAGCCGTTCCAGCGTCGCATGCGTGTGTCCTTTTGCGGTTCTTATCAGTGATATTTCAGGCCCCCATACTAGTCAGCCGCCGGAAAGTGTCACGGTCGCATCGGGCCAGTTCGAGTAGCCAATTGAGTCAAACGTCGCGCAGGCGTCAGCCATTTACTTTAGCCGTGGTTTCAAATTACCTTTCAGGGCATTCATCCGCGCACGCGGGCCTTGATCAAAGGAATACGATCATGCAATCCCTGGGCTTCACCTCCGTTCCGCCGCTGCTCAAATACCTGCGTCATGCCGAACAACTGGGCATGGCCATCGAGCCTGCGTTGACGGCTGCCGGGTTGCAGGCACAGCAGTTGAGCGACAACAGCCTGCGGTTGCCCGGCGAAGCCCATGAACGGCTGCTCGATTATTTCTGCGAACACTCGGGCGATCCGTTGTTCGGTCTCAACGCCGCGCGTTTTGTGTTGCCCAACTCCTGGAGCGTGCTGGGTTACATCACCATGAACTGCGCGACACTGGGCGATGCGATGAGCCGCATCATGCCGTTCGAGAAGCTGGTGGGAGACATGGGTGTCAGCCGCGCCGAGGTGCAAGGCAGCGACGTGCACCTGATCTGGACCTGCCGCCATCAACGCCCGCGAATTCGCCGGCACCTGGTGGAAAACGTGCTCGGCTCCTGGCTGCAATACGCGCGCTGGATCGCCGACACGCAACTGTCGCCGGCCGCCGTCTGGCTGGAACATGCCTGCCCGGCCGACACGACGCTGGCACAGTACGAGCAGTTCTTCGACTGCCCGGTACTGTTCGACCAGCCTTATTCGGCGCTGATTGTGCCGTTGCCGTATTTGCAGTTGCCCTTGCGCCAGGCCGATGCGCAATTGCTGCGCACGCTGGAAGAACATGCCCAGGGGTTGATGGCCACACTGGAGGACGCGTCGCTGGAACAGCGGGTCAAAAGCATCCTGCGCCAGCTGCTAAAGGAGGGCCTGCCACGCAAGGAGCAGGTGGCCGAGCATCTCGCCGTGTCCGTGCGCACGCTGCAACGCCAGCTGCATCAGGCCGGTACGTCGTACCAGCAGATCCTCGATGACCTGCGCCAGGAACTGGCCGAGCATTACCTGCTCAACAGCACCCTGCCGATTCAGGACATCGCCCAATACCTGGGTTTCACCGAACCCCGCTCGTTTCACCGCACGTTCAAAAGCCGGCGCGGGATGCCGCCCGGCGAGTTTCGCCAAACCCACCGGGTGCCGAACGAAGGCTGAAGGGCTGAAGGTTCAGGGGTTGAAGGTTCAGAGACTGATCGCGTTGGTGAACACCAACCGATTGCCGAACGGGTCGGCGATGGTCATGTCCTGGCTGCCCCAGGGCATGGCCTGAATCTGTGGATGGGAAAACCTGTATTCCCTGGCCAGCAATTGCTGTTGAAACTGCTCCAGCTCATCCGTCTCGATCCGCAGCGCAGAGCCCGGTGCGCTGTCGCCATGGTGTTCGGACAAGTGCAGCACACAATCGCCACGGGAGATTTGCAGGTACAGCGGGAAATCCGCTTCAAGTCGATGCTGCCAGTCGATCTTGAAACCGAGGAAGTCGACGTAGAACTCCACTGCCTTGGCTTCGTCGAAAATACGCAGGACCGGAGTGGTTTTGCCGAAGCTCATCGGATTGCTCCCAGACAATGAAAGACCTGTAGGAGCGAGCTTGCTCGCGATGGTCGTTAACGATGACGCGTCTCTACTGGATAAACGCGGCGCTCTTTTGTCCATCGCGAGCAAGCTCGCTCCTACAAAATACGTAACCGCCGAACCGCAATGATGGCCGGGCTTGATGTCAGCAATTCGGCTGGGTGGGGGGATTCTTTAATTGCACATTGCCACTATGTGATGCAGATCAAAAGATCGCAGCCTGCGGCAGCTCCTACAGGGAGCGATCTTTTCGCCCCGCCTCAATCAATGAAACCCGTCACGCAAATCCCCTTGCCGCGCCAAAAACCGCCCTTCCCTGCGTCCGTTGGCCTGGCCATCGCGGTAACTCAACACACCGTTGACCCATACGCCCTCGATGCCTTGTGCCGCCCGCTGCGGATCGTTGAAGTCGGCGACATCACGGATGGTCGCCGGATCGAACAACACCAGGTCCGCCCAATGGCCTTCGCGGATCTCACCGCGCTCCTTCAAACCGAAGCGTGCCGCCGACAGCCCGGTCATTTTGTGCACGGCGGTGTGCAGCGGGAACAGTCCTACGTCACGGCTGAAATGTCCGAGTACCCTGGGGAATGCGCCCCACAGGCGTGGGTGTGGGAACGGGTCTTCCGGCAAGCCATCGGAGCCGACCATCGACAGCGGATGCGCGAGGATCCGGCGCACATCCGCCTCATCCATGCCGTAGTACACCGCACCGGCCGGTTGCAGTTGACGGGCGGCATCGAGCAACGACAGGTTCCATTCGGCGGCGATGTCCATCAGGTCGCGGCCGCCCATCTCCGGGTGCGGCGTCGACCAGGTGATGGTGATGCGGTGGGCATCGGTCACCTGCTTGAGGTCCAGGGTCGATGAACTCGCGGCATACGGATAGCAATCGCAGCCCACGGGGTGCGATTTCGCTGCTTCTTCCAGGGACGCCAGCAGTTGCGGACTGCGCCCCCAGTTACCGGCACCGGCACATTTGAGGTGGGAAATGATCACCGGGCTCTGCGCATGGCGACCGATCCGGAACGCCTCGTCCATGGCCTCCAGCACCGGCTCGAACTCACTGCGCAAATGGGTGGTGTAGACCGCGCCGAACGCGGTCAACTCTTCGGTCAGTTGCATCACTTCATCGGTCGATGCCGAGAAGGCGCTGGCATAGGCAAGGCCGGTGGACAGGCCCAACGCACCGGCCTCAAGGCTCTCGCGCAGTTGCTCGCGCATCGCGCTGATTTCATCAGCCGTGGCAGTGCGGAACAGGTCGTCAAGGTGGTTGCTGCGTAACGCGGTATGACCCACCAAAGCGGCGACGTTCAGCGTGGTGTTCGCCGCTTCGACCGCCGCCCGATAGTCGCGGAAGGTCGGGTAAACGAATGCAGCGGCCGTGCCGAGCAGGTTCATCGGGTCCGGCGGATCACCGCGCAAACTCACCGGTGAAGCACTGATCCCACAGTTGCCGACGATCACCGTGGTCACGCCCTGGCTGAGTTTGGGCAGCATCTGCGGTTGGCGAATGACCACGGTGTCGTCATGGGTGTGCACGTCGATGAAACCCGGCGCCAGCACATGGCCCTGCGCGTCGATTTCTTCATTGGCACGGGCATCGCGCAAGTCGCCGATACGCTCGATGCGCCCGTTGAGAATGGCCACGTCGGCGGGGTAACCGGGGCTGTTGCTGCCGTCGATGATCAGGGCGTTGCGAATCAGCGTGTCGTACTGCATGTCAGTCTCCCAGCGGCAAGTGATCGTCGCCGCCGCGGTATTCGTCGAGGGCGAGTTTGATCCGCCGCAGACGTTCTTGATTGTCTTCAGGGTTGGCCAGGGCCAGCTCGGTGGCGAGCACATCGATGGCCAGCAGCATGCCGTAGCGTGCCGCCGTGGGTTTGTAGATGAACGAGGTTTCGGCGCTTTGCAGCGGCAGGACGATGTCGGCCAGTTGCGCCAGCGGCGAATCGCCGCGAGTGATGGCCAGGATGCGCGCGCCGTAGTTGCGCGCCAGCTCCACCGTTTCAATCAGTTCCGGGGTGATCCCGGTCAGCGAGCAGACAATCACCACCTGTTCGGCGCTGAGGCTGGCGGCGGTGACGCGCATCATCACCGCATCGTGGCACGCCGTGATCGGATAGCCCAGGCGCACCAGGCGCACTTGCAGTTCATCGCTGCACAGGGTCGAGCAGCCGCCCATGCCGAAGGCGTGAATCATCCGCGCCTTGCCCAGCAGTTTGACCGCATCGGCGAAACGCGACTCATCGAATGCCGCCAGGTGCTGGCGCAAGGTCGATTCGATGTCACCGACAATCTGCCCGTAGAACGCCGACTGCTCGGGGGTGCCCGCCGGGTCGAGAAACCGGCTGCCGACACCGCTGGCCTGGGCCAGCTGCAAACGCAAATCACGCAGATCCTTGCAGCCGACCGTACGGGCGAAACGCGACAGCGTGGCGCTGCTGACCTCTGCCCGCAGCGCCAGCTCATCGAGGCTGGCGGAGGCGGCGAAGCCTACATCGTCGAGCATCAGGCGGGCGATGCGTCCTTCACCGGCGCTGAAGGAATCCTGGCGGGCGCGGATCTGGTAGAGGATGTCCATGCAAGTGGCTCCGGCTAAATCAGGTAGGAAAGGCCAACGGTCAGTCCGAAGGCAATGACCGAGATCAACGTCTCGAGCACGGTCCAGGTCTTGAAGGTTTGGGCAACGGTCATGTTGAAGTATTCCTTGATCAACCAGAAACCGCCGTCGTTAACGTGGGAAAAGATAACCGACCCGGCACCTGTCGCCAGCACCAACAGCTCCGGATGGGGATAACCCAGACCAATGGCCACCGGTGCGACCACGCCTGAAGCGGTGGTCATGGCCACAGTGGCAGAACCGGTGGCGATGCGCATCAGCGCAGCAAACAGCCAGCCCATCAACAGCGGCGACAGATGAAATTCGTGGGCCAGGCCGACAATCTGGTCGGTGACGCCGGCGTCCACCAGGATCCGGTTCAGGCCACCACCGGCGCCCACCAGCAGCGTGATGCTCGCGGTCGGCGCCAGGCATTCGTTGGTGAACTTGAGGATCGATTCGCGGTTGAAGCCCTGGGCCAGGCCGAGGGTCCAGAAGCTCAGCAAGGTGGCCAGCAACAGCGCGATCACCGAGTTACCAATGAACAGCAGGAACTGATTGAAACCACTGCCCGGTGTGGAAATCAGATTGGCCCAGCCGCCGATCAGCATCAGCACCACCGGCAACAGGATGGTCGCCATGGTGATGCCGAAACCCGGCAGGCTGTCGCGCGGTTCACGCTCGAGGAACTGGCGCTCCAGCGGGTTTTCCGCCGGCAATTGGATGCGCGGCACGATGAACTTGGCGTACAGGGGACCGGCAATGATCGCAGTCGGAATGCCGATCAGGATCGCGTACATCAACGTCTGCCCCACCGACGCCTGATACACCTGCACCGCCAGCATCGCCGCCGGGTGTGGCGGCACCAGCGCATGCACCACCGAGAGCCCGGCGACCATCGGCAAGCCGACCATCAGGATCGACACGCCCACGCGCCGCGCCACAGTAAAGGCAATCGGCACCAGCAAGACGAAACCCACTTCGAAGAACAGCGGCAGCCCCACCAGAAACGCGATGGTCACCATCGCCCAATGCGCGTTCTTCTCGCCAAAGCGGTCGATCAAGGTCCGCGCCACCTGCTCGGCGCCGCCGGACTCGGCCATCATCTTGCCGAGCATGGTGCCCAGCGCCACCACCAGTGCGATGTGCCCCAGGGTTTTGCCGACACCGGCCTCGTACGCCCCCACCACGCCGGACGGCGGCATCCCGGCGACCAGCGCCAGGCCAAGGGAAATCAGGGTGATGACAATGAACGGATTGAGCCGGTAACGGGCGATCAGAACGATCAGCGCGATGATGGCAACGGCGGCATACACCAGCAGCCAATAGCCGAAGGACAGGGTCATGCGGTACTCCTCGAGAGGGTCACGTCGAAATATTTGTGAAACTCTTAAAACATTTCGGAAGGCGATTTTCAAACGAGATGAAAGTAATTTTCGTGCAGAGGTAAGAGGTGTCGCGCAGAGGTATGAGTTGTCGCAAATAATGAAAATCAGGCAGGCGGATTTTCATCGCGCCTGCCTGTTTGATTTCAGTCGTGCTGCATCCGGGCGCGCTTGAGCAATTTCTTGCAGCGCTCGGACAAGTGCAGCACCCGCAAGTGCTTGCCGGCCTTGGCGTAGCGCTCGCGCAAGGTGCCCAGCGCGGCGATGGCCGAGTAGTCGACAAAGCTCAGGTGCTGGCAATCCAGGGTCACTTGCGCCGGGTCGTTGGCCGGATCGAACTGATTGAGAAAGGGTGTGGTCGAGGCGAAGAACAGCGTGCCATGCACCCGGTACAGCTTGCTGCCGTCATTCTCCAGATGACTGTCGGCATACAGCTGGCGGGCCTGCTGCCAGGCAAAGTTCAGCGCCGCAATGATGATGCCGCAGAGCACCGCGGTGGCCAGGTCGGTGAACACGGTAATCACCGTTACCGCGATGATCACCAGCACGTCGTTGAGCGGCACCTTGTTCAGCACCCGCAACGAGGCCCAGGCGAAGGTCTGTTGCGACACCACGAACATCACTCCGACCAGCGCGGCCAATGGAATGCGCTCGATCAGCGGCGACAGAAACAGGATGAACAGCAGGATCGACACCCCGGCCACCACCCCGGACAAGCGCCCGCGGCCACCGGAACTGAGGTTGATCACGGTCTGGCCGATCATGGCGCAACCGCCCATGCCGCCGAATGCACCGGACACCACATTCGCCGCCCCCAGCGCCACGCACTCGCGGTCCGGGTAGCCACGGCTCTCGGTGATTTCGTCGGTGAGGTTGAGGGTCAACAGGGTTTCCAGCAACCCGACCAGCGCCATCAGGATCGCATAGGGCGCGATGATGCGCAGGGTGTCCAGATTCCACGCGATGTCCGGCAGCGCCAGCGTCGGCAGGCCACCGGCGATGTGTGCCATGTCGCCCAGGGTGCGGGTTGGCAAGCCAAGCAGATACACCGCCAGGCCCACGCCGAGAATCGCCACCAGCGCCGGCGGCACGGTGCGGGTCAGGCGCGGCAGCACGTAGACAACGGCCATGGTCACCGCGACCAGGCCAAGCATCATGTACAGCGGCGTGCCGCTCAACCAGGCCTCACCGTCCTTGAAATGCTCCAGTTGCGCCAGGGCAATGATGATCGCCAGGCCGTTGACGAAGCCGAGCATCACCGGGTGCGGCACCATGCGCACCAGCTTGCCGAGCTTGAGCAGCCCGAACGCCATCATGATCAGCCCGCCCAGCAACACCGTGGCCAGCAAGTACTGCACGCCGTGTTGCACCACCAGCGCGACGATCACCACGGCCATCGAGCCGGCCGCGCCGGACACCATGCCCGGTCGCCCGCCGAACAACGCGGTCAGGGTGCAGATGATGAACGCGCCATAGAGCCCCATCAGCGGATTGAGATGGGCCACCAGGGCGAAAGCGATGCACTCGGGCAACAGGGCGAAGGACGTGGTAAGCCCGGCCAGGACATCGGCGCGTAGACGTTTTGCTTTCATGGGGGGGACCGCACACAGGGAGAGACGAAAAAGAGTGTGCGGATGTTACGGAATCGAGGACGGCCCGACCAGTTAATGGGCTGCTGAAAAAGCTTCGCGAGCAAGCCCGCTCCCACAATTGATCGCGCTCCGTCAGAAGGAATGCGATCGAATGTGGGAGCGGGCTTGCTCGCGAAGAACGATGAAGCGGTCTATAGCGAACTCACACCATCTCGTCGCGAATCCACTCAACCACCGAAGTCCGCTTCGGCACCCAACCCAACAGATCCCGCGCATGCTTGCCGCGCACCCGACTGTTGGAACCCAGACCATAGTTGGCCATTTCGTAGCCCCACTCGGCTTCGGCATCCTTGAGCGGCCAGTCCTGCGGCTCGCCCAGGTTCAGCGCCCGGGCCATCGCGGTGGTCATGTCGATGAACGACGCTTCACCGCTTTCAACGAAGTAGAAGGTGCCCGGTACATTTTTGGTCAGCGCCAGCAGGTACAGCGCAACCACGTCCTCGATGTGCACGTTGGACCAGATGTTGCGGCCCGTGCCGACATGGCGCACCACGCCGCTTTTGCGCGCTTGTTTGAGCAGGCGCGGCAACTGCACGCTGTCGCGATGGACGCCCAGGCTATGACCGTAGATCAAGGTGTTGCAGATCACTGCCGAGTTCACCCCCTCCATGGCCGCCGCCAGGATCAGGTTATCGATGGCCACGCGCGCCGCCTTGTCGACGGTCGGTTCCGGCAGGTTGTCTTCGAAGTAGATGACATCGCTGGATTGGCCGCCCGAGGCATCACCGACAATGCTCGAACCGCTGGTGTGCAGGAACACTTTGCCAGAGCCGCGCAAGGCATCGAGCAGGGCTTCCACCGCACCACGATGATCGCTGCTGGCCGCGTTGATCACTGCATCGGCAGCGAGCGCCTGATCGGTCAACAGATCGCGGTCGTCCAGACTGCCCACCACCGCAGAAATGCCCAGTGCCCGCAGCTCATCGGCTTGTTCGGCGCTGCGCACCAGACCGGTGACAGCGTGGCCGGCCTGGACCAGGCCCGTGGCGATGGAACCGCCGATAAATCCGGCAGCGCCGGTAACGAATACGTTCATGGAGAATCTCCCTGCGTGGATAAGTGATGCAAGGAGTATCCGGTAGCGATGACTGACGAAAAATCCCTGCTGGACCAATTCACTCTTGCGCAGGAGTCACGAATCAGCCCTTGAAGTCTGCGCTCGCATAATCCGCCAACTTGCCCTGGATAAAGTCCAGGAAGCATTGAATCCGCAAGGCCAGTTGCGAGTTGCGGTAGTACACCGCATTGATCGGCTGGCGGTAGCCGCTGTTGAATTCAGCCAGCAACACTTTCAAGCGTCCGGCACGAATGTCCTCGATGGTCATGAAGTGCGACAGGCTGGCGATGCCCTGGCCGTCCAGTGCCAGATGGCGGATGGTCTCGCCGCTGGAGGCACTGATCGACGCCTGGATCGGCCAGCGATCGCCATGCACGTAACGCAGCGGCCATTGGTTGAGGCCTTCGTTCTGGGTGAACCCCAGCAGCGTATGGTCGGCCAGGTCAGCCACGGCTTGCGGTGTACCGTGTTTTTCCAGGTAGGCCGGGCTGGCGACGATGTGCAGCGGGCTGCAACCGAGGGAGCGGGCATGCAGTGTCGAGTCGGTCAGGGTGCCGATGCGAATGGCGATGTCGGTGCTCTGTTCCAGCAGGTCGATGATCAAGTCATTGCTGTTGAGTTCGAGCTGGATGTCCGGGTAGAGCCTGCGGAATTCATCGATGTAGGGCACGATGGCGTGCAGCATGAAGGGTGATGCCGCGTTGATCCGCAGGCGCCCGGACGGTGTTTGCTGGCGTGAGGACAGGCGCTCTTCGAGCTCGTCCATCTGATCGAGAATGCGCTTGGCGTGCTCGAAGAAGTACTTGCCCTCCTCGGTCAGGTCCATGCGTCGCGTGGTGCGATTGATCAAGGTGGTGTCGAGCTTGGCCTCCAACCGCGACAGCGTACGACTGACCGCCGAAGGCGTTTGCCCGACCTGCTCGGCCGCCGCAGAAATCGACCCGCATTCAATCACGCAGACGAATATCTGCAATTCATCGGATCTGGCTTTCACGTGTGTCCCTTATCGATAGTCCTGCGCCGCTTCTTTTGAGTTGAGAGGAACCATTGTGGCGAGGGAGCTTGCTCCCGCTCGGCGGCGGAGCCGCCGCAAAGTCAGCAAACGCGCAGTATCTGAATCAC
Source organism: Pseudomonas sp. GW456-E7 (assembly GCF_059424105.1). Taxonomy (NCBI): domain Bacteria; kingdom Pseudomonadati; phylum Pseudomonadota; class Gammaproteobacteria; order Pseudomonadales; family Pseudomonadaceae; genus Pseudomonas; species Pseudomonas sp. GW456-E7. Next base: position 22,098 of record NZ_JBWKZB010000006.1, on the reverse strand, counting down.
CGCATGCGCCGGTTATGGGTCCGCTTCGCGCACCAGCGGGAGCAAGCTCCCTCGCCACAAAAGCGCGCCCTCGCCACAGTTCAGCGCTCGCTTCAGGTATCGATAGTAGCCGAGCGTCATGCCTTGAGGCCAAACACCTCAGTCAAATGCTGCTCATAACGCGCCACATCGCCTTCGATGTTCGGGCGCTTCATCACGTCCACACAAAGGAACGTCGGCAAACCGGTCATGCCAAGGAACTCGTTGGCCTTGTGGAACGGGAAGTACACCACGTCCACGCCCTTGGCTTCGAAGAAATCGGTCGGGTCGTCGAAGGCTTGCTGCGGGGCGTTCCAGGTCAGCGACAGCATGTACTGCTTGCCATGGATCAGGCCGCCGCTGCCGTATTTCTGCGAGGCGTCGGAACGGGTGCGGCCGTCGCTGGCGTAGAGGCTGCCATGGCCTTCGGTGAAGACTTCATCGATGTACTTCTTCACGGTCCACGGCGCGCCCATCCACCAGCCGGGCATCTGGTAAATGATCACGTCGGCCCAGAGAAACTTGGCCACCTCTTCGGCGACGTCGTAGCCCTCGTCGATGAAGGTGGTTTTGATATCCACACCACCGCGATCCAGCACGCTCAACGCGGCTTCATGCAGGGTGGTGTTGTAGCGGCCGTCGGAGTGCGCAAATTGTTTGCCGCCGTTGAGCAACAGGACTTTTTTCATGGAAGGTCTCGGGAAGGGTCGGGAATTCGATGGCGGCAGAGTACCGGTCGGCCTCGCGCGGAATAAGCGTCGATTTGGCAAAATTCATTTGACCTACAAGCACGAATCAACAGGCGATTGTTGCCTTAGACTGGGGCCCATTCTGACTTGAGGAGAGATGTAGATGAGTGAAATCCAGGGCTTCATCCTGCACGCCAAGACCCGTCCGGAAAAATCCGACGCCTTCGAAGCGTTTTTCAGCGGCTACGTGGAAGCAAGCCGCGCCGAACCCGGCTGCATCGAATACCACATGCTGCGCGACAAACAGGACCCGACCCTGTTCATTTTCTACGAGATCTGGCAGTCCCAGACCCATCTGGACGTGCACTCGAACCTGCCGCACATGAAGCAATTCCTCGAGCAGCGCGATGAGTATCTGGAACGGGACTTCGAAATCCGCGCCATCGACATGATCAGCCCGTCGTCCGCTAGCCGCTGATCAGCAAATGGCCGCCAAGCACACCCAGGCCAACGAAAAACACGCGCTTGAACCACAGGGCGCTGATCCGCTGGCGCAGCGATTGCCCCAGCCACATGCCGAGCATGGCCGGGATCAGCGCCAGCAGCGACGCGCTCAACTCGCCCCCGCCGAGCGCGCCGCGCCATAGCAAGCCACCGGCCAGGGCCAGGGTCGAGACGGTGAACGACAGGCCCAGCGCCTGCACCAGTTCGTCCCGGCTCAAACCCAGCGCTTGCAGGTAGGGCACCGCCGGAATCACGAACACGCCGGTGGCCGACGTGATGACGCCGGTCAGCAGGCCACACAGCGGACCGAGCCAGCCTTCACGCTGGGATCCTACGTGCAAGGTCGGCAGGCACAATCCGCTCAGCGCATACAGCAACAACGCAGCGCCCAACCCTCGCACCACCCAATGGCCACCGCTCATGCCGATCCACAGCGTGCCTGCCCCGGTGCCGATGAAAATCGCCAGCAACATCGGCCACAGTCGTTTGACCAGCCCGGACAAATGCCCGCCGAATGCCAGTTGCCAGACGTTGGTGAGGGTTGCCGGAATGATCAATAGTGCGGCTGCCTGTGACGGGGCCATAGCCAGACCGAGCAGTCCCATGGCAACCGTTGGCAGGCCGAGGCCGATCACACCCTTGATCATGCCAGCCAGCACAAAGGTGCCGATCACCAGCAGTGACAGGGCCAATCCGAGATTCTGGTAAAACGCCGAGAGTGTGTTCATGGGGCTATGGTGGGCCCGCGAGGGTTGATTGAAAATCTGCCATATACTGAGGCTGCCTCTTGCTTTGACAGAGGCTGAGAATTTCGCTGAAGCGACAGGCCCCTTCGCGAGCAAGCCCGCTCCCACAGGGGATTTGTGAACGACACATAACCACTGTGGGAGCGGGCTTGCCCGCGAAGGGGCCAGTCCAGACAGCAAATAAACCGGGAATGACAATGCACTTCGACCTGACCGACCTGCGCCTGTACCTGAACATCCTCGACTCCGGCAACATCACCGCCGGCGCCACACGCAGCCATCTGTCACTCGCGGCGGCCAGTGCACGAATTCGCGCCATGGAGGCATCGCTGGGCGTCGAGTTTCTTCAGCGCAACCGTCGCGGGGTCAGCCCGACGCCGGCCGGCGATGCCCTGGCCCGGCACGCCCGGGTTCTGCTGCAACAGGCCGAACGCCTGCAACAGGAACTGGCTGAATATGCCAAGGGCGTCAAAGGCCAGGTGCGGTTGCTGTGCAATACCACGGCGATCACCGAGTACCTGCCGGAGTTGCTCGCGGACTTCCTGCACAGCCACCCCAACCTCGACATCGACCTGCAGGAACTGCCCAGCGCCCGCATCACCCACGCCTTGCGCCAGGGCGCGGCGGACCTGGGCATCGTTTCCGACGCGGTGGACACCGATGACTTGCAGACCCGAGCATTCCGCGATGATCCGCTGGTACTGATCATCCCCCGAGATCACTCCCTGGCACAGGCAACTTCGGTGAGCTTCACCGACACGCTGCATCACGATTACGTCGGCCTGAATGCCAACAGCGCGCTGGCGGTGTATCTCGAAGAACAGGCGCTGCACGCAGGCCTGCGCATGCAGATCCGCATCCGTGCCGATGGCTTCGATGGCGTGATGCGCATGGTCGCCCGTGGCGCGGGCCTGGCGATTGTGCCGCTGGCCGCGGTCGAGCGCGGGTCAGGCGGACTGTCCTTCAAGAGCCTCGCCCTGCAAGAACCCTGGGGCCAACGCAAATTGCTGCTCTGTGCACGGGACTTCGCCGCACTGCCCGGTTATGCCAAGGCCCTGCTGCACGCCTTGACTCTCCCCTGAGGGGCAGACTTTATCCTTGAGGTTTGATCTTCGAGGGCAGCGATGATGGGCAAACGAATACTGGTGATCCTCGGGCATCCGTCCAGCAACAGCTTCTGCGCCGCCCTTGCCGAGCGTTACGCACTGTCGGCCGTGCGCGCCGGGCATGAGGTGCGTCAGTTGTTTCTTGGCACCCTGGATTTTGACCCGGTGCTGCGCGAAGGCTATCAGCAGGTCCAGCCGCTGGAGGCCGACTTGCGTAACGCCCAGGCCGACATCCTGTGGGCCGAACAGCTGACGCTGGTTTATCCGATCTGGTGGGGCGGCGTACCGGCCTTGCTCAAGGGCTTTTTCGACCGGGTGTTCTTGCCGGGTTTTGCCTTCAAGTATCGCCAGGGCAAAGCCTTCCCCGACAAACTCCTGCGCGGCCGAACCGCCCACTTGCTGGTGACCATGGACACACCGCCCTGGTACTACCGCTGGATCTACCGCATGCCCGGTTTGCATCAGGTCCGTAAAACCACGCTGGAATTCTGTGGCATCAAGCCAACCCGCACCCTCACCTTCGGGCCCATTCTCGGCGCCAGCGCAGACCGGCATGCAGCCTGGTTACGCCAGGCCGAAGCTATCGCCAGCGCTTGAGTCGGTCGATAATGCACCGAGCTTTATCCTCGGAGAAAAGGACCTTCCCATGTACATCGGCCAAGCCGCGCAACGTTCCGGAACCACTGTCAAAAGCATCCGTCACTACGAATCGATTGGCCTGCTGCCTGCCGCTCGACGTCAGGGCAAGTACCGCATCTATGACCAGCACAGCGTCGATCTGCTGATGTTCATCAAATGTGCCCAGCAGCTGGGTTTCAGGCTCAAGGAATTGCACTCAGCCTTCGCCGGACAACAGGGCCCGCAGTTGCCATGGGAACGGGCCCATCAGGTCATCGCCAGCAAAAAACGGGAAATCGCCGAACGGATAGCAGCGCTGTCGCAACAGCACGCGCAATTGGTCGAATTCGAAAGCAGCCTCGAACAATCCAGGCTCGACTGCCCGTTGACCCATCTCTGAGGGCTGTGCGTTTCTGGACAGCTCAGTGTCGAGCACAGACAACTGACCCACGGACAGGCGCTATAGGGTGCGACTTCAGTTCTTGAGCCCACTGCCCGGAGTCATCATGACCGCACCGATTACCGTTCTTCGCGACACCCACCCGCTGCCCGTGCTCGACGCCTGCAAATGGGAAAAGCTCGAAGGCGACCCGCACACCGTCAACCTCAACGCCTACACCAGTGAAGACGGCAGCAAGATCATGGGCACCTGGATCTGCACGCCGGGCAAGTGGTATGTGGAATACGTGAAGTGGGAGTACTGCCATTTCCAGGAAGGCTACTGCATCATCACCCCCGAAGGCATGGCGCCGATCCACCTGCGCGCGGGTGACATTTTTGTCATCGAGCCCGGGATGAAAGGCACCTGGGAAGTGGTGGAAACCGTGCGTAAGTATTTCGTGTTTGCCTGATGCAAAAAAACCGGGGGATCACCCGACGTGATCTCCCGGTCAAAAGTCTTTAGGTAAGCGCCGTACCCTGTGGGAGCGAGCTTGCTCGCGATAGCGGTGGGTCAGTCACCATCAATGTCGACTGTAACGACCTCATCGCGAGCAAGCTCGCTCCCACAGTTTTTGCTATTGCGGCTTGCGATAGCTATTGATGATCGCCGAGAAGTCGTTGCCACCTTCCCCACGCAAACTCATCGCCTGATACAACTGCTGGGCCACCGCGCCAAGCACCACCGGCTGGTGCGCCTGACGCGCCGCTTCAGTGGCCAGCCCCAGATCCTTGAGCATCAGTTCGGCCCCGAAGCCGCCGGTGTAGCCGCGCGACGCCGGTGCTGTTTCGACGATGCCCGGCCACGGGTTGTACATCTCCGAACTCCAGCAACGCCCTGTGGAACTGTTGATGATGCCCGCCAGCACCTTGGTGTCGATGCCCAGGGCATCACCCAGGGCCATGGCTTCGCTGACGCCGACCATGGAAATCCCCAGCAGCAGGTTGTTGCAGATTTTAGCGATTTGCCCGGTGCCGACCTCACCACAATGGACGATGTTGCGGCCCATCTGCGCCAGTACCGGTTGCAGGGTGGCGAACAGTTCAGGCGTGGCGCCGACCATGAAGGTCAGGGTCCCGGCGGCTGCACCACCAGTACCGCCAGAGACCGGCGCATCGGCCATGGTCACGCCCTGTTTGGCAGCGGCGGCGGCCACGTCCCGCGCGGTCTGCGGATCGATGGTGCTGCAATCGACGGCCGGCACGCCTTTGCCGATACCGGCGAGCACACCGTCTTCACCCAGCCACACACTGCGCACATGCACCGCGGCAGGCAGCATGGTGATCACCAGTTCGGCGCCCTCTGCCGCTTCACGGGCCGAAGGGCTGATACTGCCGCCCAACTGCTCCAGCTCCGCCAGCACAGCCTTGTTCAGGTCCACCAGGCGCAGCGCATGGCCGGCCTTGATCAGGTTGCGCGCCATCGGCGCGCCCATGTTGCCCAGACCGATAAAAGCGATTTTCATATCCGGCTCCTTATCGCAGGTTGATCGTGGTGTTCACACCGTCGTTGACGCTGTTGTCATCGAACCAGCGACTGGTGACGGTCTTGGTCTGAGTGTAGAACTGCACCACTTGCTTGCCGTACGGACCGAGGTCGCCGAGCTTGGAGCCGCGCGAACCGGTGAAGCTGAAGAATGGGACCGGTACCGGAATCGGGATGTTGATGCCGACCTGGCCGACGTCGATCTCGTTCTGGAATTTACGTGCCGCCGCACCGCTCTGGGTGAACAGGCCCGTGCCGTTGCCAAACGGGTTGGCGTTGACCAGGGCGATGGCCTCGTCGAGGGTGGCGACTTCCAGCACCACCAGCACCGGGCCGAAGATTTCCTGGGTGTAGATCTGCATGTCGGTGGTCACGCCGGAGAACAGGGTCGGGCCGACAAAGTTGCCCTTCTCGTAACCCGGAACCGAGATCTCGCGACCGTCCAGTTCCAGTTTGGCGCCTTCCTTGATGCCGCTTTCGATCAGGTCGAGAATCCGCGCCTTGGCTTTTTTCGAGATCACCGGACCGACATCAGTGCCCGGCTCGCTGCCGGCATTGACCTTGAGCTTCTGCGCCAGCGCCTTGAGGTCCGGCAGCCATTGCTTGGCCGCACCCACCAGCACCACCACAGAAGTGGCCATGCAGCGTTGACCGGCAGCACCGAAGCCGGCACCCACCAGCGCATTCAGCGCCTGTTCGCGATTGGCGTCCGGCAGCACCACGGCGTGGTTCTTGGCGCCCATCATCGATTGCACGCGCTTGCCGTGTTTACCGGCCAGGTCATAGACATGAGTACCGACGGCGGTCGAACCGACGAAGGAAACCGCCTTGATGTCCTTGTGGGTGCAGAGTCCGTCCACCACGTCCTTGCCGCCATGCACGACGTTGAGCACGCCGGCCGGAATGCCCGCCTCGATCGCCAGCTCCACCAGGAGCATGGTCGACATCGGGTCCTGTTCCGACGGCTTGAGCACGAAGGTGTTACCGCAGGCGATGGCCATCGGGAACATCCACAGCGGAATCATCGCCGGGAAGTTGAACGGGGTAATGCCCGCGCACACGCCGATCGGCTGGCGCAGGGTGTAGGTGTCGACGCCACCGGCGACGTTTTCAGCGAACTCGCCCATTTGCAGGCTGCCGATGGAGCAGGCGTGCTCGACCACTTCCAGGCCACGGAAAATATCGCCTTCGGCGTCGGCAATGGTCTTGCCTTGCTCGGCGCTCAGGACCGCGGCGATGCGCTTGGAGTGTTCGCGAATCAGCGCCTGGAGCTTGAGCATGATGCGCATCCGCGCGCCGATGGGGGTCAGCTTCCAGGTCTGGAACGCACGATGAGCGGCGCTGATGGCGGCATCGACTTCTTCGGCGGTGGCAAACGGAACTTTGGCCAGCACTTGCTGGGTCGCCGGGTTGATGATGTCGTGCCATTCGGTGGTCTTGGATTCGACCCACTCGCCGTCGATCAACAGTTTGACCTTTTGCACGGTGGTTTCGTTAGGCGTGAGCGATACGTTCATGTGGGTCTCCGAATCTTTGTTGTTATCTTGGGAGCCAAGGCGAGAAAGTCGCCTTGAGATGAGCTGTGTGTCGCGAATTGGTTCTCGGACTGTTTTTGGAGTATAGATGTGCAAACTTCTGATAAGAACGCACATAAAAACCGGTCCAACATGCAAAAAAACATCACCTCCCTCGGCTCGTTGAACTGGGATGACCTCAAGTTTTTCCTCGAGGTCGCCCGCACCCGCAAGGCCAGCACCGCGGCCAAGCGCCTGGCGGTGGACTACACCACGGTGTCGCGGCGCATCAGTTCGCTGGAAACGGCGCTGGGCACCTTGCTGTTCGAGAAGTCCCGGACCAACGGCTTTGTCCTGACCGCCGAAGGCCAGCGGTTGATGGGGTATGCCGAATCGATCGAAAGCACCTTGCACATGGCGTGCGAGCAGGTTTCCGGGTCCGGCGTGGCGCTGTCCGGTCATGTGCGCATGGGCTGCACCGAAGGCTTCGGCAGCTTTTTCATCACGCCGCAGTTGAGCCACTTCGTCGACACCTACCCGGCGATCTCGGTGGACATCCTGCCGCTGCCGCACTTCATCAGCCTGTCCAAGCGCGAGGCCGACATCGTCATCGCCCTGGAGCGTCCGGAGCATGGCCCGTACGTCTGCTGCAAACTGTGCGACTACCGGTTGCAGCTGTACGCGACCCAGGATTATCTCGACAACCACCCGGCCATCCGCCGCCCGGCAGACCTGGCGAAACATTCGTTTATCAGTTACGTCGACGACCTGGCGTTCAGCTCGGAGCTGTTGTACCTGGCCAATGTACTGCCCGGTGCCAGCGCCAACCTGCGCAGCACCAGCGTGATCGCGCAGTTCGTGGCGGCGCAGCAGGGGCGCTCACTGGCGATCCTGCCGTGCTTCCTCGCCACGCAAGACCCGCGCCTGCTGCCGGTGTTGCCGCAGGAAATCAACATCACCCGACAGTTCTGGATGTACTGCCGCGAAGACCTGCGCAAGCTCAAGCGGATCACCCTGTTGTGGGATTACATCCGGGAGGTCACCGAGCAGAATCAGGGCCTGTTGATGGGCGAAAGCCGGGAGATGTTGTTTGCCGACTGAAAATCTGAAGGAATCAGGTAGCGGCACCGTAATGAGGTCAGCAGGTTAAAGCCCACGCGAGGGTTCCCATGATGGGGGGTGCCTGCACCCCCCTCTGTCGGTCAAATGATGTTCAACGCCTTGAGAACCACCAGCGATTGCTCGGCAAACGCTTCGGCCTGTTCAGTCAGTTCGGCGATATTCTCTTCAGCCGTGGTCAGCGGCTGATTGTCCTTGATGAGGACTTCGCCTTGTTCAGCGAGAACGCCCCACGCCAGCTGTGCCCATTCAGCCGGATGTTTTCTGCCTTGCTTGATGGATATCAGGAACAGCAGCTGGAAGCGGCTGACCGGCACGCCGCCGCCCGTTACCGGACTGGCCAGGACCTGGATTTTGTTGCTGAGCAACGCACGTTTGCAAAGCTGCAGATTGAGGGTGTTGCAGCGCGCCTGCACCAGTTTCTCGGCCACTTCGCTCTGGCACGGTGCTGCAGCGCCCATCCCGATCAATACGGTGATGGCCTGCACCAGATCGTCATAAGGCATCGAGGGCACGGCCACGGCCAACTGGCGCAACGTTTTCGGTGCATAGGCGTTGGCCGTCAGCGCTTCGAGTACAGGGCCATAGACCTCTGCCTGCAGCGTCGCTTCGCCGGCAGGCCCCCTGACGGTGTCAGATAGGCTTTCTGCCGCCTGCAGCAGGACAAAACGCGTGTTGTACATACCCTGGCGCTGTTCAGCGGCAGACAGTCGGCTGGCGCCGCGCACGTACAGATCTCGACGGAATTGCTGGTTGACGAAGTAGTCGCGCGCTTGTTCACGCATGACCGGGTGCTCGATTCCTTCCAGGAAGTCCATGCCTTCTGCGCTCAAGTTGAGCGGGTCCACCGAGTCCAGCGGGACGGCCGTCGTGGCGTAGTCGAGTTTGGCAGGGGCCAGGGCATCGACCACGTCGGTGAAATACATGCAGTTCCAGTCGCGGTTGAAGTATTCATGGGCGACGTACTGACGATCCTGGCCTTTGATGCCCTGGAGCTTGTCGTCCAGGTTCGGTACCGCGCTGGCGTAGTTGGGATTGGCCGCCAGCAGCGTTTCGGAGAATTGCAGTGCGGCCTCGATACGCTGGTCCGGGCGAACGGAGGTGTGCGTGGCGAAGCGGTCGTGCAGCCTGAACAGATGACGCAAGGGCGCCGACGGCGACCAGCCGGGGAAGCAGTTGTAGCTGATGTACAGCAGGCCACCGGGCTTGAGGTGACGACGGGCGAACTCGACGATCAGTTTCTGGTTGTCGCGGCTGACCCAGGTCCAGATGCCATGCAGGCTGATGCTGTCGAATTGTGGCAAGTCGTCGCGGGCGAGCAGCTGCTCGAAGCTGTCGTCATACAGTCGCGCATCGCTGTTCCAGGCAGTCGCCAGTGCATTGGCATGGGCTGCCTGGCCCGGGTGGAAATCCGTGCCTAGGTAGGCCCCTGGGTTGGCGGCGGCATGGATATTGATCGAGACACCCTGACCAAATCCCAATTCGCAGTGATGGCCGTCGGTCGTCTCAAGACTGGAAAAACCGCGCAACAACAAACAATAGCGCTGGAAGACTGGATTGATTTCCCGGCTGTAGCTGTAGGTGTAGCCCTCGTCCGTAAAATACCCTTCGTTCCAGGCGTCGCTCATGCTTGTACCCCTTTATTTCGAGAGTGAAAAGTTGCTCTTATAAGGGGTAGCTCTTACGCCCTACAAGCAATAAACAGCCTGTGTGCAATCTTTTCGTGTCCACACCAGGCTGTAGCCGTTGCGGCCACAGTGGGTACAGCTTGAACGTGAACGCCAGGGACGCCCTTGGCTTGCATGAGGGAGGCTGGCGAGTCCGCCTATCCAGCTCACCAAGAGCCGCTCGCCGATCAGTCGGAGCTGACGACGATGGCGACCCGGCGATTCTCCGTGCGGCCACTGGAGGTGCTGTTGGTGGCCACCGGTACGCTGCTGCCCAGGCCGCGCAACTGGATATTTTCCGGCTTCATGCCGACCGTGTTGAGCACCCTGGCCACGCTTTTCGCCCGGCGCACGGACAGTTGCTCGTTGTAGGCCTCTTTGCCCGATGCATCGGTGTGACCATCGACCCGCACTCGCTCGATCCCTACACCGAGCAGTGCCTTGCCGATGCGCTCGACGATCTCGGTGCTCTGCTGGTTCAGGCTGTCATCGTCGCTGCCGAACAACACCTTGCCGGACAACCCGAAGGCCCAGCCATCGTCGGTCAGCTCGAAACCCTGCTGTTTCAGCACGGCGATCTGCGCCGGGGTCAGGCCTTTTGGCGGGGCGGTCTGGCAACCGGTCAGGCTCAGCAAGGCCACGAGCAGGGTCATGGTGAAAAAACGCAGGGAACGCGGGTTGAAAGTGAACACGGAATTCAGCTCCTGTTTTGAACATCGGCGGCAGGGTGCTCCGACCCTGCCGTGTACTGTGCGCCTCGGGACAGGCGCTTGGCCTGGTACATCGCACCATCGGCGGCGTTGAGCAGGGCACCCGGCGTTGCGCCATGATCCGGGTACACCGCGACGCCGATACTGAGTGAGGTCAACACCTGGGTACTGCCCGGCAATGGAATCGGCATGTCCATGCTGGCCAGAATCTTGTCGGCAATTCGTTCGGCGTCTGCGGTCTTGTGCAGCGGTGTCAGCAGCACGGCAAACTCATCGCCACCCACGCGCGCCACCAGGTCCCCTTCCCGCAGTTGCGCGCGAACCCGGTTGGCCACGGCCACCAACACCGCATCCCCCGCCGCATGGCCGAAACTGTCGTTGATTTCCTTGAAGCGATCGCTGTCGAGAAACAACACCGCCACTCGCTCGCCGAGCTTGTTGGCGTTGCGCAGCGCGCGCATCAGGCGACCTTCGAAAAATGCCCGGTTGGGCAATCCGGTGAGGCTGTCGTGACTGGCCTGATGCGCCAGGGATTCGTTTTCGCTTTGCAGGTGCGATTGCCAGGCTTCGAGCTCATCGAGCAGGGCATTGAAGTCGTTGCCGAAATCATCGAGCTCGGCAATGTCGGCGGGCGGCACGCGCTTGTCGAAGGCCCGTTCACTGCGCGCGGCGTGGGCGACGGTGGCCAGGTTGCGCAGGGGCTTGATGATCCCGCGAAGTTGTCGGCGCGCCAGAAAGAGCGCAACCCAGGCACTCACTGCCGTGCACAAGAGGATGCCCACCAGGCCGCTGAGCAAAAAGCGCATCAGGTTGCCGCCGTGCCCGGTGAGCCTGATGCTGCCGACTTCCCGTCCTTGATGGAGGATCGGCATGCTCATCGGTTCTTCGAGAAACGCTTTGGCGATGTGCCGTTCGAGATCAGATACCCAGTCGGTTTCCGGTCGTTGCCAACGGGCCAGCAACTGCCCCCGCTGGTCGAACACCTGGGCGTCGGCCACTTCTTCGGTGGACACAATCAACGCCAGCGCCTCGGTGGCAGCAGGCTTGTCGTTGAACACCACCGCGGCTTCCACGGTGTAGGTGATCGAGCGTGCGATCAGGTGCAGGTTGTGATCCGCGTACACACGCAAGGCCAGCACGCCGAGCAACGTCAGCGAAACACTGGCCATGGCGACGCCCACCAGCGCGACGAGCAAGTTGCCGCGACCGATGACCGAATGCAAAGTCGGGCGACTGCCCGGAGTCAGTAGCTTCATGGCGCCGCCGGCTTGCGGCGGGAAAGTTGCAGCACGCTCGGATGGATGCGTACACCGCTGCGAGCGACGGAGTCGAGATTGACCTCGAACGACACCTGCTCGTCGCTGACCCGCAAGCAAAACAGGCTGCCGACCGAGCACTGCTCGTCACTCTCGCTAATGCTCAGCACCGGATGCCCGATCAACGCGGCAAACAATCGGCTGCGTTCTTCGCCAGTCAGCTTGCCGATGTAAACCGCATCGCAGTCACTGACAATCGCGGGGTTGTCGGCCAGCAAGCGTTGCACCGCGACAGGTCGACCGGTCGCCTGGGTCGTGCCTTTGACCAGGTCGTCGGTGTATTCGGTAGGGCCGACCAGACACAGGCGCAGCAGCAAAGGCTCAACGGGCCAGCGGGCATAGCTGAGGATTCCGAGGACCACCTGGGTAACCGCTTTGGCGCGTTGGTCGGCCATGCCCACCGGGGGCTGCGATTGAGCGAAAGCGACGCTGGCCAGCAGACAAAGAAGGATGGCAAGCAGCGCTTTCTTACAGCCAACGACGCGCTCTGTCGTCCTGACAGCCACCTTCATGCAGGGATACTCTTGGACCGAAGCGAAATGATGCCGCAACGATAGCACAGCGAGGAAATGCCAGCGAGGCCACGTACTACGCTGCTTCGGACAATTTCCTACAATCGCTCACCGACCTTTCAGTCTGTCGGCTCGCTGCCGTCCTTCAGCTCCAGCATCAGCCCGCTCAAGCGCTTGACCCGGCGTTTCACCGCTTCTTCAAACACGCCTGCCCGCGATTCGATCAGGGTGAACCAGTCCTTGGCCCGGGTAATCCCGGTGTAGATCAATTCCTTGGTGAGGACCGGATTCAAGGCGTCGGGAAGAATCAACGCGGTGTGCGCGAACTCCGAGCCCTGGGATTTATGCACGGTCATGGCGTATACAGTTTCGACATCATTCAGGCGGCTTGGCAGGACAAATCGCACGCCGCCCTGACCGTCATTTCGTGGGAACGCCACACGCAAAACCTGTTTTCCGTGGCCCTCCTGCTCCGGGAGTTTGAGAGCGATGCCGATATCGCCATTCATCAAACCCAGCCCGTAATCGTTGCGGGTCATCAGCACAGGGCGACCTTCATACCACTGCTGATCGCTGTCGATCAGGCGTGCCCTGAGCAACGCCTCCGTCACTCGCTGGTTCAAGCCCTCCACGCCCCACGGCCCCTTGCGCACGGCGCATAACAGCTGGAACGCGTCGAAGGCTTGCAACACCTCTCGGGCCCAGTCTGTCCAGCGTGAATCTTCCAGCGGGCTGTCGAGTGGCGGCCGCTGTTTGCGCAGTAAGGTCAGGTAATGCCGATAACCTTGCGGGCCCTCACCATGGCCTTCGAGCAGCAACCGCTCCAGCGCCCGGTCCTGCTCGCCCTTGAGGGACAAGCCATACACATCGTCATGGCTTCGCGCAGACAACAACTTGCGGGCTTCTTCCGGTTGCTGCTGGTTGACCCAACGAGCGAGCTGACCAATACCGCTGCCCTCACCGAATCGCCGGGAATGGCGCAACATCACCACCTGTTGGGCCAGTGGATGCGCGCCCTGCGTATCCTCCTGCAATCCACCGGCCTGCAAGCTTTCGCCACTGACGGCTTCCAGCCACTGGCGTGTCTGCGGGCTGTACCAGCCAGCCTCCGCGTCACGACACAGATCCCCCAGTACCGCACCGGCTTCTACCGAAGCCAACTGGTCCTTGTCCCCCAACAGCACGAGGCGCGCATGGGCCGGCAAGGCGTCGAGCAGATTGGCCATCATTTCCAGGTCGATCATCGAGGCCTCGTCCACCACCAGCACATCCAGCGGCAGGCGATTGCCCGCGTGGTGCCGGAAATGACGTGTCCCGGGCCGACTGCCCAGCAGACGGTGAACGGTGGTGACATCGGACGGGATCTTCTCGCGTATGGCTTCGCTGACTTTCAAGGTCCGGACTTGCTGGCTGATGGACTCTGTCAGACGCGCCGCGGCCTTGCCGGTCGGTGCGGCGAGGCGGATGCGCAAAGGCATGCCGGCCTCGACCGCCGGCGCCTGGAGCAACGCCAGCAAGCGCACGACGGTGGTGGTCTTGCCGGTTCCCGGCCCCCCCGTCACGATGCTGAAGGCACTGCGGGTCGCCAGGGCGCAGGCCAGCTTTTGCCAGTCAATCACTTCACCCGGCCGGGCAGGCCCAAACAAACCGGTGAGGCGCTGGAGCAGGTCGTTCGGCGTGGACTCGTGCTCCGTCAGGCGCTCGCGCAGCGAAAGGTCGATCCGCCGCTCGTAGGCCCAATAGCGGCGCAGGTACAGGCGTTTGCCCGATAACACCAAAGGCCGGTCACGCACGTTGTCACGGCTGTCAGCGGCCAGGGCGACCAGGTTGCTGACGGCCAGCACCTTGCACCAATGAGCACCGTCCAGCGCTCCGAGCAATTGCGACGGCAACAGCATGGCGCCGCCTTGTACGTCACCTTCGGGCGGTAATGACAGGGCGAAGTCCGGTTCTTTCAGCGTCTCGAACAGGTCGAGGCAGACATGCCCGTGACCCAGCTGGTGGCTGGTCAGCGCGGCAGCCAGCAAGACCAACGGATCATCCTCCGGCGCCAGCTCATGCAGAAACGCCACAAAGGCTTTGTCCAGTGCGCGCAGCCAGCCACGTTCGACCCAACGCGTGAGCAGCAACAGCAAGTCGTCGGCACGACTCAGCGGCGCGAGTTCGGCCTGGCTTTCGACTGCCAGCGAGGTGGGCAGCAAATCGGCGAATGAGCGATTCATAACAGTACTCCTTGTTCCCAGGCGGGCTCGGCCTTGGGCTCTGGCTTGCCCTGGAACAGCCTGTCCAGACGCTCGATCAGTTCTCTTGGCGGACGGGTGAAAAACACCCCCTGGCTGGTCGCACGCGTACCCCGCAAAAACAGGTACAACGCACCGCCGACATGCCGGTCGTAGTCGTAATCGGCGAGCCGCGCCTTGAGCTGGCGATGCAGGGCCAACAGGTACAACACGTATTGCAGGTCATAGCGGTTGTCGAGAATCGACTGCTCCATGGCCGGCAAGGTGTAGGCCGCATCATCGGCGCCAAGCCAGTTGGATTTGTAGTCGGCAACGTAATAGCGGCCGTTGTGCTCGAACGTCAGGTCGATGAAGCCCTTGAACATGCCGTTGAGCAGCACCGGTTCGGCGGCCACCCGGGCCACACCGTCATGAGTGTACTGACACACCAGCGCATCGAGCTTGAGCACATCGACCTTGTGGCTGGCGAACCAGAATTCCATCTCGACCTGGTATTGCGTCAACTGCCCGAATATCACCGGCGCCTGATCGGCACCCAGTTGCAACGGCGACTTGAGCAGATGCTGCAGCCAGTCACTCAGCGTGGTGATCCAGCCCTCCCAGCCTCGGCGATTGCAGCGACGGGCAATGGCGTCGATCACCTCCTGGGGTGCCGCGGCAAACCCCTCGCCCCCCGCCCATTCGAGCAGACCATGGAGGAAGGTGCCGGGGTTCGGGCCGCGCGGGAAGCGATGGATATCGCCGCCACTGGCCACCACTTCCCTGGGAGCCTGCGGGTCGAGACGTTCGTCATCGAACAGTTTTTGCGCCTGCGGACTCTCCGGCGCCTCGTCCGTGCCGACACTCAGGGTGTCGCCAATGCGCAATGCGCTGTAAGAGGCGATCCACCAGTTTTCACTGGCCTTGCGTTTCGGGATCAGCGGAGCCAGCAGCGCCGCGTCGTTTTGCGGTGGCTGGTAATGCTCTATTGTCGCATCAGGCATCTGGGCATACGCCAGCGCCGGGCAGTCCTGTTGCAGGTCGCGCAACCACTGCTGCAACGCCGGGGAGTCGGCCAATGGCGCACCACCCCCCAACAGATAACCCAGCGCCGACAGATGCAGCACCGAACCATTGTTGTTGCCGCGCTTGAGGTCAGCCACCCCCAGCCAGCAGGCGTGTTGCGCCCGGGTCAGGGCGACATAGAGCAAGCGCAGATCCTCGGCCAGACGCTCATCGTCGGCCAGGGCAATCAATTCTGCCGTTGGCTTCAAAGTGACCTGGGCATTGCCTGATTCATCGTGGTAGTGCAACGGCAGGCGACTGCCGTCCACGGGCTTCGCCGAGCAAATGAACGGCAGGAACACCAAGGGGTATTCAAGGCCTTTGGACTTGTGGATGGTCACGACCTTGACCAGTTGCTCATCACTTTCCAGACGCAGGATCTGCTCCTCGCCTGCCTGACCGGACAACGCCAGATGCTCGGACAAATGCCGGATCAGCGCTTGTTCGCCATCGAGTTCGGCGGCTGCCTGTTGCAGCAATTCGGACAGGTGCAGGAGGTTCGTCAAGACCCGCTCGCCGTCACTGCGTGCGATCAACGCCTGGGGCAGGCGGAAGTCGTGCAGCAAACGGCGCAGCATCGGCAGTACACCCTGCTTGCGCCAGACTTCGCGATAGCCACGGAACTGCATGACCCGGGACTCCCAGGCCAACTCGTCCTGATTCAGCCGCTCCAGCTCGGTCAACGAAAGGTTCAAGGTGATGCTGGCCAACGCGGCCCGTAGCGGGCGTTCGACATCCGGCTCGGCGCAGGCCTTGAGCCAGGTCAGCACGTCGTGCGCCTCCTGGGCGGCGAACACCGAGTCCTTATCCGACAGGTAAACACTGCGCACGCCCCGCGCAGCCATTTCGCCACGCACCGCCTGCGCTTCCTTGCCATCGCGTACCAGGATGGCGATGTCCGCCGGCAGCAGGCCTCTGAAGGCTTTGCCGTCCTGGGTGAACCCCGCTTGCCCCTGCTGCCCGCCATTGAGCAATGCCGTGATTTCACTGGCGCAGGCCGCCGCCAGATGTTGCCGGTACACCGCGCCGGACAACGGTTGTTCGGCCGACAAGTGCCAGATGTTCAAGGCCGGAACAGGCTGATTATTGATATGCAGGACTTCTTTGCGGCCCTGGGAGGCCACCGGCATGAACGGAACCGGGTTATTGCCATTCGGTTCCCGAAAGAGGAATGCGCCCCGTCCCGACTCCCGGGCTTCGGCACGCTCGAACACATGGTTCACCGCGTTGACCATGCCATGGCTTGAGCGGAAGTTGGTGCCCAGGGTGTGCAGGCGGCCGGTAGTGGCCTGACGGGCGCGCAGGTAGGTATGGATGTCGGCACCGCGAAACGCGTAGATCGCCTGTTTCGGGTCGCCGATCAGGAACAGGCCGCACTCGGGGCTGTTCTCCTCAATCCGGTAAATGCTCTCGAAGATCCGGTATTGCACCGGGTCGGTGTCCTGGAACTCATCGATCAGGGCGACCGGAAACTGTTCACGAATCAGGGTGGCCAGGCGCTCGCCGCCATCGGACTGCAAGGCCGCATCCAGGCGCAGCAACATGTCGTCGAAACCCATTTCCGCACGACGGCGTTTCTCTTCCTCGAATCGCGCCCCGACCCAGCGGGCGGCATGTTGCAGTACGGCGGCATCGGGCGTTGGCAACCCGTCGAGACAGGCCTTGAGACCGGCCATGGCATCGAGCCCCGGATGTCGAGGCGCTTCGCCCTTCCAGGCTTCGGCCATGCCATCAGGGGTCAGTCGCGTGAAACCGGTGCCGATATCCAGTTGCTCAAGGGATTCATCCTCGGCCCAGGCTTTGATTTTTTCGAACCAGGGTTCGAAATAGCGTGCCTGCATCTTGCGACCGTCGACAGCCTTGCTGGCAACGCCCTGGTGACAGATTGCAAGCAACTCGTCCGCCCACTGCAGCCAGGGCTTTTTCAGTTCGATCAGTGCCGCCCGTCGCTCCTGCAAGCATTGCGAAATCACCTCGGCGGGCTCTTTCCCTTGAAGCGAATCGCGCTCACTGGCGAACAGCGCACGAATCCGCGGCAGCAGCGCCGCCGGACCGCCCCAATTGCTGCGCACCCAATTCAGCGCATCACCTTGCATCGGGTAGCAGAACAGCCGCCAGTAATCGCGCAGGACTTCCCCCAGCAAGTCGCTGTGGTCGGTTTCCAGGGTCTGGGTAAACAGGCTGCCGCTGTCGAAGGCGTGCTCGCGCAACATGCGCTGGCACCAACTGTGGATAGTCGACACCGCTGCCTCGTCCATCCATTGGGCGGCGATATCCAGGCGGTTTGCGCACCCGGGCCATTGCTCGGGCAAGTACTGGTCACGCAGCTCGGCAATCAGGCTGTCGGGGGCCGGCGTTTCATCGCGGAAAAAGCGTGCGGCCTCGGCGAGCCGCGTGCGAATGCGTTCGCGCAACTCTTTGGTGGCGGCGTCGGTAAAGGTCACGACGAGGATTTGCGGCGGCAAGAGCTCACGTCCGAAGCCACTGTCTTCGCCGCCATTGCCAAGCACCAGGCGCAGGTACAACGCGGAAATGGTGAAAGTCTTGCCGGTCCCGGCGCTGGCTTCGATCAGTTGACTGCCACGCAGCGGAAACGCCAGGGCCAGCGGTGTCTTTGTACTCATCAACGCGACTCCTCGCTGGACAGTGAACGCCAGGGTGCTTCAAGCAGCGGGCGATAGAGCGCATCACACCAGTCGGGGAAGGTTTCATCGGCGCTCAGGGCATCGTAATCGGCGAACTGGCGTGCGAGTGCCGGACTTTCGCGTCGCTCTCCGTCCGTCGTCTGTCCGTCGCCTTCATAGGCCTTGCGCGCAGCGGCCGCGGCTTTGACCGGGTCGGTTTGCCCAAGCCAAGCAAAGGCTGTCTTGACCGCGATCGGCAGAGGCTGGCGCATACCCGACTGCCAGGCCATCAGCAGATCGCCGAGAATTTTCCGCGCCGTGGACTCGTCCATCGGTGCGAGCAACAGGCTGTCGTCGCTGGCCACCAATGCGGTGGTCAACGCCATGCCACTGGCGCAGGCCACCAGATGCGTGAGCCACGGGCGCGTCAGTCGATGCCATTTGCGCGATTTGATCGAGCCGATACTGTTGGGGATCGTCGTGACAGACAGCAAACCACCATCAGCACGCTGATGCAGGCCGCTGAGCCAGCCCTCGATGTGCAGGCCTTGCAGTTCAAGATTGACGGGCAACGCACTGCTGAGGGGTGTCGGCCACAAAGCCAGGAGCTGTTGGTGGCGTTGCAGCAAGTCGGGCAATGGTTCGATCAATTCACGTTGCAGGCACTCACCGAAACCGGCGATGGGCAGCAGCCCGCTGTTTTGCAGGCGTTTGGCCTGATCCTCCAGTGCCTGTCCGGTATGTTCCGGATCTGCCAGTGCCGCTTCGAGCAAACGGTCGCTGAGGCTGTAACGCTGCAACGCATCCAGGACAAAAGGCTCTTCATCGGCCAACGGCACTTCAGCCGCCTCGAAGAAGACTTTCAGTCGCTGGCTGAAAAAGTGCCGTACCGGATTGCGCAGGAAATCCTGCAGTTGACCGAGGCTGAGGGGTTCGTCCTGAACGTGAGGCTCGAGCACTTCGGCGCTCGCCTGTTGCTCTGCCGCTTGATGAAGGACCTGCCATTCGGTGGCGTAGCTGAACGACTCATCCCCTTCGTGAAAGTAGCGGGCGCTGAAAGGTTGCAAGGGGTGTTCCCGGGTCATGGCTTCAAGCAGATCCTCGCTACTCTGTGCCAGTCGCCAACCGCTGGCCAAGTGGTCACGCAACTGGCCGATCAATACCGACGCCGGCCTCTCGCTGTTGTCGCGGATGCTGCGGCCCACCCAACTGATGTAGAGCTGATCACGCGCCGACAGCAAGGCTTCCAGTAGCAGGTAACGGTCATCTTCGCGTCGGGAGCGATCGCCTGGCCGGTAATCACTGCCCATCAGATCGAAATCCAGCGGCGGTTGCGCGCGCGGATAATCGCCGTCATTCATGCCCAGCAGGCAGACCAGCTTGAACGGGATAGCGCGCATGGGCATCAAGGTGCAGAAGTTCACCGCACCGGCCAGAAAGCGTTGGGACAAACGGCCCTGATCCAGGCCTGCAAGCCAGGCTTCACGGACGACCGTCAGCGGCAACTCGTCCTGCAGGCCGACGGACTCGCAGGTCTCGAGCCAGGTCTCGCGCAGCTCTTCGAGCTGGGCCAGCAAGTAGTCATCGTGTTCGTTGCTGGCGAGGAAGAACAACTGCACCAACGCCTGCAAACGCAAACCCCATTGCCGCGGCGGTGCAGGCTGAGAGAGTTCGTGGTGAGCCACATCCAGCGCGTCCAGCAGAGCCACCAGCGGACCTATGAGCGCAGCGTCCAGACCACCGATTTCGTCGTAGGGTTCGATGCCCTCATAGGCATCGGCGCAGCCAACGGCATAACCGAGCAACATCCGTCGCAAGCCGAAACGCCAGCTGTTTTGCTCCAGCTCATTGGGCAGCCCGAGTCCGGCACGTTGCTCGGCATTCATGCCCCAGCGAATGCCGGCACCTTCGATCCAGCGGTGCAACGTCGGCAGGTCACGCTCCTCGACACCAAAGCGGGCGCGCAGTGCCGGGACGTCCAGCAGATCGAGAATTTCACTGACGGGGAAACGGCTGTCAGGCAGCTTGAGCAGGTGCTCGACCGCAATCAGCAGTGGATCGCGACCACGCTGGCCCTGGTCAGCCAGCGTGAACGGAATGAAGCGCGGGTCCTGACGGTCGAGCTGGCCAAACACGGCACGAATGTGCGGGGCGTAGCTGTCGATGTCCGGGACCATCACGATGATGTCCCGGGGGCGCAATGTCGGATCGGCACTGAAGCGCGCGAGCAGTTGATCGTGAAGTATCTCGACTTCTCGCTGGGCGCTATGGGCAATGTGAAAACGGATCGATTCGTCCGTGTGCAGATCGATGGCCGGCCAGCGCTCCCGAGTCTCGTTGAGGGGACGCAATTCAAGGATGTCATCCTGCAACTGGTTGAGCACATTCAGCGGCTGACCGTCACTGAACAGGTCGATGCGCCCGTCACGGAATGCCGAGCGATAGCTGTTGGGATCGTCGTAACTGTCGAGCAGGTTGATGTAGTCCCGCCCCTGTTTACCCCAGGCAGCCAGCAGCGGGTGAGCATGCTGGTGCAGGGTTTGCGGATCGATTACTACCGGCATGCCGCTCTTGCGGGCCTGACGCTTGTATTGATGACGCAACAGGTCTTTATCGGCGACGATGTCCGCCCAATGGTGGCGACACGGGTTATGTACGCACAGCAGGACCTGGCTGAATCGGGCCAGCCCCGCCAGTGCTTCCAGGGCTTGGGCAGGCAGCGAAGAAATCCCGAAAACGATCACTCGCGAGGGCAATCCCTGGGGAGCTGTTTCGAGGTTGTTGATGCGCTCGACGAATCGCTGATGGACCCCGGCACGGCTTTGCGCCATGCCTTGCTCTCCGACATCCAGCAAGAGTGCGCGCCATAACTCTGCCTGCCAGCAATTGGCCGGCGTCAGGGCTTTGGCCTCGCCCCTGGCGCTTCTTGTCTGATGTCGACCTTCTGCCCAGTCTTCAAGCCAGTCAGCCCGATAGACCTGGTACTGGTCGAACAGGTCCGCCAGACGCTCAGCCAATTGGTAGCGTTTGCGCAGATCGGTGTCATGGGTCAGGAAGCGCTGCAGCGGCTCGAAGTGTGGCTGGTTGATCAACTGCGGCAGCAGGCGCATCAATCGCCAGGTCAGCGGGGCTTTATCGAGCAGGGACTTGGCCGGAATTTCATCGCGCCCAAGGACCATGCGATAGAGCTGCCACATGAAACTGCCGGGCAACTGCACGTCGATGGCGGCGGCGATGCCGCAGCCGCCCATGTCGTCTTCTTCGGCATCTTCCGCCAGTGCCAGCTTCAGCCATTGGGCAATGCCATTGCTTTGCACCAACGCGATTTCATTCTCCAGGGGAGCCAGCGGGTAGCGCCGCATCCAGCTGACCACCAGGCTGCGCAACTCGTCCAGGCGATTGCCGTGAACCACCATGAATCCAGCACTGAGGGACGTGGCGTCCGGCATAAGGCTTCCTTGGAAAATGCAAATTCGAGGGACGACTTTAGCATTTGTAGGAGCGAGCTCGCTCGCGAAGGTCATCAACGATGACGCGGGTTGTCTGGGGTAACGCGGTGCCCTGAAGTTCTTCGTCGGAACGCCGCCCGGAGCAGGCTCGCTCCTACAGGGAACAGCGTTTGAGGTGTACGGAGGCGAAAAAACAAAACCCCTACCTGCATACGCAGATAGGGGTTTCGGAATTTAATCTTGACGATGACCTACTCTCACATGGGGAAACCCCACACTACCATCGGCGATGCATCGT
>NZ_JBWKZB010000005.1:0-200129 GCF_059424105.1 Pseudomonas sp. GW456-E7 | reverse complement strand
GCATAGCCAAACACCTCAGATTTGGGCGCCATCATAGCGCCCGATTGAAGTGTCCAAAATCATTAGGCCAGTTCAGCCTGCTCGCGAAAGAGGCAACTCGGTTCTGGATCAACCCTCAACCGGGGGAATATGCCCGAACATCTCCTGAACGAACGCCACGCGCTCTTCGACGCTTTCGCTGACGCCACGAGCCTTCAGGTCTTCCAGTCGTGCTTCCACCGCATGAGTACGCAACGTCAGCCCGCAGTCGTTGGCAATCTGGATATTCAGCCCCGGCCGGGCGTTGAGTTCAAGGATCAGCGGGCCTTTTTCCTGGTCCAGGACCATGTCGACACCGATGTAGCCCAGCCCGCACAACTCATAACAGCCAGCGGCGAGTTTCATGAAACCGTCCCAGTAGGGCAGTTGCACGCCATCCACCGCGTTGGTGGTGTCCGGGTGTTTGTTGATGATGTTGTTCAGCCAGGTGCCGCGCAGGGTCAGGCCGGTGGCCAGGTCCACGCCGACGCCGATGGCGCCTTGGTGCAGGTTGGCCTTGCCGTTGGACTGGCGCGTCGGCAGGCGCAACATGGCCATCACCGGGTAACCCATCAAGACAATGATGCGGATGTCCGGCACGCCTTCGTAGCTGATGCTCTTGAAGATCTGGTCCGGAATCACGCGGTATTCGATCAGCGCCCGGTCGCGGTGACCGCCCAGGGAGTACAGGCCGGTCAGGATGCTGGAAACCTGGTGCTCGATTTCTTCATGGCTGATGATCCGGCCGGACACCGTGCGATAACGCCCTTCAAAGCGGTCGGCGATGACCAGGATGCCATCGCCGCCAGCGCCCTGGGCCGGTTTGATCACGAAGTCATTGCGCGCGCCGATGATCTCTTCGAGATTGTCGATTTCCTTCTCGGTGGAAATCACGCCATAGAGCTCGGGCACATGGATGCCGGCGGCGATGGCGCGCTCCTTGGTGATGATCTTGTCATCGACGATCGGGTACAGGCTGCGCTTGTTGTACTTGAGCACGTAGTCTGCGTTGCGCCGATTGATCCCCATGATGCCCCGGGCTTCCAGGGCCTTCCAGGTCTTCCAGAAGCCGAACATCAGGCGTCAGCCTTTTTCAGGAAGGCCTTGAAGCGCACCAGTTCGGTCAGGCGATAGCCACGATAACGACCCATGGCCAGCATGAAGCCCACCAGGATCAGCAGGATCGCCGGGAATGTGAACACGAAGTACACCAGTTCCGGCACGCTCATGATCAGGTGCGCCAGGGACGCGGCGAACAGCGTGCCGATGGCCACTTTCATCGCATGGCCACCGCCGCGCTCTTCCCAGGTGATCGACAGGCGTTCGATGGTCATCGTCAGGATCACCATCGGGAACAGCGCCACCGACAAGCCGCGTTCCAGGCCGAGTTTATGGCTGAGCAGGCTGATGGCCGCAATCAGCACCACCACGAAGGTCAGTACCACCGACAGCCGCGGCAGCATCTGCAGTTTCAGGTGTTCGAGATAGGAGCGCAGCGACAGCCCCAGCGCCGTGATGATGGTAAACAGCACGATACCGAAGCCGAGCTGGGTTTCGCGGAAGGCCAGGGCGATCAGCACCGGGGTGAAGGTGCCCAGGGTCTGGATGCCGATCAGGTTGCGCAGGATCAGGATCACCAGTACGCCGATCGGGATCATCACCATGATCATGAAGGTCTGCTGGGTTTGCAGCGGCAGGCCGTACAACGAGTACTCGAGGAAGTTGGCGTCGGTGTTTTCGTCGGTCAGCTTGGCCAGGCGAATGGCGTTCATTTCGCTGTTGTTCAGGCTGAAGGTCACATTGGCCTTCTTGCCGCCATCGACGGTGATCAGGTTTTCGTCGCCGGTCCACCACAGCAGGCGGTCGGTCGGCAGCCCTTGCTCACCGGTTTCCGGGTTGAAGTACAGCCAGTCGGTGCCATTGAAACTGCGCAGCCACAGTTCCGGTACCTGCGGCTGGTCTGCCACCAGGCGAATGGTGTGGACCTTCTCGATCGGCACGTGGGCGATGGACAGCAGCAGCTCGACGATTTTCGCCTTGTGCGCGGTGGATGGATCACCGGCCAGCAACAGTTTCACGTTGTCGTCGTTGAGGTTGTTGACCCGCTTGATGGCTTCGCCGA
The DNA here is from genome assembly GCF_059424105.1 of Pseudomonas sp. GW456-E7. Lineage (NCBI taxonomy): Bacteria > Pseudomonadati > Pseudomonadota > Gammaproteobacteria > Pseudomonadales > Pseudomonadaceae > Pseudomonas > Pseudomonas sp. GW456-E7. The sequence goes on along the minus strand of NZ_JBWKZB010000005.1, from coordinate 197,989 downwards.
CGAAGGTTTCGACGTCGGCCGAGTGCTGGCGAATCGGTGCGAGCAGGGCTTCGGCGGCGATTTTTTCCGGGCCTTCGATGGTGATGCTGTCGCGAAAGGTCGGGCCCTTGATCTTGGCCTTCTCGCCGGAATAACGCATGGTCAGCACCAGGCGGTAATACAGCGTCTGATTGCCTTTGGCCCGGCGTGCCGACCAGGTGACCTTGCGGTTGCCGTCGACCCGGTTCACGGCCACGCCGTAGTTATTGGAGATGAAGCTCTCGTTGAGGCTGACGAAGTCGCGGCTCAGCGGTGGCACGAACATCTGGATCTTGACCGGATCCTTGGCGCTGGCGACGAACTCGACCTTGGCGTCGATGTTCCACAGGTCGTCAGTGGCGTCTTCGGTCACCGGGATGCCCAGCACGAAGATCTGATAGGCCGTAACTGAAATGCCCAGCACCACCAGGATGGCGATCAGCAGTTTCAGATGAAGGGTAAGAGAGCGCATTTGAATTACTCGGCGGTATGAGCGTCGGTGGTGCAGGCGGGTTTGCCGGCAGCATATTTAAGGCTGGGGTCAACCAGGGCATCGAAACGCTTGAGCGCTTCGGAGCCAATCAGGAGCGGATATTGGAACGCGCTACGGTCGGTCAGGTTCACTTCGATGCTGCGCAGGGCCGAGCCCATGCAGATGTCCAGTTCGATCACGGGGCGGGCGGTGTACTTCTTGCCTTCCTCGGGATCGTAGTCGCCGGCCCGGCGCTTGATCTTGCTGACACGGGCCAACGGGCGTTCGATCGGATGCGAATGGGCGGCGTCGATGGCCAGGTAAAACCGTACCCAGGATTCGCCGTTGCGTTTGAAGCGTTTGATGTCCCGTGCACTCAGGGAAGCGGTTTTCGCTCCGGTGTCGAGTTTGGCCGCCACTTCCAGGTCGATGCCATTGAGCGATGCGTACTCATTGAGGCCATACACAGTCTTTTCCCCGGCCATGGCGAACCCGGGCAGGCAAAGTAAATAAAGGAAAGCAGGGAAGGGCTTGAGTCTCATAAATCCTGGTGCGCAGCGGTCCGACTTGATTCAAGGCCCTGGCATCGCTGCGCAAGCTCCCTCGTATGCCTGGCAGATTTTTATGACAGGCAGTGCAGATGTGACAAACAAATGCGGCGGCATTCTAGCACGGTGGTTTGATGGCGCCAGCGCTGGCGGGTGGCTATGAACCAGCGGATTGCTTCGTTATGGTGCAACCGGTTATCAGAAGATTGTCGACAATATCGATTTAACCTTTGACTGCGCTCCCGGTATTCGTTAGTTTTTGCGGCATTGGCTCACAAGGTGTCGACAATATGCTGGATCAACTCGATCCCCCGGTTTCTACGCCAGACGATACGGAGACACTTTCCGAGAACGTCTTCCGCCGTATTCAGGCGGCTATCGTCAAAGGCGAGATCGCGCCGGGCAGCAAAATCTCCGAACCGGAGCTGGCGCGTACCTACGGCATCAGCCGTGGCCCGCTGCGCGAGGCCATCCATCGCCTGGAAGGCCAGCGCCTGCTGGTACGCGTGCCGCATGTCGGGGCGCGGGTGGTGTCGCTCAATCATGCCGAACTGCTTGAACTGTACGAAATCCGCGAATCCCTGGAAGGCATGGCCTGTCGCCTAGCCGCCGAGCGCATGAGCCTCGAAGAAATCGACGAGCTGCGTCGGGTCCTGGAAACCCATGAGCGTGACGAGGCATTCCAGGCAGGTCGCGGCTACTACCAGCAGGAAGGCGATTTCGACTTCCATTACCGAATCATCCAGGGCAGCGGCAACCGCACGCTGACCCAAATGCTCTGCGGCGAGCTCTATCAATTGGTGCGCATGTACCGCATCCAGTTTTCCACCACGCCCAATCGCCCGCACCAGGCGTTCGCCGAGCACCACCGCATTCTCGATGCCATCGCCGACCGTGACGGTGAGCTGGCCGAGTTGTTGATGCGCCGTCACATCGGCGCCTCCAAACGCAATATCGCCCGTCATTACCAGGACGGCGTCAACCCGACAGCCAAACGAGGTGAGTCATGAGTTTGAACAAGAGCACACCAGGCCAGCGTTTCCGCGATGCGGTCGCCAGCGAACATCCACTGCAAGTGGTCGGCGCAATCAACGCCAACCATGCGCTGCTGGCCAAGCGCGCCGGTTTCAAGGCGATCTACCTGTCGGGTGGCGGGGTGGCTGCCGGCTCCCTCGGCTTGCCTGACCTGGGCATCACCGGCCTGGATGACGTGCTGACCGACGTGCGCCGTATCACCGACGTCTGCGATCTGCCATTGCTGGTGGACGTGGACACCGGTTTCGGTTCCTCGGCGTTCAACGTCGCTCGTACCGTCAAGTCGATGATCAAGTTTGGCGCGGCGGCGATTCATATCGAAGACCAGGTCGGCGCCAAGCGCTGCGGCCACCGTCCTAATAAAGAGATCGTGACCCAGCAGGAAATGGTCGACCGCATCAAGGCCGCCGTCGATGCGCGTACCGATGACAGCTTCGTGATCATGGCCCGCACCGACGCCCTGGCGGTGGAAGGCCTGGAGTCTGCCCTGGATCGCGCCGCTGCCTGCATCGAAGCCGGCGCCGACATGATTTTCCCGGAAGCCATCACCGAACTTGAGATGTACAAGCTGTTCGCCAGCCGCGTGAAAGCGCCGATCCTGGCCAACATCACCGAATTCGGCGCGACCCCGCTGTACACCACCGAGCAACTCGCCGCTGTCGACGTGTCGCTGGTGCTGTACCCGCTGTCGGCCTTCCGCGCCATGAACAAGGCCGCGGAAAACGTCTACACCGCACTGCGCCGCGATGGCACGCAGGCGAACGTCATCGACACCATGCAGACGCGCATGGAGCTTTACGATCGCATCGACTACCACACCTTCGAGCAGAAGCTCGATGCGTTGTTTGCCGCGAAGAAGTAATGAACACCCTGTACCTGTAGGAGCGAGCCTGCTCGCGATAGACGTCAACGATGACGCGGGAAGCCTGATACCCCGCGGTGTGCCGTCCACCATCGCGAGCAGGCTCGCTCCCACAGAAGAGCAATGAGTTTCCCCAAAAAATTTCAAAAAAATTGGAGACAGCAATGGCCGAAGCAAAAGTACTCAGTGGCGCCGGGCTCCGTGGCCAGGTAGCCGGGCAAACCGCACTGTCCACCGTGGGCCAGTCGGGTGCCGGTCTGACCTATCGTGGTTATGACGTACGTGAACTGGCGGCTGACGCACAGTTCGAAGAAGTTGCCTACCTGCTGCTGTACGGCGAACTGCCGAGCAAGGCGCAACTGAACGCCTACATCGCCAAGCTGAGCAAGCTGCGTGACCTGCCGCAAGCGCTGAAAGAAGTGCTCGAGCGCATCCCCGCCGACGCCCACCCGATGGACGTGATGCGCACGGGGTGCTCGTTCCTGGGCAACCTGGAGCCGGAGAACAATTTCTCCGAGCAACACGACAAGACCGATCGCCTGCTGGCTGCATTCCCGGCGATCATGACTTACTGGTATCGCTTCAGCCACGAAGGCAAGCGCATCGATTGCGTGAGCGACGAGCAGTCCATCGGCGGCCACTTCCTGCACCTGCTGCATGGCAAGAAACCAAGCGAGCTGCACGTCAAGGTGATGAACGTTTCGCTGATCCTCTACGCGGAGCACGAGTTCAACGCGTCGACCTTCACCGCACGTGTTTGCGCATCGACCCTGTCCGACCTGTATTCGTGCATCACCGCGGCCATCGGCTCGTTGCGCGGCCCGCTGCACGGTGGCGCCAACGAAGCGGCGATGGAAATGATCGAGCGTTTCTCGTCGCCGGAAGACGCGATCAAGGGCACCCTCGGCATGCTCGAGCGCAAGGACAAGATCATGGGCTTCGGCCACGCGATCTATAAGGACAACGATCCGCGCAACGAGGTGATCAAGGGCTGGTCGAAAAAGCTTGCTGACGAAGTGGGCGACAAGGTGTTGTTCCCGGTCTCCGAAGCCATCGACAAGACTATGTGGGAGCAGAAGAAGCTGTTCCCGAACGCCGACTTCTACCATGCCTCGGCGTACCACTTCATGGGCATCCCGACCAAGTTGTTCACACCGATCTTCGTCTGCTCGCGCCTGACCGGCTGGGCTGCACACGTGTACGAACAACGCGCCAACAACCGCATCATCCGTCCAAGCGCCGAATACACCGGCGTTGAACAGCGCAAGTTCGTGCCAATCGAACAGCGCTGAATGGTGGAGGCTAAGCACTGATATTGAAGTTCACCGAAATCCCTGTGGGAGCGGGCTTGCCCGCGATAGCGGTGGGTCAGTCGACATGTATGTTGGATGTGACTCAGTCATCGCGAGCAAGCTCGCTCCCACAGTGGATGGTGTGAACTTCAAGTCTGGTGCCAGGCCCCACCTTTTGTAACTACCGTGACCGAGTCCTGACGATGAACACACAATTCCGTAAACCGCTGCCTGGCAGCCACCTGGATTACTTCGATGTCCGCGCAGCGGTCGAGGCGATCCAGCCTGGCGCCTACGACACCCTGCCGTACACCTCCCGTGTGCTGGCGGAAAACCTTGTGCGTCGCTGCGACCCGGCCACGCTCACCGAATCCCTGAAGCAATTCATCGAGCGCAAGCGCGACCTCGATTTCCCGTGGTTCCCGGCCCGCGTGGTGTGCCACGACATTCTCGGCCAGACCGCGCTGGTCGACCTCGCTGGCCTGCGTGACGCCATCGCCCTGCAAGGCGGTGACCCGGCGCAAGTCAACCCGGTGGTGCCGACCCAACTGATCGTCGACCACTCCCTGGCCGTCGAGCGCGGTGGCTTCGATCCGGACGCGTTCGAGAAGAACCGCGCCATCGAAGACCGTCGCAACGAAGACCGCTTCCACTTCATCAACTGGACCAAGAAGGCGTTCAAGAACGTCGACGTGATCCCGCCGGGCAACGGCATCATGCACCAGATCAACCTGGAGAAAATGTCTCCGGTGATCCAGGTGCGTGACGGTGTGGCCTTCCCTGATACCTGCGTCGGTACCGACAGCCACACCCCGCACGTCGATGCGCTGGGTGTGATCGCCATCGGTGTCGGTGGTCTCGAAGCCGAAAGCGTGATGCTCGGCCGCGCATCGTGGATGCGTCTGCCAGAAAGCGTTGGCGTCGAACTGACCGGCAAGCTGCAACCGGGCATCACCGCCACCGACATGGTGCTGGCGCTGACCGAGTTCCTGCGCAAGCAGAAAGTCGTTGGCGCATGGCTGGAGTTCTTCGGCGAAGGCGCCTCCGCGCTGACCCTCGGCGACCGCGCAACCATCTCCAACATGGCCCCGGAATACGGCGCCACCGCGGCGATGTTCTACATCGACCAGCAGACCATCGACTACCTCAAGCTCACCGGCCGTGAAGACGAGCAGGTGCAGTTGGTCGAGAACTACGCCAAGCAGGTCGGCCTGTGGGCTGACAGCCTCAAAGGCGCGCAGTACGAGCGCGGCCTGACTTTCGACCTGTCCTCGGTCGTGCGCAACATGGCCGGCCCGAGCAACCCGCACGCCCGTGTGGCGGTTTCGGATCTGGCCGCCAAAGGCATCTCCGGTCAGTGGGACGATGTGCCGGGGCAAATGCCGGACGGCGCGGTGATCATCGCCGCCATCACCAGCTGCACCAACACCAGCAACCCGCGCAACGTGATCGCCGCCGGCCTGCTGGCGCGCAACGCCAACAAGCTCGGCCTGACCCGCAAGCCTTGGGTCAAGTCGTCCCTGGCACCGGGTTCGAAAACCGTGGCCCTGTACCTCGATGAAGCCGGCCTGACCGAAGAGCTGGACAAGCTCGGCTTCGGCGTCGTGGCTTTCGCCTGCACCACGTGCAACGGCATGTCCGGCGCACTGGACCCGGTGATCCAGCAAGAGATCATCGACCGCGACCTGTACGCCACTGCGGTGTTGTCCGGCAACCGTAACTTCGACGGCCGGATTCACCCGTACGCCAAGCAAGCGTTCCTCGCATCGCCGCCCTTGGTGGTTGCCTATGCGATTGCCGGCACCATCCGTTTCGACATCGAAAAAGACGTGCTGGGCGTGGTGGATGGCAAGGAAATCCGCCTGAAAGACATCTGGCCGAGCGACGAAGAAATCGACGCGGTGGTCAAGGCGTCGGTGAAACCGGAGCAGTTCCGCCAGGTGTACATCCCGATGTTCGCCATCCACGAAGACACCGGCCCGAAAGTCGCGCCGCTGTACGAGTGGCGTGAAATGAGCACCTACATCCGTCGTCCGCCCTACTGGGAAGGCGCGCTGGCCGGTGCTCGTCCGCTCAAGGGCATGCGTCCGCTGGCAGTGCTGCCGGACAACATCACCACCGATCACCTGTCGCCGTCCAACGCGATCATGATGGACAGCGCCGCCGGCGAATACCTGGCGAAAATGGGCCTGCCGGAAGAGGACTTCAACTCTTACGCGACTCACCGCGGTGACCACCTGACGGCGCAGCGCGCCACCTTCGCCAACCCGAAACTGTTCAACGAAATGGTTCTGGAAAACGGCAAGGTCAAGCAGGGTTCGCTGGCCCGTGTCGAGCCGGAAGGCAAAGTGATGCGCATGTGGGAAGCCATCGAAACCTACATGGATCGCAAGCAGCCGCTGATCATCATCGCCGGTGCCGACTACGGTCAGGGTTCGTCCCGCGACTGGGCGGCCAAGGGCGTGCGTCTGGCGGGTGTGGAGGCGATTGCCGCCGAAGGTTTCGAGCGCATTCACCGCACCAACCTGGTGGGCATGGGCGTGTTGCCGCTGGAATTCAAGCCAGGCACCAACCGTCACACCCTGGCCATCGACGGCAGCGAAACCTACGACGTGATCGGTGATCGCACGCCACGCGCCGAGCTGACACTGGTGATCCATCGCAAGAACGGTGAGCGCGTCGATGTGCCGGTGACCTGCCGCCTCGACACCGCCGAAGAAGTGTCGATCTACGAGGCCGGCGGCGTGCTGCAACGCTTCGCCCAGGACTTCCTCGAAGAGTCGGCGGTTGCCGTTTAACGCACGCAATACAGACACGGGACTTCAAGTCCCGTGTCTGCTTTCAGATCAGGAGTAACGAGCACCATGGCTCACGCAGCTCAAATCAAGATTCCAGCTACATACATGCGCGGCGGCACCAGCAAAGGCGTGTTCTTCAGTCTCAAGGACCTGCCTGAAGCGGCACAGGTCCCAGGCCCGGCCCGCGACGCGTTGCTGCTGCGCGTGATCGGCAGCCCCGACCCGTACGACAAACAAATCGACGGCATGGGCGGTGCGACCTCCAGCACCAGCAAAACCGTGATCCTGTCGAAAAGCACCAAGGCCGATCACGACGTCGATTACCTGTTCGGCCAAGTGTCCATCGACAAGCCCTTCGTCGACTGGAGCGGCAACTGCGGCAACCTGTCGGCGGCGGTCGGTTCGTTCGCGGTCAGCAACGGCCTGGTGGACGCCAGCCGTATCCCGCATAACGGCGTAGCCGTGGTTCGCGTGTGGCAGGCCAACATTGGCAAGACCATCATCGCCCACGTGCCGATCACCAATGGTGAGGTGCAGGAGACCGGCGATTTCGAACTCGACGGCGTGACCTTCCCGGCGGCCGAAGTGCAGATCGAGTTCCTCGATCCGGCAGCGGAAGAAGAGGGCGGCGGCGGTTCGATGTTCCCCACCGGCAACCTGGTCGATGACCTGGAAGTGCCCGGCGTCGGCACCTTCAAGGCGACCATGATCAACGCCGGCATCCCGACGATTTTCGTCAATGCCGAAGACATCGGCTACAAGGGCACCGAGTTGCAGGGCGCGATCAACGGCGACCCGAAAGCCTTGCTGATGTTCGAGACTATCCGCGCCTACGGCGCATTGCGCATGGGCCTGATTGCCAACATCGACGAAGCGGCCAAGCGTCAGCACACACCGAAAGTGGCCTTCGTGGCCAAGCCGGCGGACTACGTGGCGTCCAGCGGCAAGGCGATTGCCGCAGGCGATGTCGACCTGCTGGTGCGTGCGTTGTCCATGGGCAAGTTGCACCACGCGATGATGGGCACGGCGGCCGTGGCGATCGGTACGGCTGCAGCGATTTCCGGCACCCTGGTGAACCTTGCGGCAGGTGGCATCGAACGCAACGCGGTGCGCTTCGGACACCCGTCCGGCACCCTGCGCGTCGGCGCCGAGGCCAGCCTGGTCAATGGTGAATGGACCGTGAACAAGGCGATCATGAGCCGCAGTGCGCGGGTATTGATGGAAGGGTTTGTGCGAGTGCCGGGGGATTCTTTCTAAGATCACCCAAAACCCTGTGGGAGCGGGCTTGCTCCGGGCGGCGTTCCGACGAAAGCGGTGTGTCAGGCAATATAGATGTCGACTGACACTCCGCCTTCGCGAGCAAGCCCGCTCCCACACTGGATCGACGGTGTGTGAGAGCGAGCCTGCTCGCGATAGGGCCGGAACAGGCCCGGGAGCTTTACTTGAAACGCCGCTCCACACCTTTCTCCACGAGAATCTTCGCGGAGATTTCTTCCACGGAAAAATGCGTGGAGTTGATGTGTGGAATGTTTTCGCGGCGGAACAGGTTCTCGACCTCGCGCACCTCGAACTCGCACTGGGCGTAGCTCGAATAGCGGCTGTTGGGCTTGCGCTCGTTGCGAATCGCGGTGAGGCGGTCCGGGTCGATGGTCAGGCCGAACAGCTTGTGCTGGTGGGCGCGCAGGGCGTTTGGCAGTTGCAGGCGTTCCATGTCGTCTTCGGTCAGCGGGTAGTTGGCCGCGCGGATACCGAACTGCATTGCCATGTACAGACACGTCGGCGTCTTACCACATCGCGACACGCCCACTAGTATCAGGTCGGCCTTGTCGTAATAGTGCGTGCGGGCGCCGTCGTCGTTGTCGAGGGCGAAGTTAACGGCCTCGATACGCTCCATGTAATTGGTGTTGGCGCCGATGGAGTGGGACTTGCCGACGGTGTAGGAAGAATGCTCGGTCAGTTCCTGTTCAAGCGGTGCCAGGAACGTCGAGAAAATGTCGATCATGAAACCATTCGAGGTGGCGAGAATCTCACGAATGTCCTGATTGACGATGGTGTCGAAGATAATCGGACGGAAACCGTCGGTTTCGGCGGCTTTGTTGATTTGTTGTACCATGGCCCGCGCTTTGTCCACGTTGTCGATGTACGGCCGCGTGACCTTGCTGAAGGTAATGTTTTCGAACTGCGCCAGAAGGCTTTGACCCAGGGTTTCGGCGGTAATGCCGGTACCATCGGAGATAAAGAAAGCAGATCGTTTCATTTGCACCTTGGGCCTTAAGCTAGTAACGAATCTTGGATATGATAGGCGCGATTTGCCGGCCGCCAATGGCCCGCATTCTCACTTATTTTCCAGGTCCAGGCCATATAGCCGGCAAATGCTCACTTAAGCAGCCGGTTTCTGAGCTTTTCCAACACAGTTAGTGGAGAGATCACCTTGGTAGAGTACGTAGTTTCCCTCGATAAGCTCGGCAAACACGATGTTGAGCATGTGGGGGGCAAGAACGCATCCCTGGGCGAGATGATCAGCAACCTTGCGGGTGCCGGTGTATCGGTGCCCGGCGGCTTCGCCACGACCGCTCAGGCTTATCGTGATTTCCTGGAGCTGAGCGGCCTGAATAAGCAGATTCACGACGCACTCGATGCCCTGGACGTCGATGACGTGAATGCCCTGGCCAAGACCGGTGCCCAGATCCGTCAATGGATCATGGAAGCCGAGTTCCCTGAAAAACTGAATGCCGAAATTCGTACCGCGTTCGCCACGCTGTCCGCCGGCAACCCTGACGTGGCCGTGGCCGTGCGCTCTTCCGCTACCGCCGAAGACCTGCCGGACGCTTCCTTCGCCGGTCAGCAGGAAACCTTCCTGAACATCCGTGGTGTCGAAAACGTCATTCGCGCCGCCAAAGAGGTGTTCGCCTCGCTGTTCAACGACCGCGCCATTTCCTACCGCGTGCACCAGGGCTTCGACCACAAGCTGGTTGCCCTGTCGGCCGGCGTGCAGCGCATGGTCCGCTCCGAAACCGGCACCGCCGGCGTGATGTTCACCCTCGATACCGAATCGGGCTTCCGTGACGTGGTGTTCATCACCGGCGCCTACGGCCTGGGTGAAACCGTCGTTCAAGGCGCGGTGAACCCGGATGAGTTCTACGTCCACAAGGGCACGCTGGCTGCCGGTCGTCCGGCCATCCTGCGCCGCAACCTGGGCAGCAAGGCCATCAAGATGATCTACGGCGACGAGGCCAAGGCCGGTCGTTCGGTCAAGACCGTCGACGTGGACAAGGCCGAGCGCGCACGCTTCTGCCTGACCGACGCTGAAGTCAGCGAGCTGGCCAAGCAGGCGATGATCATCGAGAAGCACTACCAGTGCCCGATGGACATCGAGTGGGCCAAGGACGGTGACGACGGCAAGCTGTACATCGTGCAGGCCCGTCCGGAAACCGTGAAGAGCCGCACCCAGGCCAACGTCATGGAACGTTACCTGTTGAAAGAAACCGGTACCGTGCTGGTTGAAGGTCGCGCCATCGGCCAGCGCATCGGCGCCGGCAAGGTCCGCATCATCAAGGACGTGTCCGAGATGGACAAGGTCCAGCCAGGCGACGTACTGGTGTCCGACATGACCGACCCGGACTGGGAACCGGTCATGAAACGCGCCAGCGCCATCGTCACCAACCGTGGCGGTCGTACTTGCCACGCGGCGATCATCGCCCGTGAGCTGGGTATTCCAGCGGTAGTCGGTTGCGGCAACGCCACCCAGCTGTTGAAAGACGGCCAGGGCGTGACCGTTTCCTGCGCTGAAGGCGACACCGGTTTCATCTTCGAAGGCGAACTGGGCTTCGACATCAAGAAGAACTCCGTGGATGCCATGCCGGAGCTGCCGTTCAAGATCATGATGAACGTCGGCAACCCGGACCGCGCCTTCGACTTCGCCCAGCTGCCGAACGCTGGCGTGGGCCTGGCTCGTCTGGAGTTCATCATCAACCGCATGATCGGCGTGCACCCTAAAGCACTGCTGAACTACGACGGTCTGCCGCTGGACATCAAGGAAAGCGTCGACAAGCGCATCGCCGGCTACAACGACCCGGTCGGCTTCTACGTCGAGAAACTGGTCGAAGGCATCAGCACCCTGGCGGCTGCGTTCTGGCCGAAGAAGGTCATCGTGCGTCTGTCGGACTTCAAGTCCAACGAATACGCCAACCTGATCGGCGGCAAGCTGTACGAGCCGGAAGAAGAGAACCCGATGCTGGGCTTCCGCGGTGCTTCGCGTTACATCAGCGAATCGTTCCGCGACTGCTTCGAACTCGAATGCCGCGCCCTCAAGCGCGTGCGCAACGAGATGGGCCTGACCAACGTCGAAATCATGGTGCCGTTCGTTCGTACCCTGGGTGAAGCGAGCCAGGTGGTGGATCTGCTGGCGGAAAACGGTCTGGCCCGTGGCGAAAACGGCCTGCGCGTGATCATGATGTGCGAACTGCCGTCCAATGCCATCCTGGCCGAAGAATTCCTCGAGTTCTTCGACGGTTTCTCCATCGGTTCCAACGACCTGACTCAGCTGACCCTGGGCCTGGACCGCGATTCCGGTATCATCGCGCACCTGTTCGACGAGCGTAATCCGGCGGTCAAGAAGCTGCTGGCCAATGCGATTGCCGCGTGCAACAAGGCCGGCAAGTACATCGGCATCTGCGGTCAGGGTCCCTCGGACCACCCGGACCTGGCCAAGTGGCTGATGGAGCAGGGCATCGAAAGCGTTTCGTTGAACCCGGACTCCGTACTGGAGACCTGGTTCTTCCTGGCAGAGGGCCAAGCGCAGGCTTGACCCCATGTGAACGGGCCGCTCACGTACCTTTGTAGGAGCGAGCTTGCTCGCGATGGACGTCAACGATGACGCGTTTTTGCTGGATAAACGTGGTGTCCTGAAGTTCTTCGCGAGCAGGGCTCGCTCCCACAGGGAGCGGTCTTTTAGAGATTCAAGCAGGGCGGGCTCCTCCGGATGCCGCCCTTTTTTGTGCAAGAGATTATGCAAAGCAGCAGCAACCTATTTCCTGTCGCCCTGATCAGCGCCGAACGGCGCGGTGATCTGAGCGAAGATGTGTATCGCTTGAAACCCGGTAACAGCCCCGACTTCACCGTCGAACTGGCTGTGACACGCCTTGGCATGGCCGATGAGCCGTCATCCCGTGGCGTGCCGGTGATCCTGCTGCACGGCAGCTTTTCCAATCGCCGGTTCTGGTTCTCTCCCAAGGGCCTGGGGTTGGGCGCCTATCTGGCCCGCTTGGGGTTCGACGTCTGGATTCCGGAAATGCGCGGCCATGGCCTGTCCCAGCGCAACCACGACTACCGCAAGAACCGGGTCGCCGACTACGCACGTTATGACCTGCCGGCCATTGGCGCGTTCGTGCGCGAACAGAGCGGGCAGGTGCCGCACTGGATCGGTCACTCGCTGGGCGGTACTACACTGGCCGCAGCGCTGGGTGGCGAGTACATCGGTGAGCCGGTGGTGGCCTCGGCGGCTTTTTTCGGTACACAAGTCAGTCGCACCTACTGGCCATTGAAGATTCCGCCGGTGGAGTGGAGCAGTCGCTTCATTCTCAAGCGTTTTGCCCAGTTGTCCGGAGCAAGGCTCAAGCGCGGCCCGGAGGACGAGCCGATCGGCCTGGCCCTGGAAAGCATGCGTTGGTTCGGTCTGTTCGGGCGCTTTGGCGATGCCGATAAAGACTGGTGGGCCGGTTTGGCCGAGGTCAGGTTGCCGGTGCTCGCCGTGAGTGCAGCCGGTGATCACCAGGACCCTGCGTGGGCTTGCCGCAAACTGTTCGAGCAGTTCGGTTCCGAGCACAAGCAATTTATCAATCTGGGTCGTGATCAGGGTTTCGGCGACAATTTCGGTCACGTTGAAATGCTCGTCAGCAAACCTGCCCAGGCCGAAGTCTGGCCATTGGTGACCCGCTGGCTGGCGGATCAGCAGACACCCTTGTTGGGTGGGCAAGGGGATTTGGCCGCAGCGGTTTGAGCCTGATGCTCTAACAAGGGCATTTCGCTCCGGTCGGCTTGCGGCTAAGATATGACGCATTGAGCTGTTCCGGTCACTTTGCGTGACTGAGTCATCACTGATGTTCGTGCTGTCTTCCTCTTTACAGGAGTTTCTCGATGATCCATTACCTCACGCCTGACCTGTGCGACGCCTATCCGGAACTGGTGCAGGTGCTGGAACCGATGTTCAGCAATTTCGGCGGCCGTGATTCCTTCGGCGGCGAAATCGTGACCATCAAGTGCTTCGAAGACAACTCGCTGGTCAAGGAGCAAGTCGAGCTCAAGGGCAATGGCAAGGTTCTGGTGGTCGATGGCGGCGGTTCCCTGCGCCGCGCGCTGCTGGGTGACATGCTCGCCGAGAAAGCCTCCAGCAATGGCTGGGAAGGCCTGGTGATCTATGGTTGCATCCGCGACGTCGACGTCATCGCGCAAACCGATCTGGGGGTTCAGGCGCTGGCCAGTCACCCGATGAAAACCGACAAGCGCGGTATCGGCGATCTCAACGTTGCCGTGACCTTCGCCGGCGTGACCTTCCATCCGGGCCATTACATCTATGCGGACAACAACGGCGTGATCATCTCGCCCAGTCCGCTGAAAATGCCTGAATAAAAACGGCTGCAGACCAGAGGAGTGCGGATGTTCGAGGAGGAAAACGCGCAATGGGGGCTGGTGCATGCCCTGGTGCTGGACGGTAGAGGCGGTGCGCGTTCGATTGCCCGGACTGAACTTGACGACTTGCAGTTGCAGGCCCATGAAAGCCTGTGGTTGCACTGGGATCGCAGTCATCCGCAAACCCGGACCTGGCTACGCAAATCCAGTGGTCTGAGCGAGTTCAGCTGTGACCTGTTGCTCGAAGAAAACACCCGTCCGCGACTTTTACAGCTTTCGGACGGCGAACTGCTGCTGTTTTTGCGCGGGGTCAATCTGAACCCCGGTGCCGAACCGGAAGACATGGTGTCGGTGCGGATCTTCGGTTCTGCCCAGCGTGTCATTTCCCTGCGTTTGCGTCCGTTGCGCGCCACTGACGAGTTGCTGGTGCAACTGTCCGAGGGCAAGGGGCCGAAAACCGCCTCCGAACTCATCCTTTGCATGGCGCAGTACCTCACCAACAAGGTGCAGGATCTGGTCAGTTGCCTCTCGGAAGTGGTCGACGAGGAAGAAGAGAAGCTGGATGCCGACGAACGGTATACACCTGAACACGGGGCGGTTTTGCAGATTCGTCGGCGGGCGGCAGCGTTGAAGCGCTTTCTTGCTCCGCAGCGGGATATTTTCGGGCAGTTGACGCGAATCAAGTTGCCCTGGTTCGTCGAGGACGACGGTGATTACTGGAACGAATTGAACAACAGCCTGACCCGCTACCTCGAGGAACTGGAACTGACCCGGGAGCGGGTGGGGCTGGTCCTGGAGGCTGAAGACCGTCGCTTGAGCGTGCGCATGAACCGCACGATGTATCGCTTCGGGATCATCACCGGGATCTTTTTGCCCATGAGTTTTCTGGCCGGGCTTTTGGGGATCAACGTCGGTGGCATTCCATTCTCTGCCAGCCCTTACGGCTTTCTGATCGCCTGCCTGATGATGGTCTCGGTGGCATTGGGGCAATGGTGGTTATTCCGACGTTTGCGCTGGGTCTGAGGGAATGCATGTGACCCGACCAAAACTGACCGCGTCTCCCACAGACATCACGAGAGGTGCGTATGCACGATCCGTTTGAACAGTCTTTGCGCGACATGCTCAACGCCTCACCGTCCACCCGGGACGACGATGCGTGTCTGGGGCGTGTGCTGAAAACCGCCAACCGCCAGGTCGGCGCCGGTGATTTGTTCAGCCTGCTGGGGCGCTGGTTGCCCGCACTGATGATTGCCCTGAATAACGGATCGGCCCATGTCTCGCCGGTATCCCGTCTTCGTAAACCTGCTGCCCGCACTGCTGATAAGGCTGATTGAATATGGAACTTGATCTCTGGACACAGAGCCTCGTCACTGCAATGACTGCGTTGTGGACCAAGGTTGCGAACTTCATTCCAAACCTGTTCGGCGCACTGGTTGTGCTGCTGTTGGGTTTTGTCGTGGCGAAACTGCTGGACACCTTGCTTTCCAAATTGCTCGCCAAACTGGGCCTGGACCGCTTGATGGGCGGCACTGGCCTGACCAAGCTGATGTCCCGCGCTGGATTGCAGGTTCCCATCTCGACCCTGATCGGCAAGATCGTCTATTGGTTCGTTCTGCTTATTTTTCTGGTTTCTGCCGCAGAATCCCTTGGACTTGAGCGAGTATCAGCTACGCTGGATATGCTTGCGCTGTATTTGCCGAAGGTATTCGGCGCGGCGCTGGTGTTGCTGGTAGGTGTTTTGCTGGCACAACTGGCCAACGGGCTGGTGCGCGGAGCGGCAGAAGGCGTGGGGCTGGACTATGCTTCAGGGCTTGGACGAATTGCCCAGGGCCTGGTGATCATCATCAGTATTTCGGTGGCGATCAGCCAGTTGGAGGTCAAGACCGACCTGCTGAACCACGTGATCGTGATTGTGCTGATAACCGTTGGTCTGGCGGTAGCGCTGGCCATGGGGTTGGGAAGCCGGGAAATAGCCGGCCAGATTCTTGCGGGAATCTACGTGCGTGAGCTGTATCAGGTTGGGCAACAAGTGCGTGTTGGCGAGGTCGAAGGCCAGATCGAAGAGATCGGCACGGTTAAAACCACATTGCTGACCGATGAGGGTGAGCTAGTCTCTCTTTCCAATCGGATCCTCCTCGAGCAGCATGTGAGTAGCCGCTAACCCGGCAAACCCTGCTAATGTATGCCGCCGCAAAATGCCAGCTGACGCTGGCTGCGGAGGATATTGACCTGACTGTCGGCCCGACTTGTTTTGAATAAAGCTCAATCGCTATCCATGCGCTACGACCCCCGCGAGCTCTCTGATGAGGAGTTGGTCGCGCGCTCGCATACCGAGCTGTTTCACGTAACACGCGCCTACGAAGAACTGATGCGGCGTTACCAGCGAACATTATTTAACGTGTGTGCAAGATATCTCGGGAACGATCGCGATGCAGACGATGTCTGTCAGGAGGTCATGTTGAAGGTGCTGTATGGCCTGAAGAACTTCGAAGGTAAATCGAAGTTCAAGACGTGGCTATATAGCATCACCTACAACGAGTGCATCACACAGTATCGCAAGGAACGGCGAAAGCGTCGCTTGATGGACGCATTGAGTCTTGACCCCCTCGAGGAGGCGTCCGAAGAAAAGGCGCCGAAACCTGAGGAAAAAGGAGGACTTGATCGCTGGTTGGTGTATGTGAACCCGATCGATCGTGAAATTCTGGTGCTACGTTTTGTCGCAGAGCTGGAGTTTCAGGAAATCGCAGACATCATGCATATGGGTTTGAGCGCAACAAAAATGCGGTACAAACGCGCTCTAGATAAATTGCGTGAGAAATTTGCAGGCATTGCTGAAACTTAGTTCAGCGCAAATATCTCTTACGTGTAGGCAAGTTCTGTTAGACTTGCCGCCGAGTTGTCCCCCGGTTTGCGGGACTGCTTCACAATCACCAGATGGGGATTTAACGGATGAAACTGAAAAACACCTTGGGCTTGGCCATTGGTTCTCTTATTGCCGCCACTTCCATCGGCGCTCTGGCACAGGGCCAAGGCGCAGTTGAAATCGAAGGCTACGCAAAGAAGCAATATTTCGATAGCGACCGTAACTTCAAGAACGACGGCATCCTGCCGGGTGGTTCGATCGGTTACTTCCTGACAGACGACGTTGAACTGCGTCTGGCCTACGACGAAGTGCACAACGCCCGTGCAAACGATGGCAAGAACGTTAAGGGCGCGAACACCGCTCTGGACGCTCTGTACCACTTCAACAACCCAGGCGACATGCTGCGTCCTTACGTCTCGGGCGGTTTCTCCGACCAGAGCATCGACCAGAACGGCTCGAACGGTCGTAACCGTTCCACCTTCGCCAACGTTGGCGGCGGTGCCAAGCTGTACTTCACCGACAACTTCTACGCCCGTGCTGGCGTTGAAGCTCAATACAACATCGACCAGGGCAACACCGAGTGGGCTCCTAGCATCGGTCTGGGTGTGAACTTCGGTGGCGGCAGCAAGCCAGCTGCTGCTCCAGTTCCAGCTCCGGAAGTTTGCTCTGACAGCGACAACGATGGCGTTTGCGACAACGTTGACAAGTGCCCAGACACCCCAGCTAACGTAACTGTTGACGCTGACGGCTGCCCGGCAGTTGCTGAAGTTGTTCGTGTTGAGCTGGACGTGAAGTTCGACTTCGACAAGTCGGTAGTCAAGCCAAACAGCTACGGCGACATCAAGAACCTGGCTGACTTCATGAAGCAGTACCCATCCACCACCACTACTGTTGAAGGTCACACTGACTCCGTCGGTCCTGACGCTTACAACCAGAAACTGTCCGAGCGTCGTGCAAACGCCGTTAAGCAAGTTCTGACCAACCAGTACGGTGTTGAATCGTCCCGCGTTCAGTCCGTTGGCTACGGCGAATCCCGCCCAGTTGCTGACAACAAAACTGAAGCTGGTCGCGCTGTTAACCGTCGCGTAGAAGCGCAGGTTGAAGCTCAAGCTAAGTAATTAGCCCGCAGCTCTGAGAAAAGCCCGGCTCAGGCCGGGCTTTTCTTTGTCTGCGATTTGGGTTTTTGCGTTGCTTCCAAAGGATCGCAGCCTGCGGCAGCTCCTACAGAGATAAATGCCGAACCCGTGTAGGAGCTGCCGAAGGCTGCGATCTTTTGATTTCATCACAGGCCGCCACAGCACCGATCACTAGGATCGCCGGACTTTTCAACTGGAAGCTATGGGCATCGTCCTCCATGGCTGTCAGGTCGCTCCAACATTCCCTTTGGTGCGGCAGGGAAGCATTTTCGATCATTGCCACGGGCGTATCGGCTGCCATTCCACCGGCCAGCAGTTGCTCACGGATCTCGCTGAGCTTCGCCACCCCCATGTAGATCACCAGTGTCGTGCCACCTTGTGCCAGCGCTTGCCAGTTCAGGCTGCTGTCATCCTGAGTGTGGGCGGTCACCAGCGTTACCCCTCGTGCCACGCCGCGCAGGGTCAATGGAATATCGCATTGCGTTGCGCCCGCCAGGCCGGCGGTGATGCCATTGACCAGCTCAACCTCGACACCACGCTCGCGCAGCCACTGCGCTTCTTCACCGCCACGCCCGAAGATGCACGGGTCGCCACCCTTGAGGCGTACCACGCATTTACCCTGACGGGCATAACGCAACATCAGGCGATGGATAAAGGCTTGCGGCGTTGAACGACAGCCACCGCGCTTACCCACAGGAATTATCCGCGCGCCGGGGCAGTGCTCCAGCACCGCATCGTTGACCAGATCATCGATCAACACGACATCCGCTTCTCTCAACGCCCGAACGGCTTTGAGGGTCAGCAATTCAGGATCACCAGGACCTGCACCCACCAGCCAGACTTTTGCGCTCATAGTGTTTTCCTCACGAGATGGCGGCTTGCGGCTGCGCGGTGGCGGCCAACAAACGCTTGATTTCCGGGACGCAGGAGCCGCATTGCGTGCCGCAACCCAATTCTTGTTTCAAGCCCGGCAAGTCCAGGCCGCGGCGGATGCCGGCGCAGACCGCGTTTTGGCTGACGTTTTTGCAGTTGCACAGGGTTTTGTTACCGATCGCTTCGGCGTCAACCTGGCCCGGTGGGGCACTCAGTGGCGCGAGCAGCCAGCGCCGTAGCTGTACATCGGCGCGACCTTCGAGCCAGAGGTTTTGCAGCCAGTGCCGGGCGAGGGTTTCACCCGCCAGGCGGATCGCGGTGATCCGGCCGTTCTCGATTCGCACCCGCTTACCGATGGAGCGTCGTGGATCGTCGTAGGCCAGGACCGGTCCGTCGTTGAGCCCCAGGCATTGATCGATATCGCGCAGCAGTTGCGGATCTGGCGCGGTGGCGCTGGCAGCGCGTATCAGCAGTGCAGGGCGCTCACGACCGGTCAGGCTGAGGCTGACGTAGGAAAACGTCTCGCAGAGGGGGCGTAGAGTCTCAAAATGTTGTTGGACATCGCCCTCTATCAGCGCGAAAAGGTGCCAGGGCAATTGCACCGGTTCCAGGCGCACGCCGCTGTGTTTGAGCTCCGGTTGTTTCGACAACGGGTCGAAGGCGGGCAGGGTGAGGCTGTTCACGCCGCCCTTGAGAAAACGGTCACCAAAATGCATCGGCAAGAAGGCTTGGCCCGGACGCACGCTGTCGTCACTGGCGACCGGCACGATCACCGCGCCGCGGCGGCTTTTCAGGCTGATCAAATCACCCGTTTGCAGGCGATGCCTGCGCAACTCATCCGGGTGCAGGCTCAACACGGCTTCACTGACATGGCCGAACAACTGCGCGGCAGTGCCGGTGCGGCTCATGCCGTGCCATTGATCGCGCAGACGACCGGTGATCAGCGTCAGCGGGAAGCGCGCATCCCGTTGTTCCTTGGCGGCGCGATACGGATCGGCCACGAACTGCGCGCGTCCGCTGGCGGTCGGGAAAATGCCGTCGAGATAGAGGCGGGCGGTGCCTGCGCTGGACCCCGCAGGAAAGGGCCATTGCTGCGGGCCGATGGTGTCGATCAAGCCGTGGCTGATCCCGGACAAATCCAGATCGCGGCCCTGTGTCAGCTGCTTGTATTCGTCGAAGACCTGCGCCGGGGTGTCAAAGGCAAACAGGCTGGTGGCTTGCGGGCGCAGATGTTTTTCCAGGCGCTGTGCGAAATCCACCGTGATCGTCCAGTCCGGGCGTGCTTCACCCGGTGCGACGATCGCGCGGCGGACGTGGGAAATACGCCGTTCGGAGTTGGTCACCGTGCCGTCCTTTTCGCCCCAGCTGGCGGCGGGCAACAACAGGTCGGCAAACCTGGCGGTTTCAGTGGTGCGAAAGGCCTCCTGCAAGACCACGAACGGGCAGGCCTCCAGTGCCGCGCGCACGGCAGCCTGATCGGGAAGAGACTGCGCGGGGTTGGTGCAGGCGATCCACAGGGCTTTGATCTTGCCGCTGCCCACCTGCTCAAACAACTCGATGGCAGTCAGCCCCGGGTTTTCTGGCAGTTGATCAACGCCCCAGTAAGCGGCCACGTCGGCACGGTGCTCTGGGTTGGCGGCGTCACGATGACCCGGCAGCAGGTTGGACAGGCTACCGGTTTCCCGCCCGCCCATGGCATTCGGCTGACCGGTCAGCGAGAAAGGACCTGCACCCGGACGGCCAATCTGCCCGGTGGCCAGGTGCAGATTGATCAGTGCACTGTTTTTCGCGCTGCCGGCGGTGGACTGGTTCAACCCCATGCACCACAGCGACAGGAAAGACGGTGATGTGCCGATCCACTCGGCACATTGCTGCAATTGCCCGACGCTGATTCCGCAGAGCTGCGACACCATCTGCGGTGTGTAATCGCGCACCAGTTTCTTCAGCTCGGGCAAGCCTTCGGTATGGTCCTTGATGAAGTCACGGTCGATCCAGTCTTCCCACAGCAGCAGATGCAAAATCCCATGGAACAAGGCGACATCGGTGCCGGGCAAAATCGCCAGGTGCAGGTCAGCCAGATCGCAGGTGTCCGTCCGACGTGGGTCAATGACGATGACTTTCATCTGCGGCCGGCGGGATCTGGCTTCTTCCAGTCGGCGAAACAGTACCGGGTGAGCGTAGGCCATGTTACTGCCGACGATCATCACGCAATCGCTCAATTCCAGGTCTTCATAGCTGCATGGCGGGGCGTCGGCGCCCAGGCTGCGCTTGTAGCCGACCACCGCCGACGACATGCACAGCCGTGAGTTGCTGTCGATGTTGTTGGTGCCCACCAGCGCCCGAGCCAGTTTGTTGAAGGCGTAGTAGTCCTCGGTCAGCAGTTGCCCGGAAATGTAGAACGCCACGCTGTCCGGGCCATGCTCGGCAATGGTTTGGGCGAAAACGCTGGCGGCGTGATCAAGCGCGGTATCCCAGTCGGTGCGGCTGCGCGCCAGGCCTTTGCCCAGGCGCAGTTCCGGGTACAGCGCCCTTGCCGTCAAGTCGCCGGTCAAATGCAGGGTTGATCCCTTGCTGCACAACTTGCCGAAATTGGCCGGGTGTGCCGGATCGCCGCTGACGCCGAGGATGCGCTCGCCGTCATGCTCGATCAGCACGCCGCAGCCGACCCCGCAATAGCAGCAGGTGGACGCGGTGATCTGGCGGTCCATCAGCCTGCGTCCCGCAAGGCCAGCATCACGCGGCCATTTTCGACCCGCGCCGGATGGTGGTGGGCGCAGCCGACGTCCGGGGCCAGGGCTTCGCCGCTTTGCAGGTCGATTTGCCAGTTGTGCAGCGGGCAGGCCACGCGCTTGCCGTAGATCAAACCTTGGGACAGCGGTCCGCCCTTGTGCGGGCAACGGTCGTCGAGGGCGAACACTTCATCGTCGCTGGTACGGAAAATCGCGATGTCGCCTTTAGGGCCGGCAACGATCCGCGAGCCCAGGGCATTGATTTCATCCAGTGCGCAGATATCCAGCCAGTTCATGCCAGCACCTCCAGGTTTTTCACGGGGATGACGTCGAATTCTTTTTTCAGTTGCGGCTGTTCCAGGCGTTCTTTCCACGGGTCCTGTTCGAACGACAGGGAGAACTGCAGGCGATCGTTGAGCGCCTTGCGCCGCTCCGGGTCTTCCAGCACGGCCTTCTTGATGTGGTCCATGCCGACCCGTTGCAGGTAGTGCACGGTGCGTTCGAGGTAAAAGGCTTCTTCGCGATAGAGCTGCAGGAATGCGCCGTTGTATTCGCGGACTTCTTCGGCGGTTTTCAGTTTGACGAAGAACTCCGCGACTTCGGTCTTGATCCCGCCGTTGCCGCCGATGTACATCTCCCAGCCGGAATCGACGCCGATGATTCCTACGTCCTTGATGCCCGCTTCCGAACAGTTGCGCGGGCAACCGGAGACAGCCAGTTTCACTTTGTGCGGCGACCACATGTTGAACAGGTCGTGCTCCAGCTCGATGCCCAACTGTGTGGAGTTCTGGGTGCCAAAGCGGCAGAACTCGCTGCCGACGCAGGTCTTCACGGTGCGGATGGATTTGCCGTAGGCATGGCCGGACGGCATGTCGAGGTCTTTCCAGACGCCCGGCAAGTCCTGCTTCTTGATCCCCAACAAGTCGATGCGCTGGCCGCCGGTGACCTTGACCATCGGCACGTTGTACTTGTCGGCAACGTCGGCAATGCGCCGCAGTTCCGAAGGATTGGTCACGCCGCCCCACATCCGCGGGACTACCGAGTAGGTGCCGTCTTTCTGAATGTTGGCGTGGGCGCGTTCGTTGATCAGGCGCGATTGCGGATCATCTTTGGCTTCCCCTGGCCAGGTGGAAATCAGGTAGTAGTTGAGCGCCGGCCGGCAGGTGGCGCAGCCGTTGGGTGTGCGCCAGTTCAGGTAGCTCAGGGTGCCGGCGATCGTCAGCAGGTGCTGCTCGCGGATGGCCTGGCGGATTTGCCCGTGGTTGAGGTCGCTGCAGCCGCAGATGGCCTTTTCGCTTTTCGGTTTGACGTCGGCGGCGCCGCCCACGGTGTTGATCAGGATCTGCTCCACCAAACCCGCGCACGAACCGCAGGAGCTGGCAGCCTTGGTGTGTTTCTTCACTTCGTCGACACTGAACAGCCCGTGTTCCTGAATGGCCTTGACGATGGTGCCTTTGCACACGCCGTTGCAGCCGCAGACTTCGGCCGTGTCGGCCATGCTCATGGCTTTGTCCTGGCCCTGGTGCCCTACGTCGCCCAAAGCGTTTTCGCCAAACATCAGATGATCGCGGATCTCACTGATGGCGTGGTTTTCACGGATCTGCCGGAAATACCAGCCGCCATCGGCCGTATCGCCGTACAGGCAGGCGCCGACCAGCACGTCGTCCTTGATCACCAGTTTCTTGTAGACCCCGCCAATCGGGTCGGAGAGGGTGATGGTCTCGGTGCCTTCACCGCCCATGAAGTCGCCAGCGGAAAACAGGTCGATGCCGGTAACCTTCAGCTTGGTGGAGGTCACCGATCCCTTGTAAGTGGCAAAACCCAGTTGGGCGAGGTGGTTGGCGCAGACTTTGGCCTGCTCGAACAGCGGCGCCACCAGACCATAGGCGATGCCGCGGTGACTGGCGCACTCGCCGATGGCGTAGATCCGCGGGTCATAGGTTTGCAGGGTGTCGTTGACCAGAATCCCGCGATTGCACGGAATGCCGGATTTTTCTGCCAGTTCGGTATTGGGGCGAATGCCGGCGGCCATCACCACCAGGTCAGCGGGGATGATGTCGCCATTCTTGAATTGCACCGAACCGACCCGGCCATTGCCCGCGTCGTGCAAAGCCTGGGTTTGCTCGCACAGACGGAAATGCAGGCCGCGAGACTCCAGGGCGGTTTGCAGCAGCTGGCCGCTGGTCTTGTCCAGTTGCCGCTCCAGCAGCCACTCGCCGATATGCACCACGGTGACGTGCATGCCCCGCAGCATCAGGCCGTTGGCGGCCTCCAGGCCGAGCAGGCCGCCGCCGATCACCACGGCGTGCCGGTAGGTTTTCGCGGTGTCGATCATGGCCTGGGTATCGGCGATGTCGCGGTAGCCGATCACGCCCTCGAGGGTGTTACCTGGAATGGGCAGGATGAAAGGCGTCGAGCCGGTGGCGATCAGCAGGCGATCGTATTCGGCTTCACTGCCGTCTTCGGCAATGACCCGGCGCTTGACCCGGTCGATCTCCACCACTTTGCGGTTGAGCAGCAGTTTGATGTTGTTGTCCAGGTACCAGTCCAGGTCGTTGAGCACGATCTCTTCGAAGGTCTGTTCGCCCGCCAGCACCGGCGACAACAGGATGCGGTTGTAGTTGGTGTGCGGTTCGGCGCCGAAGACCGTGATGTCGTACAGCTCGGTGCTCAGCTTGAGCAGTTCTTCCAGGGTCCGGACCCCGGCCATGCCGTTGCCGATCATCACCAGTTTTAGTTTTTTCATCAGGTTCTCCGGGGAGTCCAGGCCTGCCTCATCAGGGTTCAGGCCATGCTCGACAAATTTTGCGCAAACAAAAAAAGGCGTCCCGCTAGTTGCCTAGCGAGGACGCCTTTGTCCTGGTCCCGTTCTCTCGGGAAGTGCAGCCTTCGTCGTTGAAGCCTGCGCTTTATGTCTGTTGAAAAGGGTAATGCAGTGGTTGTGCCAAGTTGCTCAGGCCCCGTGTTTGTTGGCGTTCTTCCCGTTCGCAAGGGCAGGGTCGCGAGGGAATGCACCGATTAAAGGCGCGTTGCCCGCTAATGGAGCGCCACCACCAGCAGCACCAGGTTGAGCAGCAGCGATACCAGCGCCAATGTCCGCCAGACTTTCAGCGGCTCGCGCTCCAGCAAGGGTTTGGGGCGCACGCTCAAACTGCGGCGTTCGCCTTGCTCGATCAACAGCAGCCATTCTTCCGCCGTTTCGAAACGTTGTTCGGGGGCCGCCGCCACGGCGCGTTCCAGGTGATGGGCGATCCATTCCGGCAGGTCGGGCCGGTAGCGGCTGGCGTTGACCGGGAGACCAAACCTCGGACGCTGGAACGCTTCGATTTCGCCATAGGGATAGTGCCCGGTGAGCAGGAAATACAAGGTCACACCAACGGCATACAGGTCCTGCTGTGGCGTCGGCACGTCGCCACGAAAGGCTTCCGGCGCGATGTAGCTGGGTGTACCCGGCAGAGCCCAGGGCAGATCTTGCGAGAGACCGGGGCAGTAGGCGAGGCCGAAATCCAGCAGGCGCAGTTCGCCGTCGTCCCCCAGCAACAGGTTTTCCGGTTTGATATCGCGATGCAGAATCTGTCGTCGATGCAACAGGCCGACCGCTCGCAGCAAGCGTTCGGCGATGTCTTGCCACTGCGGCAGCGGCAACGGTCCGCTTTGCTCATGCCGTTGCGCCAGGGTAGCGCCCGAATATTCGCGCATCACGTAGTACAAATGCTGACGCTGACTGGCGGCATGCACTTCAGGAAAATGCCGACCGGCCACGCGTTTGAGAAACCACTCTTCCGACAGCAAGGCTTGCCCGGCCTGGTGATCGTCGTGCAGGCGCCCAGGCAGGGTTTTCAGCAGCCAGGGTTGTTGCTGAGAGTCGCGCACGCGATAAAGCAGCGATTGCTGGCTCTGCGCGACGATCCCTTCGACCTGCCAGCCCTCGAACGCCTGGCCCGGTTTCAGGGCCGGCGGCAGTGGCCATTGCTGCAAGTGAATCAACGCGTCGCCAATGTTCGCCTCACCGAGGGCGTCGACCCGCACCAGCAAGGCGCTGGCGTTGTCCTGGCTGCCAGCCAGGTGTGCGGCATTGACCAGGGTCTGTGCAGCGCTGTGCAAGTCCGGTTGATCACGCAGGATCGCCGCAATGGCGGTATCGCCGAGGACGGCCCAGATGCCGTCGCTGAGCAGGACGAAGCTTTCATCGAGGCGCAATTCACCGTCGAGAAAATCCAGCACCAGGTGTTGATCGAGCCCCAGCGCCCGTTTCAGCACATGCTGCATGCCCGGCTGGTCCCAGACGTGATCCTCGCTGATTCGCTGCAATCGGTCGGCGTGCCAGCGATACACCCGGCAATCGCCGACATGGGCCAGGGTAAAGCGCCGGCCACGCAGGACCAGCGCACTGAGGGTGGTCAGCAGCGGTTGTCCGCCGCCATTGGCCTGCAACCAACGGTTTTGCGCCAGCAACAGGCGATCGAGTGCCTGCGCCACGCTCCAGGTTTCCGGCGTGGCGTAGTAATCCAGCGCCAGGGCCTGCAGCGTCGAACGGGCCGCCAGGCCGCCATCGGCGCACTGGCTGACGCCGTCGGCGATAGCGAACAGATAGCCTTTGCTCGCCGCCAGCGCCGGGGCCGGCGTGACCAGGCGCAGGGCATCCTGGTTCTCTTCGCGCGGACCGATGGCGCTGGCTTCGGCGAAACTCAGTTGCAGGCTCATCGAGGCGTCAGACCCGCGCAGCCGTCACGGCCGCCGAACCCCAGGTGGTTCTCCAGCGTCGTTTCACGCCGTGCAGGCCGAACCAGGCCAGAATGCCGAGGCTGGCGAACAACCACAGGGCCAGTTGATAGCTGCCGGTGCTTTGCTTGATCGCGCCCATGCCGGCCGCGAGGGCAAAACCACCGATGCCGCCGGCCATGCCGATCAGGCCGGTCATCACACCGATCTCCCGACGAAACCGCTGCGGCACCAACTGGAACACCGCGCCATTGCCGGCGCCCAGGCCGAGCATGGTGCAGACGAAAAGTGCCAGTGCGGCGTAGGAATTCGGCAGGTTGAAACCGACCGCGGTAATACAGATCGCCGCGACGGTGTACATCGCCAACAAGGTCCGAATGCCACCGAACCGGTCAGCCAGCGCGCCGCCCAAGGGGCGCATCAGACTGCCGCCGAACACGCAGGCCGCCGTGTAGTAACCGGCCGTTACCGGGCTCAGGCCGTACTGGTCGTTGAAATAGCCGGGCAGGGCGCTGGCCAGGCCGATGAAGCCGCCGAACGTCACGCTGTAGAAAAACATGAACCACCAGCTGTCACGATCGCCCAGGGCCTTGAAGTAGTCGGCCATGGATTTGGCTTTTGGTCGCTCGGGGGCGTTTTTCGCCAGCCAGGCAAAGACGATCAGGGTCAGGATCAGCGGAATCAGGGCGAAGCCGAATACGTTGCTCCAGCCAAACGCCGCCGCCAGTACCGGGGCGATCAAGGCGGCGAATACCGTACCCGAGTTGCCGGCGCCGGCGATGCCCATGGCCTTGCCTTGATGCTGCGGCGGATACCACTGCGAGGCCAGGGGCAGGGCAACGGCAAAGGACGCACCGGCCATGCCGAGGAACAGACCCAGCAGCAGCGCTTGCTCGTAGCTGTGGATGCCGAGCTTCCAGGCGCCGAACAGCGCGCAGATCACGATGACCTGGCCGATCAGGCCGGCGGTTTTGGGCGACAGGCGATCAGCCAGCATCCCCATGACAAAACGCAAGACCGCCCCGGCCAGAATCGGCGTGGCGACCACCAGCCCGCGTTGCTGTGTCGTCAGGTGCAGGTCGGCGGCGATCTGCACCGCCAGAGGTCCGAGCAGGTACCAGACCATGAAGCTCAGGTCGAAATAGAGGAAGGCTGCGAACAATGTGGGGGTGTGGCCGGATTTCCAGAAGCTTGAATTCATTGCGCACCTCAGCTGTGAAGAGTCTCGAAAGGAGTCATGAGCTTGCAGGTGGGGCGCCGCTACGGCCGCTCCACCGGCCCCGTGCTGTGGGGCCAAAACGAAAAAACGCCGCCACCCGATCCGCCAAGGGCAAATGAGGTGAGCGACGTCTTTGTCGTAGGTGGGGCAACCGCCGTTGGTTACCTGTGGGGATTGCTTTGCCAGATCTATGCCACATTGGAAAAGATCGCACCTGTAGGAGCTGCCGAAGGCTGCGATCTTTTATTGCTCAACCCAACAATTCACTCATGGCAATAATCTGCTCCGCCACTTGAATCAGCTTCTGCTGGCGGCTCATCGCCTGGCGGCGCATCAGTGTGTAGGCCTCTTCTTCGTTACAGTCCTTCATTTTCATCAGCAGCCCTTTGGCCAGCTCGATGCGCTTGCGCTCGGCCAGTTGCTGGTCGCGGGCCTGCAACTGGGCACGCAAGGCCTGATCGCTTTCAAAGCGTGCCATGGCCACATCGAGAATCGGCTGCAGGCGTTGTGCGTGAATGCCTTCGACGATGTAGGCACTGACCCCGGACTTGATCGCCTGACGCATCACATCGGGGTCATGTTCGTCGGTGAACATCACAATCGGTCGTGGCTGGTCGCGAGTGACCAGCACCACTTGTTCCATGACATCGCGGCCTGGTGACTCGGTATCGATCAGAATCACGTCCGGACGCACCGTTTCGACGCGTTCGGGCAAGTCGATGGTCAGGCCGGACTCATCAATCACTTCGAACCCGGCCTCGGTGAGGGCGGCCTTCAGGCGTCCGACTTTTTTCGCGGTGTCGTTGATCAGCAGGATACGCAGCATGTTCGTCGTCTCCTGTCAGCGGCTGGCGGATCGGTGCGAGCTGTCGCTCATGGCGTGCAGTTTGAAACTGCGGGCATAACCGGCCGGGTCCGAACCGTCCCAGATCTTGCCGTCGATCAATTGACTGCTACGCATCTCCTTGCCCGGTGCCGCGACGCCTACAGCGCCGGCCGCTTCACGATACAAGTCTAGTTGATGGACTTGACGGGCCACGGCGAGGTAATCGGGGTCATCGCGCAACAAGCCCCAGCGACGGAACTGGGTCATGAACCACATGCCGTCGGACAGGTACGGCAGATTGACCTCGCCTTCACCATGGAAGCGCAGGGCGTGCGGGTCTTGCCAGCGATTGCCCAGGCCATCGACATAGTCGCCCAGCAGGCGCGGCTCGATGCATTCGAGCGGTGCATCGAGGTATTGCGCTGCACTGAGCAATTGCGCGGTGCTGCGACGATTTTCACGGCTTTGTTCGATGAAGCGGCTGGCTTCCAGTACCGCCATCACCAACACCCGCGCGGTATTGGGGTATTGCTCGACGAACGCACGGGTGCAACCGAGGACCTTTTCCGGGTGATCGGGCCAGAGGGCCTGGGTCGTGGCCAGGGTGAAACCGAGGTCCTGTTGCACGGCGCTGGCGGACCAGGGTTCGCCGACACAGAACCCGTCGATACGCCCGGCCCGCAGGTGGGCGACCATTTGCGGCGGCGGCACTACGACGCTGTCGACATCCAGCAGCGGGTGAATGCCCTGGCTGGCCAGCCAGTAATACAACCACATGGCGTGGGTGCCGGTAGGAAACGTCTGGGCGAAGGTGAGTTTTGCGCGAGTTTGGTGCACGTGCCGATCCAATGCCTCAGGACTGGTCACCCCAAGCGCCTGCAAGCCGCGGGACAGATTGATGCTCTGGCCGTTTTGATTCAGGCCCATCAACACCGCCATGTCGGTCGCGGCCACGCCACCGATGCCCAGGTGGACGGCGTAAATCAGACCGTAGAGGCTGTGGGCGGCATCGAGTTCGCCGCTGACCAGCTTGTCCCGCAGGTTGGCCCAGGACGTTTGGCGCTTGAGGTTCAGGGTCAAGCCATAGGGTTGGGCGAAGCCCTGGGTGGCGGCGACCACCACCGAGGCGCAGTCGCTCAGGGCCATGAAGCCGAGATTGATTTCGGTTTTTTCCGGGGCATCGCTGCCATTGACCCAGGCCAGAGGGCCGGCTGACGGTTCGTTCATCGCACGTTCACCTTGCAAAAAAAACGTCGTCCCGGGTCCGTGCATGGGCAGGCCGGGGACGACGCCATTGTCTTTGCACCCATTCCGACGCTGGCAGGGGTGCTGGTACCCGGAAGGGTGCAAGGCATATGCCATCACCGGTTCATCAGCTTTACATCAGGATTGATCGCGTCATGTCTTTCATCCTGCCGGCCGTTAATCGTCAGGCCGCAAAGGAGGTTGGCGTGCAAATCCAATTACTACACGCCACCGGTCTGCCTGATGCTCGTTGCAGCGAGCGGGTGCTGCATGTGCGGGTCAGCGAATCCCCTGTGTATCTGGCTTCGGCGCAGCGCCCGCGGGTCTGTCTGCCGGTCGGTTGGGAAGGGCTGATTGCAACGAGCGATACATTCGAGCTGAGCGGTGGCGCACAGACCCGGCCGGTTGCAGAGGCGGCGCTGGTGAAATTGCAAGTGTTCATCGATCTGGGAAACACGCTGCTTGATCAACGACCCAGCCCGACATCCTGGGCGGCGTTGCCGGTGGCGTACCCCACCGTGTGGTCCGGGCAGGTACTTGAGCGCTGGTACATCGAACAGGCCATGGTCGGGGGTATGGCTTACCAGACCTTCGCCGGCGTGCTGCGTCATACCGAGAGTTACGGACTCGTGCGTTTCCTGCTGGAGCAGGGCACTCGCAGCGAAAAGTTGACCATCCTGGCCCAGCGTTATGGCGTTTCCGTGTCGCACTTCCGTCGACTGTGCCGGCAGGCGCTAGGCACGGCGACCAAGCCTGCATTGCGCGGCTGGCGTGCGGCCAGGGCGCTGTTGAACATGAGCCTGCAGGAAGGCTCCCTGA
Source organism: Pseudomonas sp. GW456-E7 (assembly GCF_059424105.1). Classification (NCBI taxonomy): domain Bacteria; kingdom Pseudomonadati; phylum Pseudomonadota; class Gammaproteobacteria; order Pseudomonadales; family Pseudomonadaceae; genus Pseudomonas; species Pseudomonas sp. GW456-E7. The sequence goes on along the minus strand of NZ_JBWKZB010000005.1, from coordinate 167,905 downwards.
CGGATATCGCGCTGGAGTTGGGTTTTGCCTCTTCTTCGCATTTCTCCAAGGAAATCCGTGATCTTGTTGGCTTCACGCCCAGTAGCCTGGCCGACATAACCTACCTCCCAGGCAAGTGAGCCAATGAACCGCCGATTGCTTTCGTTATTTGTTTTGCCGTTCTGGTTAGGCGCCCTGTTGTCGCTGGTGCCGCTTGCCGCGCGCGCCAATGCCGACGGCTATGTGGCTCGCGAACAGAGCGTGCGCACATTCTTCAGCGAGTTGTCCGGCCCCTTGGGCAAACCTGTCATCGTCAGCAAGACTGCCGCCGCCAAACGGATTTCCGGTGCCTTCGATCTGCGTTCGCCGCAGCGGACCTTCGAACGGGTCAGCGCGCAGATGGGGCTTATCTGGTATAGCGATGGCCAGGCGATGTATCTGTATGACGCGTCGGAAGTCAAAAGCTCGATGATGTCGCTGCAGACCCTGACAGTCACCCGACTTCAGGCGTTCCTTGAGCGTTCCGGGTTGCACGATGCACGTTATCCATTGCGCCACGACGGCTTGCGCACTTTTCATGTGTCGGGCCCGCCGATGTATGTCGATCTGGTGGTGCAAGCCGCCGGACTGATGGATAACCAGCGCTCGGAACTGTTGCTGGGCAAGCAGCAGATCGGCGTGATCCAGGTGCGCAATACCTTTGTCAGCGACCGCAAGTATGAGCTGCGTGATGACAAGGTGACCATTCCCGGGCTGGCAACCGTGATCGAGGAGTTGTTGCGTGGCGAAAAGCGCGAGGTCGAGCCGTCGGTGGCACAAGCCCCCGCGCAGCGTCCGCAGGGATTGATGCCGGCGTTTCCTCTGGAAGGCCTGGCGAGCGCCCCCTCGGAGCAAGACCCGACCGCGCCGCGAATCATTGCGCGAGAGGTGGCTGCCGGAAATATACGGGTGGTGGCCTATCCCGACACCAACAGCCTGCTGGTCAAGGGGCTGCCGGAGCAAGTGCGCTTTATCGAGAACCTGGTGAGTGCGCTGGACACGCCGAAACGGCACGTGGAGTTGTCGTTGTGGATCATCGATTTGCACAAGGATGAACTCAATCAGCTGGGCATCAACTGGCAGGGCGCATTGAAGTCCAGTGGGACATTCAGTGTATCGCTGAACGCCGGCTCGGCGACCACCCTCGATGGCGCTTCGTTCGTCGCCCAGGTCATGGCCCTGGAGCGCACCAACCGGGCGAATGTGGTCTCGCGTCCGGTGATCCTGACACAAGAGAACGTGCCGGCGATCTTCGACAACAACCGCACCTTTTATGCCCCGCTGGTGGGGGAGCGCAGTGTCGATTTGCAGCACGTGACCTATGGCACGCTCGTCAGTGTTCTGCCCCGTTTCGCCCAGGCGGACGAAATTGAAATGTCACTCAATATCGAAGACGGCAACGAAGTAGAAAACCCTGACCAGAACAAGCAACCCGGCAGTTTGCCGACGGTCGGGCGCACACGGATCAGCACGGTGGCGCGTGTGCCTCAGGGCAAGAGTCTGTTGGTGGGCGGTTTCACCCGCGATGATCACAGCGAGCAAGTCGGACGGATTCCGGTACTGGGTTCGATTCCGTGGATCGGGCGCCTGTTCAGCTATCGCCAGAACCGCTCGGCCAACACGGTGCGGGTGTTCCTGATTCAGCCCAAGGAGATTCTCGACACACTTGAGCCCGCCACGACAGATCCTGCCACCCGGCTGCTGACCCCGCAGCAGCATGAGCGGGTGCGCCGCTCCTATTTCCGGGCGGCAGAAAAATGATCCTGCCGCCGGTTTCCACAGGTGGGCGAGCGGCCCAGGCACGGCTCAACGCCGAAAAGGCCGCCGAACATCCACAGCCCCAGGCGGATGCGCAGGTTGATCTCGACGACAGCTCGACAGTTACCGTTGCGCAGCGCTTTGTGCAGATCAGCGATGAAATGTCGGCGGCACTGGCTCAGTTTCGCGGGCGGCGACATTTCGAACTCAAGTCCGAGACCTTGATGGACAACTTCGAACGAGTCCTTGAAGACGACACTCTGCCCAAGGTGCAGCAGGTGCTCAGCCTCGTGCGGCTGGCGGACAAGCCGGTCGCCTGGTTGCTGCAAAGGGTGCGACAACTGTTCCCCGATGACAGTGATCTGGCGTTGGTGCTGCGAGAACTGCTACGTCGCAAGAAACTGGAAAAGACCACCCGTCAGCGACTTGAAACGCTTTTACAGACGGTGGTTGCCCAAGGCTCCCCCAAGCGGATGAATGCCGGGATCAACGCCGCCCTCAAGGCCAGGATGTTCGGGGCGAGCATGGCGGTGCGCGCAGGGGTGTTGCGCGAGACCTACCGGGATTTTCTGGAGTCCGACGAGGGCCCGATCGGTTGTTATCAGGATTGGATCGCACTGTATGGTCCGTCACAACGCATGGCGGTACTCGCCTTCATCGAAGCCGCATTGCTCACGGATATCAGTGCCCAGGACCCCAGTTGCTCGCGCGTGGAGTTCGGTCAACTGCTGGCCAGGGTGACCGATCTCAAGCGCCTGCGCTCAGCGGATGAGCTGTTTATCACTCAACTGCTCGGCGATGCACTCATTTGCCGGCACAACGCCAATGAGCCCGACTGGCTGGTGTTCCTGCTCGGCGTGCTGACGTACCCCGATGAGCTCGACCAGCTGTTGCTCGGTGCGTTGGGTGAGCGCGTGCTGTTGAGCCCGCACCGTGAGCGTTCGACGCTGCTGCAGAAGGTACGCCGGCACAGCCTGCAGTTGCCGCCGCAACTGTTTGCCGATGAAGGCGCGCCACTGCGCCTGGCAGAACAGTTCACCCGACTGGCTGACATTGCCTACGCCCACGAATGTAAAGAACGGCGACGCCTCGGCGGCTGCTCATGACTTTTTCCCGGAGCTGACCTGCCATGCTCAATGTGTTTTTGCGCAACGTCGGCGCTCGTCCGGAGCTGCTGATCCTGACATTGATGGTGATGATCATCGCCATGCTGATCATTCCCCTGCCGACGGTGCTGGTGGATTTTCTCATTGGCCTGAACATCGTGATTTCGCTGCTGGTGTTCATGGGGTCGTTCTACATCGAACGCATCCTCAGTTTCTCGACCTTTCCGGCGTTGCTGCTGTTGACCACCCTGTTTCGCCTGGCGCTGTCGATCAGCACCAGCCGGCTGATCCTCAGCCAGGCTGATGCGGGGGAGATCATCGCCTCCTTCGGTGAGTTCGTGATCGGCGAAAGCCTGGTGGTGGGCTTCGTGATCTTTTCCATTGTCACTATTGTCCAGTTCATCGTGATCACCAAGGGGTCGGAGCGGGTGGCCGAAGTCGCGGCGCGCTTCTCGCTGGACGGCATGCCCGGCAAGCAGATGAGCATCGACGGCGACCTCAAGGCCGGCGCCATGACGGCCGAGGAAGCCAAGGAAAAACGCAGCGTGCTGGAGCGCGAAAGCCAGTTGTACGGCTCATTCGACGGCGCGATGAAGTTCATCAAGGGCGATGCCATCGCCGGCATCATCATTATCTTCGTCAACTTCATCGGCGGCATGGCCATTGGCGTCGGGCAGATGGGCATGGACCTGTCCACCGCCTTGTCGACCTACACCCTGCTGACCATCGGCGATGGTCTGGTGGCACAGATTCCGGCGTTGCTGATCGCCATCGGCGCCGGCTTCATCGTCACCCGCGTCAACGGCGATGACGCCAACCTGGGGCGCAACATGCTCGCCCAGATGCTCGGTCATCCGTTCGTGCTGGGGGTGACGGCGCTGCTGGCGGTGGGTGTCGGCCTGCTGCCCGGTTTTCCGCTGCTGACCTTCCTGCCCATCGCCGCGGCCCTGGCACTGCTGGTATTCGTTCGCCGGCGCAAGGCCTCCAAGGCCGAGGGTCAGGGTGACAGCCGTCCATCGTCGTCACAGGGCCAAGCCATGCAGACCGGCTCGGGCCTGCTCGAGGACATCGATAACGTCGCCACTGAAACCATCCCGCTGATGTTGTTGGTGCCCACGGCGCGCCTCGATGAGTTGAACAAGGCCCGTTGGGCGGCGCGTTTTCGCAGTCAGTTTTTCGTCGATTACGGTCTGCGCATTCCAGAGCCGCAATTGCGCGCCAGCGATGCCTTGCCGGCGCATCAAGTGGCGGTGCTGATCAACGAAGTGCGCGCCGAGCAATTCGATATCCATTTCGATCACTGGCGGCTGCTCGACTACTCGCCGGAGCTGGAACCCATGGGCTTTGCCCTGGTGCACGGCAGTGACAGCAATCGCCTGGGCGGGGTGTGGGTCAACGCCACCGACCAGGAACGGGTGCAGCAATTGGGCTATCACCTGCGTCCGGCAGACGAGGAATGCTACCGCTGCCTGGTCACCTTGCTGGCGCGCAACATCCAGGAGTTTTTTGGCGTGCAGGAAACCAAGCAACTGCTCGACGAAATGGAAACCCGCTGTCCCGATCTGCTCAAGGAAGTCTATCGCCACGTCACCGTGCAGAAGATCGCCGAAGTGTTGCAGCGCCTGATTGGCGAGCGCATTTCCGTGCGCAACATGAAGCTGATTCTTGAGTCCCTGGCCCATTGGGCGTCCCGGGAAAAAGACGTGCTGGCGCTGGTCGAGCACGTTCGTGGCTCGCTGGCCCGCTACATCAGCAACAAGTTTGCCCAGGGTAATGACTTGCGGGTGTTGCTGTTGTCGGCGGAGTTCGAAGAGGTGGTGCGCAAGGGCATCCGCCAAACCTCGGGCGGCAGTTTCATCAATCTGGAGCCGGCCGAGTCGGAAGAGCTGATGGACCGGCTGAGTGTCGGCCTGGACAGTCTGCACATTGCACACAAGGACATGGTGTTGCTGTGTTCGGTCGATGTGCGGCGCTACATCAAGAAGCTGATCGAGGGGCGGTTCCGGGAACTGGACGTGATGTCGTTCGGCGAAGTCTCCGAGACTGTCTCTGTCAATGTCATCAAAACACTGTAGGGAAATACTGCAAATGGTTCCGACGGATATTGCCGACCTGTTGCGCGAAGCGCTGCGGCACAGCGGCTGCATGGACAGCCAGATAGGGCACTTCGACAGTCACAGTACAATCGAAATGCAGATGAAGAGCCTGCCTGATGTCAACGTCGCCGAGGTGGAGGGCGATGTATGGGTCTGGGCGGTGGTCGGCGAAGCCGGCCCACAGATTACCCATCATTGTGCCGGTGAGTTGATACGGTTTTTGCTCGAAGGCAACGCCTTTTCCCGCACCGGGCAATTGCATCTGTGCGAGGTTCAGGAGCGCCTGGAACTGCGGTTGATGGCCAATGCCGATGCCCTGTGTGACGCCGTGCATTTCGCCCAGGCCCTCGACTCTTTTGTGCTGGCGCTTGAAACACTGTGCGAACTGTTGCGTCGATGAAAATCCGGCTGCCACGGCACGGTGCCCATCCCTTGCGTTTGAGTGGTCCATTGATCGAAGCGGCGCTGGGCGACGTGGTGATCGGTGAAGTCTGCGAAGTGCGACGGCATTGGCGCTTGCCTGAGGTAGCGGCCAGGGCGCAGGTCATTGGCTTCAAGCCCGGCGCGGTCCTGCTCAGTTTGCTCGGCGATGCCAAGGGCTTGTCCAGGGAGTCGATGATCGTTCCCACGGGCTCGATCCTGCAACTGACGTGCAGTGATGCCTTGCTCGGCAGCGTAGTCGACCCTCAAGGCACTATCGTCGAGCGTCTGGCACCGTCTACGGCGCTGGCGCAACAGGACTATCCGGTGGACGCCGACCCGCCGTCATACCAGCAGCGGCGCCCGGTGGACACCCCGTTGCGCACCGGTATTCGGGTCATCGACGGCTTGCTGACTTGCGGTGTCGGCCAACGCATCGGCATTTTCGCCGCCGCCGGCTCCGGCAAAACCACCCTGATCAATATGCTGATCAGTCACACCGACGCCGATGTGTTTGTCATTGGCCTGATCGGTGAGCGCGGACGTGAAGTGACCGAATTCATCGAGCATCTGCGTCAGTCTGAAATACGCTCTCGATGCGTGGTGGTGTATGCCACGTCGGATTTTTCCTCGGTGGATCGCTGCAATTCGGCCTTGCAGGCTACGGCCATCGCCGAGTATTTCCGTGACCAGGGCCAGCGTGTGGTGTTGTTGCTGGACTCGTTGACGCGCTACGCCAGGGCCCGTCGTGATCTGGCCCTGGCCGCGGGTGAAGCGCCGGCGCGACGAGGCTATCCGGCCTCGGTGTTCGATGCCTTGCCGCGCCTGCTGGAACGGCCCGGGGTGACTGCCTCCGGCAGCATTACCGCCTGGTACACGGTGCTGCTGGAAAGTGACGACGAACCGGACCCGATCGCCGAGGAGATCCGCTCAATCCTCGACGGCCATATTTACCTCAGCCGTGCGCTGGCGGCCAAGGGGCACTACCCGGCGATCGATGTGTTGCGCAGCGTCAGTCGCGTGGCGACGCAGGTCACCCCGCCGCAGGTGCAGCAACTGGCGGCGGCGACCCGGGAAACGCTGACGCGGCTTGAGCAGCTGCAGGTTTTTCTCGACATGGGCGAGTACAGCGCAGGCGCGGACGCCGCCAATGACCAGGCGCTGCAACGCCGTGCAGCCCTCTACCAGTGGTTGCGCCAGCCCACGGGCGAACGCTGTGAACCGGACGAGGCCCTGGGCCAATTGCAGGGAGTCATGGCATGAATCCATTAGCCGATCGTCGTCGCCTGTTGGCGCTCAGCCAGTTCCGCCAGCAACGCGGTCAACTGCTGATTGCGCGTACCCGGCAGCAACTGCAGCCGCTGGTCCAGGAGCGGGCCGCTTTCGACGGACAAGAGGCGGCGCTACAGGGTTTGTTGGCCAGCCATCGCGCCAATGACTGTGTGCTCGATCACGGGCAACTGTTGGCGCTGTTACGAAGGCAGGCGGTCATTCGGCGGCAGATCGAGCTGTTGCGCGTCGAGCGTAACCGGGTCGATCAGCAGTGCCGGGAGATTGAGCAAGCGTTGCAGGCGCAGCGCGAGCAACTGCGGTTCGCGCAGCGCAAGCACGAGAAGTACGAAGGGGCTGTTCTGCAGCTGTTACGGGGGCAACGGCTGGAGCAGGTGCGCCGGGAAGAAAGAGAAGTCGAAGAGATGAACGGAGTTCCGCGATGAGTAACGTATCTGTAATTTCACCCTTGCCGGTTCAACCCTTGGACCCTGTCACCGAACAGCCGATGGATGAGTCGCACGACAGGCTGGTGCCGGTGCGTGAGGATGAACTGCCGCAAGGTGTGCTGGAGCTGATGGCGCCGTTGATCCTGCGTCATCGGCCCTTGATGGACACGGGGCGCGCAATCACTCTGCAGGCGATGGTCACGCTCCCGGAAAAGCCGGCGGCTGAACTCGACGAAGTACGGCCGCTCACACCGGTGTCTCATCCACAAGCGCAGCCGTTGTCGAGTAAACCTGAGCAGCCTCGGGTGTCGCCACCGGTGTTTTATCCACCAGCACAGCCGCTGTCGAGTAGACCTGTGCCGCCTCGGTTGTTGCCAGCGGTGGCTGACGTTGCGCCTGTTGTCGCCAGGGTTGTCGCGCCGACACCGACACCGACACCGACACCGACAAGCCTGCCGACTCGGATCGTTGTTGAGCCAGGGCCGACCGAGCGCCCATCAAACATCGTCGAACCGCTACCGGTCGAGCGTGCCGCCAGTCCAGGTGCACCCTCGATATTTGAGTTCGAAGGGCAAAGGCCCGAAGCCTTGTCGAGCCTCCCGACCGCGCGCCATGTGCCGCCAATTGCCTCACCTGCGGCCTCGGCGTCCGGGATGCCGCCAGCGCCGCCTGCCCTCGACCCGATCATCGAGACCCTGCCGGTTGCCGACCGGGGTTTGCTGCAGGTTCCGTTCAATAAAGGTGCCGCCAGCGGGCAGGTGACCATCAGCCGCGTGGCCGATGAGCCCACCCGCAACCTGCAACTGAGCCCGAGCAATCCCCTGGTTTTCGAACAGCTCAAAGTGTCGCTGGAGCACATCCGCGAACCCGCCTGGCGCCTGACCGATAGCGACGGCGAGCAGCAGCGCCAGGGCTCACGGCAGCCGCCGGACGACGAGCAGACCGAAGACGCCGGGCAGGGCGCATGAGCGCACTGAAGTTGCGCCGGATCAACGCTTCGGCGCATGCCGCCGCGCAAGCGATACGACGCTGGCGAAACGCAGATGTCGACGCCGGTTCAGGCCATCCGCCAGGGCAATCGGGCTATCTGAGTTTTCGCGCATCGGGCGAGGGCGGGGAATGGCGGGGTTTGATCGACGCCCGCGACTGGTTGCATCAATCACTCCCGCAGTTGCGGTCGTTACTGTCGGCCGAGTGCTCGCTGATGAACATCGCCGAACTGTTCCGCGTGGTGCCGCAACCCTTGCTGCTGGAGGTAGACGACTTGCACTACCGGCAAATATCCGACGTCGACGGGGTCCTTCCCGGGCAATTGCCCCCGCAAGAACTGCCATGGCTAGACACGCCTCGCGGGCGCCTGTGGTTGACCCGATTGCCACCGGCACGGGCCGCCAGCCGGCCCCTGGACGCTGACTCTTGGCTGAGCGATTTGCCGCTGCGCCTGGAGCTGATGCTGGGGTCGAGTCACCTCAGGCACGGGATACGGCTGAAGGCCGGCGATGTCCTGCGAATCTTTCAGCGTTCGCAACAATGCTACCTGGGGCATCAATGCCTCGGCGCTTTCACCTTTACTGAACAGGGGATACACATGCTATCGACCGCCACCGACGCCCAAAGCACGGCAGATCCCGATCCCGATTTTGACCTCGGCGCTTTGCCGGTGCGTCTGGAGTTCTTGCTCGCGACCCGGGAGATCGACCTGGCCACACTGTCGCAGATCATCGCGGGACAATTGATCCCGCTGGCGGACGATGCGGCGCGGCACATCGAGGTGCGCGCCAATGGCAAGCCGGTGGCCCGTGGCGAACTGGTGCAACTGCAAGAGCAGTTGGCTGTGGAGTTGCTCGAGGTCTATCGCGACGGTTCAGCGGACGGAATGCCGCGATGAACGACGTCTCGCTGATCGCGCTGCTGGCGTTCGCTTCACTGCTGCCGTTTCTGGTGGCGGCGGGCACCTGCTACATCAAGTTTTCCATCGTCTTTGTCATCGTGCGTAACGCCTTGGGCTTGCAGCAGGTGCCCTCGAACATGGCCCTCAACGCGATCGCCTTGATGCTGGCGATTTTCGTGATGACGCCGGTGATGAAACAGGGCTATGGCTATTACAAGGAAGAACAGGTGGCTTTTACCGACATCGAGTCCGTGGTGAATTTCGCCGAGAACGGGTTGGGCGGCTACAAGGATTACCTGCGTAAATACACCGACCCGGAACTGGCGCTGTTCTTCGAGCGGGCCCAAGTGGTCCAGGGTGAATCCGATATCGGCCTGCCCGCCGATGAAGAACTCACGCCGTCGCTGTTTTCGCTGCTGCCGGCCTATGCGTTGAGTGAAATCAAAAGCGCCTTCAAGATCGGCTTCTACCTGTACTTGCCGTTCGTGATTGTCGATCTGGTGATCTCCAGCATCCTGCTGGCGCTGGGCATGATGATGATGAGCCCGGTGATCATTTCGGTGCCGATCAAATTGGTATTGTTTGTTGCCCTGGACGGCTGGGCGCTGCTGTCCACCGGGCTGGTCAAGCAATACCTGACGTTGCTGGCATAGGCGCGGGCTCATGAACGATCTGGTCTATGCCGGCAATAAAACCCTGTACTTGATCCTGTTGATGGTGGCGTGGCCAATCATCGTTGCCACGGTGGTCGGCCTGGTGGTCGGGTTGATCCAGACCGTGACCCAGTTACAGGAGCAGACCCTGCCGTTCGGTTTCAAGCTGCTGGCCGTCGCCGCGTGCCTGTTCCTGCTGTCGGGCTGGTACGGCGAAACCTTGCTCGACTTCAGTCGAGAAGTCATCCGCCTGGCGCTGGCTTAGCGCGATGTCGGTGACGCTGTTTTTCGACCTGTACACCTGGTTCGCCGCCGCCCTCCTGGGGGTTGCACGCCTGGCGCCGATTTTTTTCATGTTGCCGTTTCTCAACAGTGGGGTGCTCACGGGCGCGCCACGCCAGGCTGTCATTGTGTTGGTGGCGTTGGGTTTCCAGGCTTATGTGGGGGTGCCGCTGCCGGACCTCGACGGGTTGGCGTTCTTGGGTCTGATGTTGCGCGAGGCTGGCATTGGCGTTCTGCTTGGATGCCTGCTGTGCTGGCCGTTCTGGGTGCTGCACGCCATGGGCAACCTGATCGACAACCAGCGCGGTGCGATGCTCAGCAGCACCGTGGACCCGGCCAACGGCGTCGATACGTCGGAGCTGGCAAATTTTCTCCAGTTGTTCGCCGCGGCCGTTTATCTCGAGGGCGGGGGCATGCTGCTGATGCTTGAAACCGTTGGCCACAGTTACCGCCTATGCGCACCGGTCAATGGCTGCGAGATACACCTGACATCGATTCTGAGCCTGCTCGACGCGCTGGTGAGCAAGACCCTGGTGATCAGCGCGCCGGTGGTGGCCACGCTGTTGATCAGCGAAGCGCTGCTTGGCTTGCTCTCGCGTTATGCGCCGCAAATGAATGCTTTCTCGGTGTCGCTGACGGTCAAGAGCCTGGTGGCGCTGGTGGTGTTGATGCTGTATTTCGGCGTACACCTGCCGGACGAAGTCCTGCGCATGGGCATGAAGTCCCAAGGGCTGGAACATTATCTGGGCCGCGAAGGGGAGGCCGCCGATGTCGTCCAGCGCCTCGAAGACTGAGAAACCCACCGCCAAGCGTCTGCGCGATGCTTCACGCAAAGGGCAGACGTTCAAGGCCAAGGATCTGGTGATCACCTGCCTGACTCTCTGCGGCATCACCTACATGGTGTTCAACAGCTCGCTGGTGGAGGTCATGGAAGTCTATCGGCGCATCATCGCCAGTGACTTTGACGTGGACCTGCAGGCGTACTCGGCCATGCTGGTGCTGGTCGGGCTCAAGGCATTGTTGCCGTTGTTGCTGGTGTGCGTGTTGACCAGCGCATTGCCTGCACTGCTGCAAAGCGGTTTCGCCCTGGCCAGCGAAGCCTTGAAGCTCAACCTGGGAGCGTTGAACCCGATCAATGGCTTCAAAAAACTGTTCAGCATGCGCACGGTCAAGGACACGGTCAAAGCGTTGCTGTACCTGGGTAGTTTTGCCCTGGCCCTGTGGATTGTCTGGATCACCCAGCGGCAACTGCTGTTTGCCCAAATGTTCGCCCAAGCCCCGGACCTGTTCGCAATCTGGGGCCATTTGCTGCTGGTGCTGGTGCTGGCGTTCCTCGGATGCGTGCTGCTGATTGTTGTGCTGGATGCGCTGAGCGAATACTGGCTGTTCATGAAAGACCAGATGATGGACAAGGATTCGGTCAAGCGCGAACACAAGGAACAGGATGGCAATCCCGAGATCAAGGGACGCCGCCGTGACCTGCATCGTGAGTTGCTGTCGGAGCAAATCAAATCCGATGTGCGCAACTCGCGGATGATCATCGCCAACCCGACGCACATTGCCATCGGTGTGTATTTCCGCCCGGAAATCACCGTGCTGCCGTTTATCTCCCTGATGGAAACCAACCAACGCGCCCTGGCTGTACGAGCCTATGCCAGGGAGGTCGGGGTGCCGGTGATCAATGACATCGCATTGGCCCGGCGGATCTTCAAGACCCACCAGCGCTACAGCTTCCTTCAAGTACAGGAAATCGAAGAAGTCCTGCGTCTGTTGATCTGGCTCGAACAGGTCGAGCAGGCCTGATTTCTCCCTTTTCCTTTTTCCTCCAAACGTTGGCATGAGCGCAATTTGGCAGCGTACTCAGCAGCGCTTTGGCTCAATGCAGTCGTCAGCAGCGCTGACGTTTTTCAGGAGTGTGGCGGATGAGTCGCGACAAACAACAAGATGAACAACTGGCCCTCGATGTCGTGGATGCGGTGCTCGCTGGTGCGGCATTGAAAGACGTGCAAGGCATCAGTGACGAGCACATGAACGGCCTCTATGCCTTCGCGTTCCAGTTCTACGAACAGGGGCGGCTGGACGATGCGGAAAAGTTCTTCCATTTCCTGTGCATCTACGACCTCAACAACAGCCATTACTGGATGGGGTTGGCCGCCGTACACCAACTCAAGCAGAACCACCAGAAAGCGATTGACCTGTATGCGATCGCCTTCGCCCAAGGCAAGAACGACTACCGACCGATGTTGTACACCGGCCAGTGTCACCTGGCGCTGGGCAAGGTCGGCAAGGCCAGATTGTGCTTCGAATATGTGCTTGAACAAGCCACGGAAGACGATTTGCGCGAACAGGCTCAGGTGTATCTCGACACCTTGAGTCACATTGAAAAAGAGTGTTCGGAGACTGAACATGACTGAAAGCATCGGAAGAACCTACAACCCGGCTTCTTTGGGCTTGACCGGTCGAGACGTGGCCGTTGAAAAATATGGCAAGTCTGTCATTCAAGCGACCATGGCGCCGGTTTATCAAAAGTCATTCGCTGAAATAAAGTCGGTGAAGTTCGACGGCCAGCCCGGTCTATACGTCGCCAGTGCGGGCAGACCGATGTTGCAAGTGCCAGCGCTGCGCGCCGACGGCAACAAACAGGAAACCAACGGTGATCTGTTCACGCTGTTGATGGCGATGATCAGCGAGTTGATCGGCGAAGTTGACGTCAAAAAACTGAAAAACCGCCTGGCGATGCTGCAAAGCATGGCCGGTGCCAGGCAGCAGGGCCACGAAAAGCTGGCGGCTGAATACGCCAGCGCCGTCGAGGCGCTGGAAGCCGCCGAAGGTGAGATCGGCAGCAGCCAGGAGCACCTTGATCAGTTGCAGGAGCGGGTTCGGCAGGTCCAGGGACTGCTGGATAAGAGTGAGGCACGGTTGGCGGAGCTGGACCCTGAATCACCGGAATACGCTCGCGAACTGGCACTGCGCGACAAGCTGAAAGGTGAACTGGCGGGCCATACCCAAACGCTGCAAAAGGCGACCGATGCTCACCTGAAACTGATTGAAATCGCCAACGCCTGCGCCAAAACGCTGGCCGCGGTGGCCGTGAAGGTGCAAGAAGCCGGACTCGCCGGACCCTCGGTGAAGGAGTCCAACGAAAAAGCGCTGAGCAGCAGCGCACTGGCGCTCCTGAACCGCTTGAAGATTATCGAGTTGCTTGGCGAGGCGGCGAACAACAAGGAGGAGCTCAATCAGGAGTTGTTCCAGGAGTTGCAAGCCAAGCTTCAGGAACACATGAAGCTCGAGTCGGAAAAGTACCTGGAAGAAGTGCGCAAGGCCGAGGCGATGCAGAAGACCATGGGCTGTATTGGTAAGGTCGTCGGTGCGTTATTGACCGTTGCAACCATTGCTGCCGGCGTGTTGACCGCCAACCCGGCGCTGGTCTTTGTGGGGGTGGTTGGCGCGGCGTTGATGATTTCCGATGCGGTGGTCAAGGAATTGACGGGCGTGTCGTTCATGGCCGAAGCCATGAAGCCGCTGACCACGGTCATGCAGGAAGCCATCAAGCTGTTCACCGAACTCTATACACAATTTCTGGTGGCGTTTGTCGACGAGGAGACCGCAAAAGACATTGCGCAAATCGCCGGCATGATCGCGGGGATCGCGGCCACGTTGGCTGCCGTTGCATTGGTGGCCGTGGTCGGGGCACAGGTAGTCGGGCCAATGGTCGGCGCCATTGCCTCGAAACTGTCCTCGATGATCGCCAACGTTGCGCCTGCTGCCATGCAGGCGTTGAAGCAGGTGGCTTCATCGGTCAGCAATTCACTGACCCAGATGCTGACCCAGTTGCGCAGCTTCATCACCAACGGCGCCGATCCCGTGTCCCTGGCCCGCTACGCCGCCAATCTGCAGACGGCTCAGGCCGTCACCGAGTTCGGCAATGTGGCGGTACAGGGCGGTTTGCAGATCAGGAGCGGCGTACATCAGGCCCAGGCAGCGGAACACCTGGCGGACGTGCGGGTGCGCATGGCGGTCAGCGAAGAGATCACGGCCTACCTCACCCGGCTGGTCGATGACTACGGCCAGGCGATGCAGGCCCGCACCCGACAGATCGAGCAGGTCTTTGCCGACATGCAACGCAGTCATTCCGTGAGCCTGCAAATGGCTCGGCACGTTTGAAGTCACTGATAAAAAAAAGGTAGTTTTTCATGTCCATCACTAACGCCATGGCCGGACCTGCTTCACTGGTAACGAATCAAGATTCGATGATCAACGCAGGGTTGAGCGAGTCGATTGTCCCGAGAAAACTCTCGAAAGAGCCCGAAGGCAAGCGCCTCTCGGATACGGCGCTTCTCAACCAGGTCGCCGAAAAGCAAGTGCTCCAGAACGGTAACTTCATAGCGCCTACGCCTGCGGAGATCGAAAGTGAAATCAAAGCCCACCAGCTCAGTGAGTCGGACTGGCTGGGCTCCTTTGCAGCCTTGACGATGCTCAACGATGAAGTGCGCAACGATCTGGTGTTTGATCCCGGCGCTTGGGAGAAGCATGCCAACGTATTGGTCGCCGCGATCATTGCACTCAACGTCGCACGGGTATCCAACGCGCAATTGCGCGGGCATTTCAGTGTCATGGCGGCGGAGGCCGCCAAGGCTCAGGGGGCTGCCATCGTTGAATCAGGTCAGGCCGCCCTTTACGCCAGCATCACCAACGCCGTGGTGTCCGGTGCAGTCGCCGGTTTTGCCATGTTCAAAACCTTTCAAGGTCAGGGGCTCAAGCATGCGGATATCAATCTGCACAAGCGCAACGCTCTGGACGCCAACAACATTGAGCGTGACCTGAAGCACGATCGTTCCCGCGATGACTGGGATCCGCAAACCACCTACAAAATAAAGACTTTCGACGATTTCGGCCGGTCGAATTCCGTCGACTTCAAACCCAAGGGGGCCACGCTGACGCCTCAGGAACAGGCGTGGTTCGACGGTGAAATACTCAAGGCGCAGAAGGTTGGGCAAACCTCCGACTGGTTGAGCCAAATGGGCAGCAAAGGCATTGAGAAAAAGCTCGAAATCGGCCGTACGTTCAGTGCGATGTCGATGAGCCTGAGTCAGGTCGTGTCCAGCATGGTGCGCATGAGCGAGCACGCTGCGCGGGAGAAAGAAGTTCTGCAGCTAAGTGCACAGAACACCCAGAAAAGCTTGAGCGACGAGATCGGCCAGAAAGACTCGGCCGACGGGGCGCTGCTGCAAAAACTCATGGATACGGTGCTGCAGATACTGCAGTCGCGCATTGAAGTCATTGGACGGGTTTGAGTGAGGAAACCAAGATGAGAATTGCCGAGTCCTCACATCCATCAAGCCGTTTGCCTGCTGACTTCAATGCCATCGATGAGGCGCCGCTGCCTCCCGAAATACCTGCCGAGGTCCATGCCGGATTTTCCCTTGCGCAGTTGCTCGAGCGTTCGGGGAAGGTGCTCAATCGTCACCTGGAAAATATGCTCAAGTGTCCAGCGGGCGTTCCAAGAGAGCTTCAAGGCTCGCCAGCAGAGATGCTTGCGCAGTATTTTTCGTCTGCCGAGTTTGCCGAGCAGATTCACGCTAAACGTATTCGATCGCTGATGTGGACACACCAGATGCGTCAGAGTGGAACGGTGTTCACCCTTTGCCTCGATACGCTGCCAATGGAGCAACGTCAGCAACTCTACGCTGAGCAAGATCGTATTATTGGTGAGCTGAGACGAATGTCGGTGCCGGATGAGATCGCTGACGAGTTCGACGCAAGAGTGAACTCATCAAACGATTTTTTCGACAAGTTGATCGATCTCATTGACTTGATCAAAAACGGTTATCTGGCCGGTTATGAACACATCTTGGAGGCCTACTCCGACTTCTTCGCCGATTTTAATGAGCTAATTACTGCGAAGTTGAAAGACTGGATCCAGGGTGGGAACGACGGTAAATCGGTCTGGTTGGCTTCCGGTCCGCTGCGAGAGGCACTCAAAGAACTGATCGATAAATACAGCCATCCAAATCCTGCATCCGTGCTGTTTCCCAAACCCGGACAAGAAGGCGCGAGCAGGGAGGAAGCGGAAAAGTGGCGAAAGGCGCTGGGGCTGCCTGACAGTTGCCTTAAACAAAATCCCGACGGTAGTTACTGCGTCGTCATAGACACTGGGCCGCTATTGAAAATGCGAGAAAGTCTGCCACCTATCGGCTGGATTGAGTGGGACACCGCCAAATTCCAGGCCTGGCAAGCCGGCTTCAATGCCCAGGAAGAACGCATGAAGAATACATTGCAGTCCTTCACGCAGAAGTACTCGAATGCCAATTCTTATCATGACAACTTCAATAAAACGCTGTCTTCACATTTGAGTCAGTTTTCTGACATGTTGAAGGCGATGTTGAATTTTTGATGTGAGTCTGAGGTGTTTGGGTCGAGCCATTAAATGCCAGTAGGTCGGGCGTAACGCGGGTTCGTTTGAACTGGCGTTGCGCCCGCGTTTTGTTGTGTGGGAGAAAAGAATGTCAAATGATCAGCTCGACGTTTTGAGTCAAGTGATCAAGGTGTTGTCGGACTATTTTCCGGCGGGTCGTCGAGACATTGAGGTGACTTCGCGATTGGTCGGGGATTTGTATGTTGACTCCATCAGTCTGATTGAGATTGTCATGGCGCTGAATGAAACGTTCGATATTGACCTTCCTGAAGGTGAAGTTGGGTTGTGGAGGACGGTAGAGGATGTTTGTGAATCGGTGATGAGTTCAAGAAGTTGCCGGGTGTTAGATTTGGAGTAAGCATACAAAACGCCTTGTTTCTATAGAAGCAAGGCGTTTTGTATGGTTTTGCTTTGTTTTTTACGATTTTTCCTACAGAAAAAATCGTAGTTTCATTTGGTAATAAATCAATTTTCCTACGGAATCAACCGACTCAACTTCCTATAGTCACGCACCTTGTCATCTTGAGCCTGACCACCCCTGGGCTCAATTGCGCTTCAGTACCTTTCTATAGAGATGTCTCAGAGTATGGACAGTGCCGCTGATCAAACGCCGGTCAAGTCATTCGTTTTTGACCACTGGCTATTGCAAAGTGATGGAACGCTGATGCGGGATGGAGAAGGCGTTCACGTCCCGCCCAAAGAGTTGAATGTATTGCGCCTGTTGCTGAAGTCGGCAGGGGCGGTCGTCAGCAAGGATTATCTGCTGGACCATGTATGGCCCGAGATGGATGCCGCCGAAGAATCCTTGACCCGCTGCATTTATGCATTGCGCAAGCTGCTCAGGGAAAACAAGGATTACATTGCGACGGTGTACGGCCAGGGTTATCGATTTACCTGTGCGGTTGTCGAACTCGACACACCGGGTCAGGCGAGGGCTGTGGCGCCTTCGCTGGCTGTTCTGCCGTTTCGCAATCTGGGGGAGACGGCAGCGCTGGATCTGCAGGATGTGATGATCCGTCAGTTGACGTTGGCGTTCGGCGAGATGTTGCACGTCATTCCCTCGGGATTGATGGCGGCCTATGCGCAACCGGTCGATGTGCGGTCGCTGGTCGGGCAGTTGTCTGCGGACTACTGCTTGAGCGGGCGTTGTTGCGGCCCGAGCGATCAGCAGCAATGGTCGGTCGAGTTGATCCGTGGCCGCGATCACGCTCTGCTGCATGGGCAGACACTGGATGCCCGTGATCCCGGGGCATCGCTTGGGGCATTGACGTGCCTGGTTGCGCAGCGCATTCCCGGTTTGAGCTTTGTCGGTGATGCCTGCGCGTCATACCCGGCGGCGGTGGCGTACCTGCGTGGTTTGTGTAGCGTGCAGCAGCACACGCCGCAAAGCCTGCGCGATGCCCTGGTACAGTTTCGCCAGTGCCTGAAGCTCGATGCCGGGCACACATTGTCCTGGTATGGTTTGGCGGATGCGTGGCTGGGGCAGGCAATGATCGGATCCTGTGATCAGGGCCGGGCAATCGATGAGGCACAATCGGCGATTTCCAATGCCTTGGCATTGGATCCTGGCAACATCCCTGCATTGGCCCGCCTGGCTTTGCTCACCAGTCTGGGCGGCTGCGAACAGGCGGCCCAGGTGCTTTTCCGACGCTGTTTGCTGGCGGCCGATCAGGCTGACGTTCATTACTTTCATGCCTGGCATCACTGGTTCTGGCGGCACAACGATCAGGCTGCGCAAAGCATCGACAATGCTCTGCGGTACGATCCTGATTGCGTCAGGGCGCAGGTCTTGCGTATGCGCATTGCGCTTGCCGCAAGTCCCGAGTCGGCCTTGGAGATGGCTCGTCGAGCCCTGCAACAAGGCGCCTCGGGCAATTCGTTGCTGGTGATTCTGTATGCCGTGGTGTTGGCTTATTTTGACCAGCACGCGGCAGCCTGGGTCGAGCTCGAACAGGCCGGGCTCTGCGAAAGCGCAATCGGTGAACAGGGACTGGCTGCCTGGAATGTGCTGTTCGGCGCCAATCCGTTCAATGCCCGCGACCTGTATGCGAACTGGTTGGCCCTGACCCGGCTGCGATCCGTTGATGACATTGCGTTGTCAGGTTGGTCCGGTTTATCGGGTGGTCCGGTGATTGAGCCGCTCTGGAGTTCTTTGCAACGAACACCTGAAGTGGGCTATCAGGCATCGACGCAGGACGATCCTGTCCGCGAGCGATTGACACTGGTCAGCGAGCGGCGTCTGGCATGACACAGTGCACAATCAAGTGGCTAACGGTGCTGGTGTGCCTTGGCGCGGGTCAGGCGCAAGCCTGGTGCTGGAGTGAGGCGGGGGCGCGACATGCGATCGAACCCGAACTGCTCCGAGCGATTGCCGATGTCGAATCGGGACAGAATCCGAACGCAATGAACTACAACAAGGATGGCTCGCGAGACATCGGGTTAATGCAGATCAACAGCTATCATCTCCCCCGGTTGAGTGCCCAGGGCATCACTGAGCAGCGACTGCTGGGTGAGCCTTGCCTGTCAGTTGAAGTCGGTGCGTCGGTGCTTGCCGATTTTATCGCGCGTTACGGCTACAACTGGACGGCAGTGGGTGCCTACAACGCCGGCCATTCACCCGACCGGCAAGCCGCGCGCCTGCGCTATGCACGCAAGGTCTGGCAGCGCTATCAGGTGTTTTCCCTGGCTCGACAATGACGGTGCCATGAGCGCTGGCGCAAGATTCTGATCCTCTGCAGGGCACAATCGGCAGAATTCGATCAGGAAGCCTGCAGGCAGCCTGACTACCATGGCCGTTCATTTCACAGCCCAGGAGCTGGAACGGTGACAGTTCTGCCGACCCCCCACCCACGACCCTGCGTTCTACGGATACTCAATGGCGCGCTGCAAGGTTGCGAATTTCCCCTCGGCGAAACGACAACCCTGTTCGTGGTAGGGACTGTGGATCTGCTGGGAGAGGGGGTACTGACTGCCAGCGTCCCGGCGGATGCGATCTTCGTTCCCCTGGAGTCGGGGGGATGCAATTTTGAGGTGTTGGCCGATCAAGTCACGCCGGATGGTCTGCCGCTGCGGGTGCTCAATGAGTCAATGGAAGTGCGCCACTGTACCTTCCACACCAGGGTGCAGATCGGCGGCCTGCTGATCGCCTTGCGGCCTGAAGACCAATCCTGGGCACCCGAACTGCTCGGGCTGCAACCTGACGCTACCGCTGACGCCGCTGTTGTGTGGTGGCGTGCCCCGCTGTCCGGGTGGGTCGCCAGCGGTCTGGCGCTGGCCGCACTGGTCACCGCGGTTGGCATCTGGTCGATGCCCGGGCCCACACCTGAAACCGATGTTCGCGCGTTGATCGCCGGGGCCAGTGACGAGGCCAGGGTGTTGAGCGGTCGTGACAATGCGATCTATGTGTTCGTGGCTTCCGAACGCGATGCCGGCTGGAGTCGGCAAGTGCTGGTGCGCCACAACACGCTGAGCGGCAAAGTGCTGGTGATGGACCAGGAGCGTCGTCGGCTGGAGCGTTTGCTGGTCGACCATGATCCACAACTGGCCTGGCACTCCATTGATCTGAAGGATCCATCGACACCGCGACTGTTGCTGAGTGCACAACGCAATCTGCTCACCCCTCAAAAACAGGCAAAACTGCTCGATGCATTGCTCTCGGCTGCGCCCTATGCCCAGGACATCGCGGTGCAAATGCAGGATGACAGCCTGCTCGTCGAGCTGGCGCAAGAGGGGTTGCAGCGCCTGTCACTGGCCTTCAGCCGCGTCGAGCACGAGGACGGTGTCACGTTTGCCATTGCAGGCAATTTGCAGGATTCCGAACTGGCGAACGCTCGCCGGTACGTCGACAGCTTTTACCGGCAGTGGGGGGATCGCTACGTGCACTTCACCGTCGAACTCAAGGACGACTCGCTCAACGACAAGTCGTTCCAGACCGGCCCGCAGGGCTACATCAAGATGACCTCGTCATCCTGGCATTTTCCTACACAACACTAAGAGGTGACTTATGGCAGAAATTGGTATCCCCATCGAATTTGCCGATGACTTTCTCGGGCGTCAGGCCCAGGCATTCGAAGACGGAGCGTCCAAACTCAAGGAAAAGCTGGACGAAGCGCTGGAAAAACTGAAGGGCAATGCATCGGACCCTGGTCTGCTGGCCTCTTATCAGGCCGCATTTTCATCCTACACGGTGTTTCGAAACGCCCAGACCAACACCATCAAGGGCTTCAAGGATATCGACATGGCGATCATCCAGGCCGCTCGCTGACTCATCCTTTTTTGACCGGCCATTGGTACGTGACGATGGCCATTTTCACGAGTGCATCGCATGCCTATTCAAAACATTTCCCTGTCTGACATCGACCAGACAGTCTTTACGGAATTGCGCGGCCCACAGGAAGGACCGATCGTATCCCTTGAGTCCCGATTGATCGAAGCGTTTGCCGGTTCCGCGGTCAATAGCGAGCAGAACGTTGCAGCCATCAATCAGATCATGCAGCGCCCGGATATCACCAGTCCCGAAGTCTTGTCCAAGTTGCAGGAGCTGACAGGGGAATACAACGTGGACATCAACCTGCTTAACGTATTGGTCCGCAAAGCGGTAGGTACTGCCGAAACCCTGTTGCGTGCCTCATGAAGCCTGGCGTATTGCTGATACTGTTGTGCCTGGCGCTGGCGGGGTGTCGCCAACCCAATCTGCTTGAAGGGCTGGATCAACAGCAGGCCAATGAAGTGCTTTCGGTGCTGCAGCGCAACAATATTGCGGCGGTGAAAGTCGATGCCGGTAAAACCGGCTATGCGGTGAAAATCGATCAGGTCGATTTTTCCGCGGCCGTTGATTTGCTCAACCTCTATTCCTTGCCTTCGCGGCCGCGCCTGCAAGTGGCAGAGATGTTTCCTGCCGACTCGCTGGTGGCCTCGCCCCGGGCTGAAAAAGCCCGGCTGTATTCGGCGCTGGAGCAGCGAATCGAACAGTCGCTGGGTGTGCTTGAAGGCGTGGTGTCGGCGCGAGTGCATGTCAGTTACGACCTGGAGGCCGGCGAAGGCGGACGCAAGGCGCCGCCTGTCCATCTCTCGGCAGTGGCCATCCATGAGCTCGACGTCGACCCGCAATTGCTGATCACCGACATCAAGCGTTTTCTCAAGAACAGTTTTGCGGCGGTCGAGTACGAGAACATCTCGGTGGTACTGTCCAAGCGTTCCCCGACCCAGCATGTCGCGCCGTCCGTGGCCGCAACGCAAGGGCATTCGCACTGGGTCTGGTGGTTGGCCGCGGTGACCGCATTGCTGTTGGCCAGTGGCGCAGCCTGGGCTTATCGCCACTCAAGTGCAGGGCAGCATCATGTCGCACGCTGAGTGTCTGGCGCAGATTCTCGCCGAGCCCTTGAGTTATCTGCATCCGCAGCGCCTGCCGACGCCGCAGGGATTTGATCGCCCCGAGGCACGCCATTGGCTCAACCAGATCCTGCTAGAAGATCTCGAACGGCCAGACCCGTGGCCTTCGACGCCGTTGACAGCCGTAGCCAAGCAATGGGTTCGCCATTGGCGCCAGCTGACCTACATCGCCAGGCTGATGGGCGCTTATCGCTTGATGCCCGACCTGGCGCGAGGCGCGGCGTTACTGAACCTGCCCTTGTCACTGCGCCGCTTCGCCGGTTACAGCCTCGGTGTTCGATGCGGCCTGCCGATCGGGGGCTCGCCCGTTTCGATAGAGCAGGTCGAAGCCGCCGGCCTCAATGCGTTATGGAGTTGGTACGAGCAGGTACCGCCAGCCTTGCTCGAACGCCTGACCTTGCAATTTTCCGAACCGGTTGTTCGCTTGCACAGGCAATGGCCGGTCACGCAACCCGATACAGCTCTTTTCTTTTTGGCGGTGCAATATGCTCGACGCTATCCGAACCCTGACTGAACTCCCCGAGTCGAGCGACGCCCATCTGTCGCGCGAGGACATCGCCGCCGCACGTCGACGCCGGACCTTGCAGCAACAGGCGCAGCGCTGGGCCCGCGATTGTGTCGAGCAGGCCCGGCGTGATGCCCAGGCGCTTCATGCCCAGGCCTTTCAGGAGGGCTATGCCGCGGGCATCTTGCGCGCGACCGGGCAAATGGCTGACGGCTTGCTGATGTCCCAGGCGCTGGGGCTGCAATTGCGCAAAGACCTTGCGCAGGCCGCCCGCGATTTGCTCGCACAAGCCTTGAGTCGTCCCGAATGGCTGGATGACATGCTGGAGCGTTGGCTGAGCGAGCAACCGGGCGATTCGAACGCGGTGTTGCAAGTGCTGCTACCGCTGCGTTGTCGGCCGCAGGGCAATGAACTGCGCGAGCGCTTGCGCAGGCATTGGCCCGGTGAGCTGGTCCTCGACTATCACCCGCAAGAGCGCTATGTGGCGCGGCTTGCGGATCAGTTGCTGGAATTCGATCTGGAAACGACGCGGCAACGACTGGAGCCGCGGTTGCTGGCGTGCGTTGCGAACCTGCCGGAGTCGGTCCGCGCTCTGGACCGGGCGTCCATGCAGGCGCTCACGGATCTGTATTCGACCTTTGCCGAACGCTCGCCCGGTTGCACTGAAACGGCCCCGACCGAGGTCCGCCATGAAGATTGAAAGCGGTTTGAGTCTGCGCACAACTGAAAGCGGGGGGCGCGCAACGCTCGAGTCGCTTGAGTCACGTGTGCTTGCGGCCAGCGGGAACGTGCCTGAAAACAAACGCCCGGGCCCCGAATTCGATCGCTTGTATGAACTGCTGTCCGCCATGGAGGGGCAGGGAGAAAAAGTCATCTATGAGTTTCTCCGTTCGCTTCGAAGTGCAGATGGCCAATCACCCGCGTACCCCACGGCCCAGGCATTGATGGCGGTCACGCTCCAGGTACTGATTCGATTGAAGGACGAGGGTCTGGAGAAGTCGCTGCTTTACAAGGAAATCAAAGGTGCCAATGGCCTGGCGTTCAGCGTGGACCTCTTCATCAAGGGCTTCATGCGTGAGGTGTTTCAACCGATGGAGGATGACGCTTGGGAGAAGAGTGAGTGGTGAGGTGAACCGAACAATTCTGGGCAGAACAATTTTGACTAATAAAGGCTAAGACGATGAACGGGATATTTGCCGGCTCTGGAAGCGTTGTTGCGCGTCCTATCAGCCAAATTGAACCCTCAAATAATACCAATCGCAGTTCGTCAATAGGTGATCATTCAGACCTGGTTGTTTCGTTGGATTTTAGCCCCGCCAGTTTGGGATCACCCAGGCAAATCGGTGCGGGTGTGGAAATCCTTGACCGTTCGGTGTCGATTGCGATGGAGGTGATCAATAGCGAGTTAGGCGAGACAGATCAGACTGTGGTGGAACGAACGAAGGTCTTCATTGATCAGGGAGTGTCACCCGGGGGGACTGTCGCTGCGGATTTTGAAACACGGATCCGCGCGTTAAATGCAGTGGACATCGAACAAACTCGCGAAAGTCGAATGCGCACGGTGCTTGAAGCCGGTCTGGAGTTGCTTGGGAGCGCCCGAGGGCCCGGGCTGAACCTGCTTAATGTCACAGCGCGCACAGGCCTGGTCGTCGCGCTGACCACAGTGTTGCGTCAGATGGTCGGTTTTTACGTGGAGAAAGCTATCCGGGAAGGCGACTCACCCGAGGCATCTCAAGCATGGGCGGTGGCCGCCATAACGATGATTGGACCCGCGACGAGCCTGATAGGCGCCATCCGCGATGAGTGCGCAGGCACCGCCAATCTTCAGACTCGACTGGGGCGAGTGTGTATGGCAAGCATTACGATGGGGGCGTTGATCGCGGCGCATCTGACCGGTGCATCCAACTCAATGCTTTCGACGGCGATCAATACGACTGTTTATACATTTGCCCGGGACCTGTGCAATGCCTTCTTTCCTTTGAATGACAACGCCGGAGCGGTGAATGACAGAGCGACGGGAGCCGCCACGGTAGCCTTCGGTGTGGTGCAGTATCTATTGGAGCAATTGGCCCCACTGATGCCTCCCAGTGGCCCGGGGCGCGCAGCGGCGGACCTTGGTTGGAGCCTGGGGGCCGATGCTATTGCGGGAGCCGTGAATGCTTTTGGCGCGGTGGCTGACGATTGCGTCTTTATCCTTTGCCGAAGCTGGTCGTTGTTATCGCCATCAGTGGGGTTGGGGTCGGTTGACATCGGATCACTCGAGCAACGTGTCCTTGAAGTACGTACCGAAGCACGCCTGCCCACGGCACAACAGTTGGGGAATGCAATGTTCAATAACGGGGCGTCGCGAACTTCGGCGTTTATGGGCCTTGTTCTTGCCTTGGGGGCCGGAGCCGCTGCACTGTCGTTGACTGATCTTGGAGAAAACACTCAAGTTCAACTCCTGAATATCTGCCTGGGGATAATGATGATGCTCATCTACTACCCATTCATCTGGAGTTGCTCCCAGAGCACGCCTGAGGCTCAACCTGCAGCGCAGTTGCAGGCGTAACCTGATACGCCACCACCCGGCTCGACAGCGGCGATCCGGGTGGTGGATCAGGTCTGCGACGTTGAATCGCAGAGTTTCTCGCCCGCCACCCTCCACATGGCTATAATCGCCCCACTTTTCGTAGCCTTGAGTCAAACCCGCCCATGTACACCCTGGCCCGTCAGCTGTTGTTCAAACTCTCCCCGGAAACCTCCCACGATCTGTCCCTGGACCTGATCGGCGCGGGCGGGCGTCTTGGGCTCAACGGTTTGCTGTGCAAGGCCCCGGCGAAAATGCCGGTGAACGTCATGGGCCTGGAGTTCCCGAACCCGGTGGGCCTGGCCGCCGGTCTGGACAAGAACGGCGCGGCCATCGACGGTTTCGCCCAACTGGGTTTCGGTTTTGTCGAAATCGGTACCATCACCCCGCGTCCGCAGCCGGGCAACCCCAAGCCGCGCCTGTTCCGATTGCCGGAAGCCGAGGCGATCATCAATCGCATGGGCTTCAACAACCTCGGCGTCGATCACCTGCTGGCCCGCGTGGCGGCGGCCAAATACAAGGGCGTGCTGGGCATCAACATCGGCAAGAACTTCGATACGCCGGTCGAGCGTGCGGTGGACGACTACCTGATCTGCCTGGACAAGGTCTATGCCCACGCCAGCTATGTGACGGTCAACGTCAGTTCGCCGAATACGCCGGGCCTGCGCAGCCTGCAATTTGGCGACTCGCTCAAGCAGTTGCTGGCTGATCTGGCCGAGCGCCGCGCGGAGCTGGCCTTGCGTCATGGCAAGCATGTACCGCTGGCGATCAAGATCGCGCCGGACATGAGCGACGAAGAAACCGCACAGGTTGCACAAGCGCTGATCGAAACCGGAATGGATGCGGTCATCGCCACCAACACCACCCTGAGCCGCGTCGGCGTCGAAGGCATGGAACATGGCGACGAGGCCGGTGGCCTGTCCGGCGCACCGGTTCGCGACAAGAGCACCCACACCGTGAAGGTGCTGGCATCTGAGCTGGGTGGTCGCCTGCCGATCATCGCGGCCGGCGGCATTACCGAAGGCAAGCACGCCGCAGAGAAAATCGCCGCGGGCGCGAGCCTGGTGCAGATCTATTCGGGCTTCATCTATAAAGGCCCAGCGCTGATTCGCGAGTCCGTAGACGCCATCGCCGCCCTGAGATAAACCCGGTCCCTGTAGGAGCTGCCGAAGGCTGCGATCTTTTGATCTTGAAAAATCAAAATCAAAAGATCGCAGCCTTCGGCAGCTCCTACACGGGAAAATTGCATTCATAAAAAAGGGCTCCTTCAAAGGAGCCCCTGGGCCGTAGCCCGCCGTCCGGATGGGACGTGCGTGGTTAATTCAGTACAAAATCAGATTGTCGTGTCGGAGTGTTGTGCCCTGTAATTAGCCGACGGCGTGAAGTTCGTTGAGTCTGTGGATTCCCGCAGTGCCGGTCATACCGTCCCAGTTGTCGCCGCGTCCTTCTCGCCAGCCGTTGATCCAGGCTTGGCGTACCGACGGTAGAGTAAATGGGCAAAGCTCACGGGATTTGCCACCAACGCCATATTGATATCCGCGCAAAAATGCTCTTTCCAACGGATCACGCTTAAGTCTTCTCATAGGGTGTTGCCCTCACTTGTTGACTGTATTTATCGCGTCGACCTCTATTGAGGTCTGGCAGAAAAACTCTGCCGTTGGGGGCTCGTTGCCGGCGTGACGAGCCAAGGTGTTGGCGTCATTGCGGCGCCAACCTGAGTTGAGTTCTAACCAATGCGTCACATCGAGGGAATGATCGTTTTGTCATAAGGACGTAACCATTCATGTGTTAAGGCCATAAGTAACAGAGTGTTTGTAGCGTATTTATTGGCCAAACCCCGGTATGATCAGCCCTGCGCTGGATGATGGGCTTAATCCTTTAGTGAGAATGGCTCCCGTTGCCGGGAGGCACTATTCGACGAAGGGTCGACTTATGACATTTCATTGCATCAACTTTTTTATCTGTCCTTGCATCTAAGCTCATTTAACCCGAGCAGCAGGGGTGGAACGGCACACCTTCGTGCCACGCGGGCGCTCTTCGAGAAAAGCGCCTGATTGAAAACCGGACCGGCAATGCGTTGCCCGGTCACTCAGCTAAAGGTTCTGGAATTCCCATGTCCGATCGTTTCGAACTCTTCCTCACTTGCCCAAAAGGCCTTGAAGGCCTGCTCATCGAGGAAGCCGTCGGGCTTGGCCTTGAGGAAGCGCGGGAGCACACCTCTGCCGTACGCGGCATGGCCACCATGGAAACCGCTTATCGCCTGTGCCTGTGGTCACGCCTGGCCAACCGCGTGCTGCTGGTGCTCAAGCGTTTCCCGATGAAGGACGCCGAAGACCTGTACCACGGCGTGCTGGACATCGAGTGGCAAGACCACATGCTCAACGACGGCACCCTGGCCGTCGAATTCAGCGGCCATGGCTCGGGTATCGACAACACCCACTTCGGCGCGCTGAAGGTCAAGGACGCCATCGTCGACAAACTGCGGACCCCGCAAGGCGACCGTCCGTCCATCGACAAGCTCAATCCGGACCTGCGCATTCACCTGCGCCTGGACCGTGGCGAAGCCATTCTGTCCCTCGACCTGTCCGGCCACAGCCTGCACCAGCGCGGCTATCGCCTGCAGCAAGGTGCGGCACCGCTGAAGGAAAACCTCGCGGCCGCCATCCTGATCCGTTCCGGCTGGCCACGTATCGCGGCCGAAGGCGGCGCGCTGGCCGACCCGATGTGCGGCGTTGGTACGTTCCTGGTGGAAGCGGCGATGATCGCCGCCGACATCGCGCCGAACCTGCGTCGTGAGCAGTGGGGCTTCACTGCCTGGCTCGGTCACGTTCCGGCGTTGTGGAAAAAACTCCACGAAGAAGCGTCCGAGCGCGCCGCGGCCGGTTTGGCCAGGACACCGCTGTGGATCCGCGGCTACGAAGCCGATCCGCGCCTGATTCAACCGGGGCGCAACAACGTCGAGCGCGCCGGCCTGAGCGAGTGGATCAAGATCTACCAGGGTGAAGTCGCGACGTTCGAGCCGCGCCCGGACCAGAACCAGAAAGGCCTGGTGATCTGCAACCCTCCGTACGGCGAGCGTCTGGGCGACGAGGCGAGCCTGCTCTACCTCTACCAGAACCTCGGCGAACGCCTGCGTCAAGCCTGCCTGAACTGGGAAGCGGCGGTGTTCACCGGCGCGCCGGACCTGGGCAAGCGCATGGGTATCCGCAGCCACAAGCAGTATTCGTTCTGGAACGGCGCCTTGCCGTGCAAGCTGCTGCTGATCAAGGTGCTGCCCGATCAGTTCGTCACCGGCGAACGTCGTACGCCGGAACAGCGCCAGGTCGAGCGTGAGCAAGCCGCCTACGATCAGGCGCCGAACGAACCGCAGGAACGCAAGTTCAACAAAAACGGCAACCCGATCAAACCGACGCCGGCACCAGCTCCGGTGGTCGAGCAGCCGCGCCTGAGTGAAGGCGGGCAGATGTTCGCCAACCGCCTGCAAAAAAACCTCAAGGCCCTGGGCAAGTGGGTCAAGCGTGAAGGCATCGACTGCTACCGCGTGTACGATGCCGACATGCCGGAATATTCCATGGCCATCGACCTGTATCACGACTGGGTCCATGTTCAGGAGTACGCCGCGCCGAAATCCATCGATCCGGAAAAAGCCTCGGCCCGCATGTTCGATGCGCTGGCCGCCATCCCGCAGGCGTTGAACATCGACAAGAACCGCGTGGTGGTCAAGCGCCGCGAGCGTCAGAGCGGCACCAAGCAGTACGAGCGCCAGGCGGCGCAGGGCAAATTTGTCGAGGTCAATGAAGGCGGTGTGAAGTTGCTGGTGAACCTCACCGACTACCTCGACACCGGTCTGTTCCTCGACCATCGGCCGATGCGCATGCGTATCCAGAAAGAGGCGGCCGGCAAACGCTTCCTCAATCTGTTCTGCTACACCGCAACGGCCAGTGTGCATGCGGCCAAGGGCGGGGCGCGCAGCACCACCAGTGTCGATCTGTCGAAGACTTATCTGGACTGGGCGCGTCGCAACCTGTCGCTGAACGGTTTTTCCGACAAGAACCGCCTGGAGCAGGGCGATGTGATGGCGTGGCTCGAAGCCAGTCGTGACGAGTACGACCTGATCTTCATCGACCCGCCGACGTTCTCCAACTCCAAGCGCATGGAAGGCGTGTTCGACGTGCAGCGCGATCAGGTGCAACTGATCGACCTGGCCATGGCGCGTCTGGCACCCGGTGGCGTGCTGTACTTCTCCAACAACTTCCGCAAGTTCGAACTGGAGGCCAATCTCGGCGAGCGCTATGCGGTCGAGGACATCACCGCCCAGACCCTCGATCCGGATTTTGCCCGCAACGCCAAGATCCATCGCGCCTGGAAAATCATGGCACGTTGAGGGTTGCCCCCTGTAGGAGCGAGCTCTGCTCGCGATGGTCGATAACGATAACGCGGGCTGTCTGAAAGCACGCGGTGTTCTTGAGTCCATCGCGAGCAGGCTCGCTCCTACAACGCTGGTCAAATTAGTGGCAAATAGCTATAACTCAACTCATGGCCAAAGGGCTTTCCCGCACCTGGCGTTTTGAGTTGCGTTTTATGTCGTTGCACGCCGTGCGCCCCAAGATCCTGGGTTTTATCAGCGAAGATGCCTCGGCCTGGCTGGTCGCGCTGCTGGTTTTGTTGATCGGCGGGGTGCTCACCGGGTTGCTGGCGTGGTCGACGCTGAATCTGTTTCACCATCAATTGCGGCAACGCTTCCAACTGCTGGCCAGTGAGCGTTACAGCCGTATCGAAGAACGTTTCGAAGATCAGGAGCAGCGCCTCGACGGCCTGCGCCGGTTTTTCGCCAATTCCGGCTCGGTGTCCCGAGCGGAATTCGACGGCTACACCCAACCTTTGCTGCTGCGAACCCAGGCGTATTCGTATGCCCAGCGGGTCACTCGTGACGAGCGGGCGGCGTTCGAGCGACGGGTGCGAGACGAGGGCTTGAACAGCTTCACCCTGAGAGAACTCAACGCCGACGGCCAATTGCAACTGGCCGGCGAGCGCGATGAGTACGTGGCGGTGCTGTATAGCCAGACGCAAAGCAAACTCGGTTCCCCCCTCGGCTACGACTTGCTGGCCCAGCCGCTGCGGCGTGCCACGCTCGAACGGGCCGATCAGCATGGCGGCATGGCGGTGTCGCAACCGATGCATCTGGTGAGTATCGAACCGGCTTACGCGCGCGGCGTGCTGCTGGTCGCGCCGCTCACGCGGCGCACCGGACAGGACCTCACAGCCACGAAACCCTACGGGTATGTGATGGCCGTGATCAGCATGCGCCAATTGCTGGCGGACGGACTGCCGGAAGCGAGTCGCGACTATCTCTCGGTACGCATCCTCGATTTGTCCACCGAGGACCAGCACGAAGTGCTGTTCGAGTCGCCCAACCCGCCAGCCGTCAGCGAGCTGTCGGCCACGCGCCTGTTGCGCATGGCCGACCATGACTATCAGGTCGATATCCAGCCCAGCGATGCGTTCGTGCAGGCCAACCATTCCTCCGTGACCAGTCTGGTCGTGTTGGGCGGATTGCTCAGCCTGATGCTCAGTGCCTTGCTCTATGTGCTGGTCAGTCAGCGGCAGCGGGCGTTGAGACTGGTCGAGCAGCGTACCCAGGAGCTGCGCGATCGGGAACAGGAGCTGCGTGGCACCCATGGTCAGTTGCGTGGCGTGCTGAATGCCGCCACCCAGGTCGCGATCATCGCCACCGACCTGCGCGGCGTCATCAGCACCTTCAACGCCGGTGCCGAGCAGATGCTCGGCTATAGCAGCGCCGAAGTGGTCGGCCATATGACCCTGGAGAACCTGCACCTGCCCAGGGAGCTGGCCGGTCGTTCGGTCGAGTTGAGCGCGCGCTATGGCAAGCCGGTGCCGACCTGCCAGGCGATGCTGGTCGAAGGCGACGTGGAGGGCGGTCACGAGGCGCGGGAGTGGACCCTGGTGCGCGGCGATGGCAGCCATCTGATGGTCAACATGCTCGCCACCCCGGTGCTCGACGAGCAAGGCCTGTGGGTCGGGCACCTGGCGGTGTGCATCGACATCACCGAACGCAAGCGGGTCCATGAAGCGCTCGCGGCGCGGGACCTGCTGTTGAAGAAACTCAGCGCCCACGTGCCCGGTGGCATCTACCAGTTCAAGATGGAGTTCGACGGGCGCTTCAGCGTGATCTATGCCAGCGATGGCATTCGCGATATCTACGAGCTGGAACCCGACGTGCTGCTGCTCAATGCCGAAGCGATCTTCACCCGGATTCACCCCCAGGACACGACCCGTGTCCGCGCCTCGATCCGCGCTTCGGCCGAAACCCTCAGCCCCTGGCGCGAGGAGTACCGCGTGCAACTGCCGCTACGCGGGGTGCGTTGGGTGCGCGGCGAAGCCACTCCGGAGGAGTTGCCCGGTGGCGGTGTGCTCTGGCACGGCTACATCTCGGACATTTCCGATATGAAGCGGGTGGAAGAAGAATTGCGCGCGTTGTCGGTCACCGATTCCCTGACCGGTATCCACAACCGGCGTTATTTCCAGGAACGCCTGACCACCGAAATGGCCCGGGTGGAGCGGGGCGGTGGGGATTTGTCGGTGATCATGCTCGACATCGACCATTTCAAGCGCATCAATGACCTGCATGGCCACGCCATCGGTGACCGGGTGTTGCAGGCAGTGTGCGAACGGATCGGCCACCGGCTGCGACGCACCGATGTGTTCTGCCGCCTGGGCGGCGAGGAGTTCATGGTGTTGTGCCCGGATATCGGCGGCGAACATGCCTTTGTGCTGGCCCAGCAACTGTGGCAGAGCTTGCGCAGTTCACCCATTGAAGGCGTCGGTACGGTCACCGCCAGTTTCGGGATTGCCAGTTGGCGCGCCGGGGAGGGCGCCGATGCCTTGCTGTTGCGCGCGGATTCGGGGGTTTATGCGGCGAAGCAGGCAGGAAGGGATAGGGTTGAGGCGGAAATGAACTAGGGGGGGCATGCAATTCCTGTGGGAGCGAGCTTGCTCGCGATGAGGCCATAACATTCAACATCATTGTTGACTGTCAGGCCGCCATCGCGAGCAATCGAGCGTCGACCGGCTGCTCCCACAGTGGATCTCTGCAGTTTCTCGATTCGGTTACAACACCGAAGCCGTCTGCGGCGCTTTCGGTTGGCGGTACAGGTCGAGCAGCACCTGATCGAGCACCGACGAGGCGCCGAACGGGGCCTTGTCGTTGAGGATCGCCACCACCGCCCAGGTGTTGCCGTTGACGTCGCGACTGAAGCCGGCAATCGCCCGTACGGTGTTCAGCGTGCCGGTCTTGACGTGGGCTTCGCCGCGCATCGCCGTGGTCTTCAGGCGTTTGCGCATGGTGCCGTCGGTGCCGGCAATCGGCATCGAACTGATGTACTCGGCGGCATACGGGCTGTGCCACGCCGCTTCGAGCATCGAGGCCATTTCCCGGGCGCTGACGCGCTCGGCGCGGGACAGGCCGGAGCCGTTCTCCATCACCAGGTGCGGCGCGGTGATGCCCTTTTTCGCCAGCCACTGACGCACGACACGCTGGGCAGCCTTGGCGTCGTCACCATCGGCATCGGTACGGAAACGTTGGCCAAGGCTCAGGAACAACTGCTGGGCCATGGTGTTGTTACTGTACTTGTTGATGTCGCGGATGATTTCCGCCAGGTCCGGCGAGAACGCCCGGGCCAGAACCTTGGCGTCTTTAGGGGTTGGCGCCAGCACATCCCTGCCCTGGATGCTGCCACCCAGTTCCTTCCAGATCGCGCGGACGGCGCCGGCGGTGTAGGTCGCGTGGTCGAGCAGCGACAGGTAAGTCTGCGAGCTGCAGCCTTCACCCAATTGACCGCCGACGGTAACGGTCACGGTGCCATCGGCTTGCGCCACCGGGTTGTAACGCACGCCACCGGTGCATTGCTTGGAATTGAGGGCCTTGACCTGGTTGTCGATGCGGATGCTCGCAATCGGCGGCTCCACCGAGACCAGTACCTTGCCCGAGTCATTGCGCGCAACGAAGCGCAGCGCCTTGAGGTTGACCAGCAGCGAGTCGGGCTTGACCAGGAACGGCTTGTTCTCGTCGTTGCCGTCGTCATTGAACTCCGGCAGTTGCGGTTGCACGAAGAAGGTTTTATCCAGCACCAGGTCGCCGGTGACCTGGGTGACACCGTTGGCACGCAGGTCGCGCATCAGCAGCCAGAGTTTTTCCATGTTCAGCTTCGGATCGCCGCCACCCTTGAGGTAGAGGTTGCCGTTGAGGATGCCACCGCTAAGGGTGCCGTCGGTATAGAACTCGGTTTTCCACTGGTGGTTCGGGCCGAGCATTTCCAGGGCCGCGTAGGTAGTGACCAGTTTCATGGTCGACGCCGGGTTGACCGACACGTCGGCGTTGAACACCGTCGGGTTGCCGGGGCCGGTGAGCGGGATCATCACCAGCGACAGGGCGTTGTCCTGCAACTTGCTGGCTTTCAGGGCTTTTTCAACGTTGGGCGACAGCGCAGTATTGACCGGAGCTGCAGAAACGGGGAGGGCCAGGGGGAGAAGAAAACCGGCCAACAGCAATGGACGCAAAGACTTGATCATCTGAAATAAAACCCTACAGCCGAGGGGAAAAAAGATGAGGGCATGAAGATAAATTCCCTCAATGGTCATGAAAGTGTCGGCATTATGCCCCAAGGTGCCACGACTTGTGCCGTGCGAGGGCTGTTCGATGGGCTATTTTTTTACCGACGGTAGGCGTGATGGCCCAGAGAGTCAGGCAATCGGCGGCTTAAACTGCTAAAGTGCCGCCCGTTATTACTTAAGAGGATTGTTCCAATGGCGACTAACCGTTCCCAGCGTCTGCGCAAAAAACTGTGCGTCGATGAATTTCAAGAGCTGGGTTTCGAACTGAACCTGGATTTCAAAGAAGATTTGGCTGATGAAGCCATTGATGCTTTCCTCGATGCGTTCCTCAAAGAAGCCATGGAAGCCAACGGCCTGGGTTATGTTGGCGGCGACGACTACGGTCTGGTGTGCCTGCAGAAGCGTGGCTCGGTCAGCGCTGAACAGCGCGCTGCCGTTGAAGCCTGGCTCAAAGGCCGCACCGAGCTGACCAGCGTTGAAGTCAGCCCGCTGCTGGACGTCTGGTACCCGGAAAAGCCGATCAATCCGGTAGCTTGATGTTCTGAAAAAAAACGGCGACCCAAGGGTCGCCGTTTTTTTTGCCTTTTTTTTGTAGGAGCGAGCTTGCTCGCGATGAACCTGAGAACACCGCGGGGTGTCAGGCTTCCAGCGTTATCGTTGACGACCATCGCGAGCAGGCTCGCTCCCACAGTTCAGAATCAACAACGTCACCACCCCCGCGACAATCCCCCAGAACGCCGAACCGATGGAAAACAGCGTCAGCCCCGATGCCGTGACCATGAAGGTGATGAGCGCCGCTTCACGTTCCTTCACTTCGCTCATGGCGATGCTCAACCCGTTGATGATCGAGCCGAACAGCGCCAGTGCGGCAATCGACAGCACCAGTTCCTTGGGCAGTGCGGCAAACAATGCCGCGAGCGTCGCGCCGAACACGCCGGCGATCCCGTAGAAAATCCCGCACCAGACGGCGGCGGTGTAGCGTTTGTTGCGATCTTCATGGGCGTGCGGACCGGTGCAGATCGCCGCGCTGATCGCCGCCAGGTTGATCCCGTGAGAACCGAAGGGAGCCAGCAGCAAACTGGCGATGCCGGTGGTGGTGATCAGCGGCGAGGCTGGCACGGTGTAGCCATCGGCGCGCAATACGGCGATGCCGGGCATGTTCTGTGAGGTCATGGCGACGACAAACAGCGGGATGCCGATGCTGATGGTCGCGGCCAGGGAGAACTGCGGTGTGGTCCAGACCGGCGTGGCGACCTCCAGGTGGAAACCGCTGAAGTCCAGCAGCCCCATGAAACCTGACAATGCCGTGCCGATCACCAAGGCTGCCAGCACCGCATAGCGCGGCGACAGGCGCTTGACCAGCAGATAAGTGACAAACATCCCCAGTACCAGGGCCGTGCGGTGCTGCGCGGCGACGAAAATCTCGCTGCCGATCTTGAACAGGATCCCTGCCAGCAGGGCGGCGGCCAGGGAGGCCGGGATTTTTTTCACCAGCCGTTCGAAGCTGCCGGTCAGCCCGCAAATCGTCACCAGCACTGCGCAAGTCATATAGGCACCAATGGCTTCGCCGTAGCTCACGCCGCCCAGGCTGGTGATCAGCAGCGCGGCACCGGGGGTCGACCAGGCAATGGTGATCGGCGTGCGATAGCGCAGGGACAGGCCGATGGAGCACACCGCCATGCCGATGGAGATCGCCCAGATCCACGAAGAAATCTGCCCGCTGCTCAGGCCCGCCGCTTGCCCGGCCTGGAACATCAGCACCAGGGAGCTGGTGTAGCCGGTCATCATGGCGATGAATCCGGCGACGACGGCCGAGGGCGAGGTGTCGGCCAGCGGCCGGATTTGCGTGTGGGTGGCGTCGTTCATGACGGTGGTGTTCCTTTTACAGATGAAAATGTCCGCTGCAACACTGAACCCTGTGGGAGCGAGCTTGCTCGCGATAGCGGTGGATCAGCCAACAGAAATGCTGAATGTGACGCCGTCATCGCGAGCAAGCTCGCTCCCACAGGGAGTGCATCACAAAAGGCGGATTCTGCGTTAAAGCCTAAACTCAAAAGTAATCAGGCGTTGCGATACAGCCGAGGCAACATTCAGCCGTACAGTCGTGTTGCCACCGTCCATTGTGTACAATCGCAGTGTTTTTTACGCGATACTTGCCAGCGACCCACTGTGCCGTATTACAGTCACGGTCAATTCGCCGCAGTTCTTCCGACTCGAGTGCCCATGAACGAACAGTTGCAACCCCTAAAGAAACAACCGCGAGCAGGCAAAGCCGGCCGCAGCGGTACCCAGGACGATATTGTCTACGCGCATATCTTCGAGGCCATCCTCGAGCAGCGCCTGGCGCCCGGCACCAAGTTGAGCGAAGAAGCGCTGGGGGAAATTTTCGGGGTCAGCCGTACCATCATTCGCCGCGCCCTGTCGCGCCTGGCCCATGAAGGCGTGGTGCTGTTGCGTCCGAATCGCGGCGCCGTGGTTGCCAGCCCGAGTGTCGAAGAGGCGCGCCAGGTGTTCATGGCCCGGCGTCTGGTCGAGCGCGCGATCACCGAGCTGGCCGTGCAGCACGCCACCGCCGAGCAGATCGCCGAATTGCGCCAGATGGTCAACGACGAACGCGACAGCTTTTCCCGTGGCGACCGGGGTGCCGGCATCCGCCTGTCGGGCGAATTCCACCTGAAACTGGCTGAAGCGGCGAAAAACGCCCCGTTGATCAGCTTCCAGCGCAGCCTGGTGTCCCAGACGTCGCTGATCATCGCCCAGTACGAAAGCGGCAACCGCTCCCACTGTTCCTACGACGAGCACACCCAGTTGATCGACGCCATCGAGAAGCGCGACGCTGAACTGGCGGTGAACCTGATGATGCATCACATGGATCACATCGACAGCAAGCTCAACCTCGACGAGGAAAGTGCTTCGGATGACCTGCATGCGGTGTTCTCGCATTTGCTGCAGACCAAGAAGCCTGGGCGATCGCCGGCGAAAATCTGATAGACCGCGTCGCTGCTTTCGCGAGCAGGCTCGCTCCCACAGGGTTTTGTGTTGAATACATAAGCCAGGATCACTGAAGATTCATTGTGGGAGCGAGCCTGCTCGCGAAGGCGGTGTGACAGGCAATAAAAATCCCCCGGGCTGAAAAGCGGCGGGGGATTTTTTATGCCCGAAGAAATTTAGCGCTGATGCACCAGATTGCCTGCCGCATAGGTCTGCAGCACCGTCCGGTCATCCCCCAGCGTCATCAACACAAACAACGTCTCGGCGATGTTATTGGCCTGCTTCAGGCGATAGCCCAGCAGCGGCGTGGCGTTGTAGTCCAGCACCAGGAAGTCGGCGTCGGTACCCGGTTGCAGGGTGCCGATCTTGTCTTCCAGGCGCAGTGCACGAGCGCCGCCGAGGGTGGCCAGGTACAGCGACTTGAACGGGCTCAGGCGCGCACCTTGCAGCTGCATCACCTTGTAGGCTTCGTTAAGGGTTTGCAGCAGCGAGAAACTGGTGCCACCGCCGACATCGGTGCCGATGCCGACATTGAGCTTGTGCTTCTCGGCCATCGGCAGGTTGAACAGGCCGCTGCCGAGGAAGAAGTTCGAGGTCGGGCAGAACGAGATGGCCGAACCGGTTTCTGCCAGTCGCGCGCACTCGTCATCGCACAGGTGCACACCGTGGGCGAATACCGAGCGTTCGCCGAGCAACTGGTAGTGATCGTAGACGTCCAGGTAGCCTTTGCGCTCGGGGAACAGCTCCTTGACCCACTCGATTTCCTTGAGGTTTTCGCTGATGTGGGTCTGCATGTACAGATCCGGGTATTCGGTCAGCAACTGGCCGGCCAGGGTCAACTGTTCCGGGGTGCTGGTCGGTGCGAAGCGTGGGGTGACGGCGTAGTGCAGGCGACCCTTGCCGTGCCAGCGCTCGATCAGCGCCTTGCTGTCGACGTAGCTGGATTCGGCGGTGTCGGTCAGGTAGTCCGGGGCGTTGCGGTCCATCATCACCTTGCCGGCGATCATCCGCAGGTCGAGCTGCTC
Organism: Pseudomonas sp. GW456-E7; assembly: GCF_059424105.1. Lineage (NCBI taxonomy): Bacteria > Pseudomonadati > Pseudomonadota > Gammaproteobacteria > Pseudomonadales > Pseudomonadaceae > Pseudomonas > Pseudomonas sp. GW456-E7. Next base: position 130,436 of record NZ_JBWKZB010000005.1, on the reverse strand, counting down.
GGCCGCTTCGAAGAACGAGTTCACCGATTGCGGGTGCACGCTGCCGAACACCAGCGCGGTGGTGGTGCCGTTGCGCAGCAGTTCCTTGATGAAAATGTCCGCGACCTGGTCAGCGTGGGCCTTGTCGGCGAACTGGCTTTCGCACGGGAAGGTGTAGGTGTTGAGCCAGTCCAGCAATTGCTCGCCATAGGCGCCGACCATGCCGGTTTGCGGCAGGTGGATGTGGGTATCGATGAAGCCGGGGGTGATCAGCGCATCCTGATAGTGGGTGATCTCGATATCCGCCGCCAGGGTCGGCAGCAATTCGCTGGCGTGGCCCAGGGCGCTGATCTGGCCGTTATCCACAACCAGCAAGCCGTCTTCGAAATACTCGTAGGAGGCTTCGATACCGACTTCGGCTGGGTCGGCGATGCTGTGCAGGATGGCGGCGCGGTAAGCTTTGCGAGTCAGAGGCATGAGATTCTCAGTTCGAGGCTTTCAAGTTTGCGGTTTGGCTGCGGCGTGACGCGGGCAGCAGTTTGGCAATCGGTTCGGCGCTGGAGGTCTGCTGGCCGAAGTTCGCGTTATAGGTGGCGATGATTTCGCCGGCGATGGAGATGGCGATTTCCACAGGCAACTTGCCTTTGACTTCGCCGATGCCCATCGGGCAGCGCATGCGTTGCACGACGCTGTTGTCGAAACCGCGGTCGCGCAGGCGATGTTCGAACTTCACGCGCTTGGTCTTCGAACCGATCAGGCCGAAGTAGGCGAAGTCGTTGCGCTTGAGGATCGCGGCGGTCAGTTCGAGGTCGAGCTGGTGGTTGTGGGTCATGACGATGCAATAGCTGCCGGCGGGCAGGTCATCGATTTCATCCACCGGCTCTTCGCTGACGATCTTGCGCACACCGTGGGGGATCTGTTCGGGGAATTCATCTTCCCGCGAGTCGATCCAGCGTACCCGGCAAGGCAGGCTGGCCAGCAGCGGCACCAGGGCGCGACCGACGTGGCCGGCACCGAACACGGCGATCTGCGCCTGCACCTGGCCCATCGGTTCGAACAACAGAACGGTGGCACCGCCGCAGCACTGGCCGAGGCTGGCGCCGAGGCTGAAACGCTCCAGATGGGTGTCCTGCTTGCCGCTGGCCAGCATCTCGCGGGCGATCTTCATGGCCTTGTATTCCAGGTGCCCGCCACCGATGGTGTCGAAGGCCTGGTTCGCGCTGATGACCATTTTCGAGCCAGCGTTGCGCGGCGTGGAGCCGAGCTCTTCGATGATGGTCACCAGAACGCAGGGTTCACCCCGGTTTTGCAGGTCGGCGAGGGCGTCGATCCAGTTGTACATGTTTCACCTCAACATCTCTGTTGTCTGTACCGGCCTCTTCGCGAGCAAGCCCGCTCCCACATTTGGAATGCATTTCAATGTGGGAGCGGGCTTGCTCGCGAAGGCCGCACCTCGGTCTTAGAGCGAAGCCAACTCGGTCTCCGCCTCGACAGCCTTCGCCGCCTTCAACTGGCGCATCTGCTCACAGCCCCACAACACCCGCTCCGGAGTCGCCGGTGCGTCGATCTTCGGTTGATGTTTGTAGTCGCCCAGGCTCGCCACGGCGTCCTTGATCGCACACCACGAAGCGATGCCGAGCATGAACGGCGGCTCGCCCACGGCCTTGGAATGGAACACCGTGTCTTCCGGGTTCTTGCGGTTCTCCACCAGCTTCACCCGCAGGTCCAGCGGCATGTCCGCCACGGCCGGGATCTTGTAGCTGGCCGGGCCGTTGGTCATCAGCTTGCCCTTGTTGTTCCACACCAGTTCTTCCATGGTCAGCCAGCCCATGCCCTGGATGAAACCGCCCTCGACCTGGCCGATGTCGATGGCCGGGTTCAGCGAGGCGCCGACGTCGTGGAGGATGTCGGTGCGCAGCATCTTGTATTCGCCGGTCAGGGTGTCGACCAGCACTTCGCAGCACGCCGCGCCAAAGGCGAAGTAGTAGAACGGCCGGCCACGGGCCTGGCTGCGGTCGTAGTAGATTTTCGGGGTCTTGTAGAACCCTGTGCTCGACAGCGAGACCTGGGCGAAGTACGCCTGCTGGATCAACGCTTCGAAGGTCAGGATGTGATCGCGGACCCGCACGTGGCCGTTGTGGAACTCCACGTCTTCTTCGCTGACCTTGTACTGGCGCGCGGCAAATTCCACCAGGCGCTGCTTGATGGTTTCGGCGGCGTTCTGCGCAGCCTTGCCGTTCAGGTCGGCACCGCTGGACGCGGCGGTCGGCGAGGTGTTCGGCACCTTGTCGGTGTTGGTCGCGGTGATCTGTACGCGGTCCATTTCCACCTGGAACACTTCAGCCACCACCTGCGCGACCTTGGTGTTCAAGCCCTGGCCCATTTCGGTGCCGCCGTGGTTCAGGTGGATGCTGCCGTCGGTGTAGACATGCACCAGGGCACCGGCCTGGTTGAGGAAGCTGGCGGTGAAGGAAATACCGAATTTCACCGGGGTCAGCGCCAGGCCTTTTTTCAGGATCGGACTGTTGGCGTTGTAGCGACGGATCGCCTCGCGACGCTCGGCGTACTGGCTGCTTTCTTCCAGTTCGGCGGTCATCTCCTCGAGCATGTTGTGCTCGACGGTCTGGTAGTAGTGGGTGACGTTGCGCTCGGTCTTGCCGTAGTAGTTGGCCTTGCGCACGGCCAAAGGATCGAGGGCCAGATGGCGGGAGATGGCGTCCATCACTTCTTCGATGGCGACCATGCCTTGCGGGCCGCCGAAGCCACGGTAAGCGGTGTTCGACGCGGTGTTGGTCTTGCAGCGGTGACCGTTGATGGTCGCATCGCCCAGGTAGTACGAGTTGTCCGAGTGGAACATCGCGCGGTCGACGATCGACGCCGACAGGTCAGGCGAGCAACCGCAGTTGCCGGCCAGTTCCAGGTTGATGCCGTGCAGGCGGCCGGTGCTGTCGAAGCCGACGTCGTACTCGACATAGAAGGGGTGACGCTTGCCGGTCATCAGCATGTCTTCGACCCGCGGCAGGCGCATCTTGGTCGGTTGGCCGGTGAGGTGCGCGATCACCGCGCACAGGCACGCCGGGCTGGCCGCCTGGGTTTCCTTGCCACCGAAACCGCCGCCCATGCGGCGCATGTCGACGACGATCTTGTTCATCGACACGTCCAGGACTTCGGCCACCAGCTTCTGCACTTCGGTGGGGTTCTGCGTGGAGCAGTAGACGATCATGCCGCCGTCTTCGGTCGGCATCACCGAAGAGATCTGGGTTTCCAGGTAGAAGTGTTCCTGACCGCCGATGTGCAGGGTGCCCTGGATGCGGTGCTCGGCAGTGGCCAGCGCCGTGGCCGAATCGCCGCGTTGGTGGGTGTGGCTGTCGAGTACGAAGTGGCGCTTGCGCAGGGCTTCGACCACGTCCAGCACAGGTTCAAGGTCTTCGTATTCGATGATCGCGGCCATCGCCGCCTTGCGCGCGGTTTCCAGGTCTTTCGCTGCGACGGCGACCACCGGTTGACCGACGAACTGCACGGTGTCGATGGCCAGCAGCGGATCGCCCGGCAGCAACGGACCGATGTCCTTCAGGCCCGGCACGTCTTCGTGGGTGATGGCGATGCGCACGCCTTCGAAGGCATAGCAGGGCGAGGTGTCGATGCTGATGATGCGGGCGTGGGCACGGTCCGACATGCGCGCATAAACGTGCAACTGGTTGGGGAATTCCAGGCGATCGTCGATGTACTGCGCTTCACCGGCCACATGCTTGGCGGCGCTGTCGTGCTTGACGGCGCGGCCGACACCGGTGGTCAGGTCCTTGGCGAACAGTTCAGCCAGTTCGGCTTGGGTCTTCTCTACGGCGTGATGATTAGACATAAGCGGTCACCCGGGTCTCGATGTGCGGTGTTTGCAGTTCGATGAAGTATTTGCGCAGCAGGTTTTGCGCGCTGAGCAGGCGATATTCCTTGCTGGCACGGAAATCCGAGAGCGGCGTGAAGTCTTCGCCCAGGGCAGCGCAGGCGCGTTCAACGGTGGCGTTATTGAATGGCGAGCCGAGCAACGCGGCTTCGCAGGCAGCGGCGCGTTTCGGGATCGCGGCCATGCCGCCGAAGGCGACGCGGGCCTCGGCGACCACGCCGTTTTCCAGGCGAATGTTGAAGGCCGCGCACACTGCCGAGATGTCATCGTCCAGGCGCTTGGAGACCTTGTAGGCGCGGAACAGTTTTTCGACGCTGGCGCGGGGCACGATGATCTTCTCGATGAACTCGCTTTCCTGGCGCGCCGTGACGCGGTAGTCGATGAAGTAGTCTTCCAGCGCCAGGGTGCGACGGGTTTCGCCTTTGCACAGGACGATTTGCGCGCCGAGGGCGATCAACAGGGGCGGCGAGTCACCAATCGGCGAGGCGTTGCCGATGTTGCCGCCCAGGGTGCCCTGGTTGCGGATCTGCAGGGACGCGAAACGATGCAGCAATTCACCGAAGTCCGGGTACTCGGCGTTCAGGGCTTCGTAGCAATCGGAAAGGGCGGTGGCGGCGCCGATTTCCAGGCGATCGTCAAAGCGGTCGATGCGTTTCATCTCGGCGACATTGCCGACGTAGATCATCACCGGCAGGGTGCGGTGGAACTGCGTGACTTCCAGCGCCAGGTCGGTGCCGCCGGCCAGCAGGCGGGCCTGTGGATAAGCGTCGTAGAGGTCGGCCAGGTCGGCCACGGTCAGCGGCACCAGGCAGCGTTTGTCGCCGCTGTTGAGTTCGCCGATATCGGTCGGGGCAATGGCTTTGAGGCGCGCGATGGTATCGGCCTCGCGGGCGTCGAACTGGTCCGGCTGCTTGCCGCAGCAGGACTGCTCGGCGGCTTCCAGGATCGGCCGGTAGCCGGTGCAGCGGCAGAGATTGCCGGCCAGTGCTTCGTGGGCCTTGGCATGATCCGGTGCATCGCTGTTCTTTTGCAGGGCAAACAGCGACATCACGAAGCCTGGGGTGCAGAAGCCGCATTGCGAGCCGTGGCACTCGACCATGGCTTTCTGCACGCTGTGCAGCTCACCCTTGTGCTTGAGGTCTTCAACGCTGATCAGTTGCTTGCCGTGCAGGGACGACACGAAGGTCAGGCACGAGTTGAGGCTGCGATAGCGAATGTGTTCGCGGCCGTCGTCATCGGTCTGCAATTCGCCGACGACCACTGTGCAGGCGCCGCAGTCACCGCTGGCGCAGCCTTCTTTGGTGCCGGGTTTGCCCACATGGTCGCGCAGATAATTGAGCACGGTCAGGTTCGGGTCCAGGGCGTGCTCGCTACGGAGTTCCTGGTTTAGTAAAAACTGGATCACGGAAGGCCTCGCAGACTCATTATTGTTGTTAACCGATAGGAACCGAATTTAGCAGGTCTGACTTTTCGGTCAATGATTTTCTGACTTAAAGGTCAGGAAATTGCATTTTGTCGATCAACCCCTTGTTCCTTAATTATTGTCGTTGGTTCGATAGCCTGCTTTTTTGCTTGAATCGTGCCAAAAACCTCCGGGCGGGCACTCCGCCCTGACGCAGCAATTGCGCTACACTGCGCCGCTTGTACAGATCAAAGAGTTTGAAGGACAACCATGACGTTCAAGGCGCCGGACAGCCTCGCCGAGCAAATCGCTCACCACCTCGCCGAACGCATCATTCGCGGCGAAATGAAGCCCGGGGAGCGCATCCAGGAACAGAAGGTCACGCTGGCCCTCAATGTCAGCCGCGGTTCGGTCCGCGAGGCCTTGCTGATCCTCGAGCGTCGCCACCTGATCGCGATCCTGCCGCGACGTGGCGCCCACGTCACCGAGCTCACGCCGCACAAGGTGCAGAGCCTGTGCACGCTGATGAGCGAGATGTACATCCTGCTGGCCAACGCCGTGGCCAGCGGCTGGAAAGTCCAGGCCGACCTGGCGCCGTTCGTGCAGATCCAGCAGCGCCTGAATGCCAGCTACGAGCGCCAGGACATCCACACCTTCGTCGACGACAGTTTCAACGTGATGCGCGCCACCTACGGGTTTGCCAACAACCCGTACTTGCAGGAAACCGTCGAGAATCTGCAGCCGGCCATGAGCCGTGCCTATTTCCTTGCCCTGGACCAGCGCAAGGCGTCGATGAGCGAATACCTGGAACTGTTCGAACGCCTGCTCGCGGCCGTGATCGCCCGTGACTTTGCGCAGATCCGCACCGTGCTGACCGCGTATGGCCAGCGCAGTTGCGATCTGGTGATCTCCGCCCTGACGGACGCCTGAGGGTGCGGCTCAAGTGCATCAAGCTGGCGGGGTTCAAGTCCTTCGTCGACCCGACCACGGTGAACTTCCCCAGCAACATGGCGGCGGTGGTCGGGCCCAATGGCTGCGGCAAATCGAACATCATCGACGCCGTTCGCTGGGTAATGGGGGAGAGTTCGGCGAAGAACCTCCGTGGCGAGTCGATGACCGACGTCATCTTCAACGGCTCCACCAGCCGCAAGCCGGTGAGCCAGGCGAGCATTGAACTGGTGTTCGATAACTCCGACGGCACCCTGCTCGGCGAATACGCCGCCTACGCGGAAATTTCCATTCGCCGCAAAGTGACGCGCGACAGCCAGACCACCTATTACCTCAACGGCACCAAGTGCCGGCGTCGTGACATCACCGACATCTTCCTCGGCACCGGCCTTGGCCCGCGCAGCTACTCGATCATCGAGCAGGGGATGATCTCCAAACTCATCGAGTCCAAGCCCGAAGACCTGCGCAACTTCATCGAAGAAGCGGCGGGCATCTCCAAGTACAAGGAGCGCCGGCGCGAGACCGAAAACCGCATCCGTCGTACCCACGAGAACCTGGAGCGTCTGACCGACCTGCGCGAAGAGTTGACGCGTCAGCTCGAGCGCTTGCATCGCCAGGCCGAGGCCGCCAAGAAGTACCAGGAATACAAGGGCGAGGAGCGCCAACTCAAGGCGCAACTGTCGGCCCTGCGCTGGCAGGCGTTGAACGATCAGGTCGGCCAGCGTGAAGCGATCATCGGCAACCAGGAGGTTTCCTTCGAAGCCCTGGTGGCCGAACAGCGTAATGCCGACGCGAGCATCGAGCGCCTGCGTGATGGGCACCACGACCTGTCGGAACGCTTCAATCTGGTGCAAGGGCGCTTCTACTCGGTCGGCGGTGACATTGCCCGGGTCGAGCAGAGCATCCAGCACGGCCAGCAACGCTTGCGGCAATTGCAGGACGACCTGAAGGAAGCCGAGCGCGCGCGCCTCGAAACCGAATCCCACCTCGGCCATGACCGCACGCTGCTGCTGACCCTGGGCGAAGAGCTGGACATGCTGACCCCGGAACAGGAAGTCACCAGCGCCGCCGCCGAAGAGGCCGCCGCCGCGCTGGAAGAATCCGAAACCACCATGCATGGCTGGCAGGAGCAGTGGGATACGTTCAACCTCACCGCCGCCGAACCGCGCCGTCAGGCCGAAGTGCAGCAATCGCGGATCCAGCAACTGGAAACCAGCCTGGAGCGCCTGGCCGATCGTCAAAAGCGTCTGGGCGAAGAGCGCGCCTTGCTCTCGGCCGACCCGGAAGACGCGGCGATCATGGAGCTCAGCGAGCAGCTCGCCGAGTCCGAGGCGACCCTCGAAGATTTGCAGACCAGTGAAGAGGCTCAGGTCGAAAAGCTCGAGCAACTGCGCCAGCAATTACAGCAAACGTTGACGGCGCAACAACAGGCCCAGGGCGATTTGCAGCGGCTCAACGGTCGACTGGCTTCGCTCGAAGCCTTGCAGCAAGCCGCGCTCGATCCGGGCACCGGCACCGCTGAATGGCTGCGCGAACAGAACCTGGCGGATCGCCCGCGCCTGGCCGAAGGCCTGAAGGTCGAGGCCGGTTGGGAGCTGGCGGTGGAAACCGTGCTCGGCGCCGACCTGCAGGCGGTGCTGGTGGATGATTTCAACGATTTCGATTTGTCGGGCTTTGCCCAGGGCGACTTGCGCTTGCTCAGCCCGGCCGGCGATGGCGTACGGGTGCCGGGCAGCCTGCTGGACAAGGTCGAGGCGCAGATCGATCTGTCGCCATGGCTGGGGCAGGTCAAGCCGGTGGACAGCCTTGAGCAGGCCCTGGCCTTGCGCGGGCAATTGGCTGCCGGGCAGAGCCTGATCAGCCGTGACGGTTACTGGGTCGGTCGGCATTTCCTGCGCGTGCGTCGGGCCAGTGAAGCGGAAAGCGGTGTACTTGCCCGTGGTCAGGAAATCCAGCAATTGGGCCTTGAGCGCGAAGAGCGCGAAGCCGCCGTCGAAACCCTGGAAACCCAATTGCAGAATCTCAGGGCGCAACAGCGTCAGCAGGAAAACGGCCGCGAGCATTTGCGCCGTTTGCTGCAAGACGAAGCCCGCCAGCAAGGTGAATTGAAAGCCCAGCTGTCGGCCGGAAAAGCCAAGGCCGAGCAATTGACCCTGCGCCGCACCCGCCTCGACGAAGAGCTCACCGAACTGGATGAGCAGCGCGCGCTGGAGCACGAAAACATCGGTGAAGCCCGTCTGCAACTGCAGGAAGCCCTCGACAGCATGGCGCTGGACACCGAGCAGCGCGAGCTGTTACTGGCCCAGCGCGACAGCTTGCGCGAGCGCCTGGATCGGGTGCGGCAGGAAGCACGGCAACACAAGGATCATGCCCATCAGTTGGCGGTGCGCCTGGGTTCGCTCAAGGCGCAGCACGACTCGACTCGCCAGGCGCTGGAGCGTCTGGAGATGCAGTCCGAACGCCTGACCGAAAAGCGCGAACAACTGAGCCTCAACCTGGAGGAGGGCGAAGCACCCCTGGAAGAGCTGCGCCTGAAACTCGAGGAGTTGCTCGACAAGCGCATGACCGTCGACGAAGAGCTCAAGACCGCGCAGATCGCCCTCGAAGACGCCGATCGCGAACTGCGCGACGCCGAGAAGCGCCGCAGCCAGGCCGAACAGCAATCCCAGTTGATTCGCAGCCAGCTCGAAACCCAGCGCATGGAATGGCAAGCCCTGACCGTGCGCCGCAAGACTTTGCAGGACCAGTTGCTGGAAGACGGCTACGATCTCCACGGCGTACTCGCGACATTGACCGCCGAGGCCAGCGAGAAGGAGGCCGAGGAAGAACTCGAGCGCATCGCCGCGAGGATCCAGCGTCTGGGCGCGATCAACCTGGCGGCCATCGATGAGTACCAGCAACAATCGGAGCGTAAACGTTATCTGGATGCCCAGGACGCCGATCTGGTGGAAGCGCTTGAAACCCTTGAGAACGTGATTCGCAAGATCGACAAGGAAACCCGCAACCGCTTCAAGGATACCTTTGATCAGATCAATGGCGGTTTACAGGCGCTTTTCCCAAAAGTTTTCGGTGGAGGTCGCGCGTATTTGGAACTGACGGGCGAAGATCTACTCGATACAGGGGTGACAATCATGGCGCAGCCGCCTGGAAAGAAGAACAGCACCATCCATTTGCTCTCCGGTGGCGAAAAAGCCCTGACCGCATTGGCCCTGGTTTTTGCGATCTTCAAGTTGAATCCGGCGCCGTTCTGCATGCTCGATGAAGTTGACGCGCCACTGGATGACGCTAACGTTGGACGCTACGCAAAATTGGTTAAAGAAATGTCGCAGTCAGTGCAGTTCATCTATATCACCCACAACAAGATCGCCATGGAAATGGCCGATCAACTGATGGGTGTGACGATGCACGAACCCGGTTGTTCACGTCTGGTGGCAGTGGATGTCGAGGAGGCGATGGCGATGGTGGATGCCTGAGTCGTGGTTGCAGGAAGGCGTGTTTATGGGTTGTAGGACTCTTTTCCTCGCTTCGACTTGCTGGCCAATCGACATATTCGCGCTAGCCAAGGTGGTAGACGGTGTAAAGTTGCCTTTGGTCGTGCTAGTTTAATGTCAATTTTTCGTATACGTGGGCAAAACGCCTGTCAGAACATAGAGTTGGCGCCACGTTTTAAAGCGGTTTACAGGTTGTAAACCCCTTATTTTTCAGCATTTTTTATAGAGGCACGGGATTACATGGAAATCGGTCTGCGCGAGTGGCTGATCGTCATCGGCATTATTGTCATTGCCGGTATTCTTTTTGATGGCTGGCGCCGTATGCGCGGCGGCAAGGGAAAACTGAAATTCCGCCTTGACCGAAGTCTGTCCAATCTGCCGGACGAGGACAGCAGCGCCGAGCTGCTGGGCCCGCCGCGCGTGCTGGACACGCATAAAGAGCCGCAACTGGACGAGCAGGACCTGCCGTCGGTGAGCATGCCGGCCCGCGAGCCTCGTGAATCGGGCTCCAAGCGCGGCAAGCGTGGCCACAGCGAGCCTTCCCAGGGCGACATGAACCTCAGTCTGGATCTGGATGGCGGCCCGAGCTTCAGCAGCCGCGACGACGATTTCCCGGATGACACCAAGTCCTCGCCAGCGCACGGCGAAAAAGATCAGCCGCAAGCTGAAGAAGTGCTGGTGATCAGCGTGATCTGCCGCGACGCTGCCGGCTTCAAGGGCCCGGCGCTGTTGCAGAACATTCTGGAAAGCGGCCTGCGTTTCGGCGAGATGGATATTTTCCACCGTCACGAAAGCATGGCGGGTAACGGTGAGGTGCTGTTCTCCATGGCCAACGCCGTCAAGCCGGGCGTATTCGACCTGGACGACATCGACCACTTCAGCACCCCGGCGGTGAGCTTCTTCCTGGGCCTGCCAGGCCCTCGCCATCCGAAGCAAGCTTTCGACGTGATGGTGGCCGCGGCGCGTAAGTTGTCCCAGGAGCTCAACGGCGAACTGAAGGACGACCAGCGCAGCGTACTGACTGCCCAGACGATCGAGCATTACCGTCAGCGCATCGTAGAGTTCGAACGCCGCGCCCTGACCCAGAAGCGCTAAATCAAACGGAGCTCTCTATGTCAGGAGAGCGTTTGTGGCGAGGGGGTTTACCCCCGTTGGGCTGCGAAGCGGCCCCAAAACCAGCCAACCCGTTGTGTCAGATAAAATACGAACACTGGATCTACGACTGCTTCGCAGCCGAACGGGGGCAAGCCCCCTCGCCACAAATGCAGCCCCTTGCCGGGCCGAAATATGAAAATTGAGCAGCCTCGGCTGCTCTTTTGCTTTACGAGAGAACACCCATGACCGCCGCCAAAAACCGTATTTTAGAGCTGCGCGCTGAGCTGGATCAGCATAACTATCGCTATCACGTGCTCGACGAGCCGAGCATTCCGGACGCCGAATACGACCGCTTGTTCAACGAGCTCAAGGCGCTGGAAGCGGCCAATCCCGAGCTGATCACCAGCGACTCGCCCACCCAGCGAGTGGGCAGCGCGGCGCTGTCGGCGTTTACCCAGGTGCGTCACGAAGTGCCGATGCTCAGCCTCGGCAACGCCTTCGAAGAAACCGACATGCGTGAGTTCGACCGCCGGGTGACTGAAGGCCTGGATTTGCCGGCGGGTGACCTGTTCGGTGGCGGCGCAACAGTCGAATACAGCTGCGAGCCCAAGCTCGACGGCCTGGCCGTCAGCCTGTTGTACCAGGATGGCGTCCTGGTGCGCGGTGCCACGCGGGGCGACGGTACGACGGGCGAAGACATCAGCGTCAACGTACGCACCGTGCGTAACATTCCGCTCAAGCTGCACGGTACTGGCTGGCCGGCGACCCTGGAAGTGCGCGGCGAAGTGTTCATGTCCAAGGCCGGTTTCGAACGGCTCAACGCCACGCAACTGGAAGTCGGCGGCAAGACGTTCGCCAACCCGCGCAACGCAGCGGCGGGCAGTTTGCGTCAGCTGGATTCGAAGATCACCGCCAACCGTCCACTGGAATTCTGCTGCTACGGCATCGGCCAGGTGTCGGCGGACATTGCCGATACGCACATCGGCAATTTGCAGCAACTCAAGGCCTGGGGCATGCCGATCAGTCATGAGCTGAAACTGGCGCAGGGTATCGCCGAGTGCCTGGATTACTACCGCGACATCGGTGAGCGGCGCAACGCGCTGCCCTATGAAATCGACGGCGTGGTGTTCAAGGTCAACAGCATCGCCTCCCAGCGCGAACTGGGTTTTCGCGCCCGTGAGCCGCGTTGGGCCATCGCCCACAAGTTCCCGGCCATGGAAGAGCTCACCGAACTGCTCGATGTAGAGTTCCAGGTCGGCCGCACCGGTGCGGTAACACCGGTGGCACGGCTGAAGCCGGTCAAGGTCGCAGGCGTCACGGTGGCCAACGCCACACTGCACAACATGGATGAAGTCGCACGCCTGGGCCTGATGATCGGCGATACGGTGATCATTCGCCGCGCCGGTGACGTGATTCCGCAAGTAGTGCAAGTGGTCATGGAGCGTCGTCCGGAAAACGCCCGGCCGGTGCAGATTCCGGAGAAGTGCCCGGTGTGTGGCTCCCATGTCGAGCGCACACAACTGATCAAGCGCAGCAAGGGTCGCGAGACGATCAGCGAAGGCGCGGTGTACCGCTGCGTCGGTCGCCTGGCCTGTGGCGCGCAACTCAAGCAGGCCATCATTCACTTCGTCTCCCGTCGTGCCATGGATATCGAAGGCCTGGGCGAGAAGAGCGTCGAGCAACTGGTCGACGAAGGCCTGGTGAGTTCGCCGGCCGATCTGTACGCCCTGACGTTCGAGCAGATCGTCGATCTGGAAGGCTTTGCCGAACTGTCGAGCAAGAACCTGCTCGGCGCCATCGAAGACAGCAAGAAGCCGGGCCTGGCGCGGTTTATCTACGCCCTCGGGATTCCCGATGTCGGCGAAGAGACGGCCAAGGTGCTGGCCCGCTCCCTGGGGTCGCTGGAGCGGGTGCAGCAGGCTTTGCCGCAGGTGCTGACCTACTTGCCGGATGTCGGGCTGGAAGTCGCGCATGAGATCCACAGCTTCTTTGAAGACGCACATAACCAGCAGGTGATTGCTGAACTGCTCAAGCATGGTTTGCAGATCCAGGATCAGGGCGAGTTGGGCGCCGAGTTTTCGGCAAGCACCACGCTGGGCGGTTTCCTCGACAAACTGCATATTCCATCGGTCGGTCCGGGCGGGGCGCAGAAACTGGCGGACAAGTTCGGCTCGCTGCAGGCGGTGATCGGTGCTGACTGGCTGGATATGCGTCAGGCTCTGCCGGAGAAACAGGCCAATTCGGTGCGCGAGTTCTTCGCGCTCGAAGAGAATCGCCAATTGGCCGAGGCGGCCGAGAAGCAACTGGCTGAATTCGGCATGCACTGGCAGAGCGAGAAGAAGGTCGTCGAAGGCTTGCCGCTCGCCGGGCAGACCTGGGTGCTGACCGGCTCGCTGGAGCTGATGAGCCGCGATGTGGCCAAGGACAAACTCGAAAGCCTGGGGGCCAAGGTCGCCGGCTCCGTGTCGGCCAAGACCCATTGCGTGGTCGCAGGGCCGGGCGCCGGTTCGAAGTTGACCAAGGCCAATGAGCTGGGGTTGAAGGTGCTGGATGAAGAGGCGTTTGTGGTATTCCTGAAAGAGCACGGCGTCCCGGTCTGAACAAAAGATCGCAGCCTCCGGCAGCTCCTACACCGATCTCTGTAGGAGCTGCCGAAGGCTGCGATCTTTTTACAGGCACCTCAACTTCAACTGGAACGATCCAGGCACAAGAATGATCTAGTCTCTGCAAGCCCCAGGGAGAGATCGCCATGCACCCTTTCTTCGAGCAGCTCAGCTCGCGCATCGCTGCACCGTTCATGGGCGAAAGCTCGCGCAACAGCAAGGTGTGGCCCTGTCGTTGCGGGCAGTCGCTGTTCTTCCGCAACAGCCAGTGCCTGGCGTGTTCAGCGGCCCTCGGGTATCAACCTGAGCAAAGTCGTTTATCTTCCCTGCAACCGGGCGAGCGCCCCGACACCTGGTGGCTCGACGCCGATCCGCAGGCGGGCGCGTTCCGCCGCTGCGCCAATCTCGACTCTCCGGCTGCGTGCAACTGGCTGCTTCCAGCCAATCACCACGAATCCTTGTGCATGGCCTGTAGCTTGAATCGCACGATTCCCGACCTGTCAATCACGGAAAACCACGAGCGCTGGCGCAAAGTGGAAACCGCCAAGCGGCGTCTGGTCGCGCAACTGGTCAGCCTGGGGTTGCGGGTGATTCCCAAGGCAGTCGATGAGGAGACTGGCCTTGCCTTCGATTTCATTGGTGTCGACCTTGAAGGCAAGCCGCCGACCACGGGCCACGCCAACGGCCTGATCACCCTGGATATCAAGGAGGCCGACGACGCGCACCGCGAGCAGGTGCGGGTGCAAATGCACGAACCCTATCGCACCTTGCTCGGGCATTTTCGTCACGAAGTCGGGCATTACTACTGGGACCGATTGATCGCCTGCAGCCATTGGCTTGAGCCTTTTCGCGGCTTGTTTGGCGATGAACGCGCGAGCTACGCCGATGCCCTCGAACGGCATTATCAGCAGGGCGCGCCGCTCGACTGGCAGCAGCACTGTGTCAGCGCCTACGCGACCATGCACCCGTGGGAAGACTGGGCGGAAACCTGGGCGCATTACCTGCACATGATGGACGCCGTGGACACCGCGCTGGGGTTTGGCATGAGCGCCCGGGAAATGGACTTCGATTATCAGCCGTTTCCGCCCGAAACCCTCTACGATCCGCAGCATCCCGGCGGCACGGCTTTCCTGTCGTTCGTCAACGCCTGGATCGAACTGGCCGGCATGCTCAACGAGCTGTCACGCAGCATGGGGCAGCCGGATTTCTACCCCTTCGTCCTGCCGCCTGCTGTCGTTGCCAAGCTGCATTTCGTTCACCTGGTGATTCAGCAGGCGGGCGGCAGGGCGGACGCGGTGCTTGAGGCGCAATAGCAAGTGCTTGAAGCCCCTCATGTTTTTTATCCGAAACCAACGGTTGTAACTTCGCCTCAGATAGGTACAATGGCGCGGCTCGCCGACAGGTGAGCGTCGTTATGGTGACCCTATCGGTCCCCCCGCAACGATCAGCCGTGAACCCGGTCAGGCCTGGAAGGGAGCAGCCGCAGCGGTGACATTGTGTGCCGGGGTGTGGCTGGTAGGGTTACCACCTTAACGCCACGCGAGTGTTCTCTCGCGTCATCTTCTTCAATACAGACTTTCGCTAGCTGCCAGGATCTTCTCCGGGGCGGTTTTTCGTCGTTTGCGCTTTATCCACAGGCGCCGGCTCGCCACCGATATACAGCCGAACAATTTCATCGATCTCCCCGGACATCTTCATCCGCGCCAGGGTGCGCAGAATGCTCTGCACCGGGACCTGTGGGTCGTTGCGAACGTAGCAACCGAGACTGTTTTCCTGCAGCACCGCCACGCTTTGCAGTTGCTGCTCCGGCAGCAGGCGGTGATTGAACCAGTCCAGGCTCCATTGATTGCTGACGGCATAGCGATTGCGGCCGGCCAGGAGTTTTTCCAGCACTTGTTCCTGATTGCGTGCATCGTCGCGCTGCAGTTGGCCGATGTCGAACAGCGGCTGCAGGGTCGGGTAGCTGTAGCCCAGCACGGTGCCAATGGGCTGTTGCGGCAAGTCGGCGGGTTTGACTGGGTCGGGCGGCGCATGCCGGGTGATCAACACGTCAGGTTGAGTGAAGAGCGGGATGCTCCAGAGATATTCGTCAGATTGCTCGGGCAGCCACGATTGCGCGGCATAACAGCGGACATCGACCTCGCCTTGCTCCATGGCGTCTTGTATGCGCCTGCGGGGCAATACGTGGAATTCGGCCGGTACGCCGACCTGGGTCGCGAGGCTGAGCATCATGTCATACAGGATGCCCTGGGTCGGTTTGCCCCGTTCAAGTTGCACCATGGGCATGCTCCAGCTGTCGGTTATCACGAAGCGCAGCGGTGCTGGCGCCGCTGCGCTGTCCAGGCTGATCAACAGCAATGTCCCCAAGGCCAACCGCATAAACACTCCGTTAAATGCCCCCGATGTGCAGCTTAGCCACAATACACGAGCGCACCGGATGCAATTTGTGCCTTGCTCCGCTAGCATTAGCCGCTTCTGCTTCCTTCGCTGCGACGGTTTTCGATGAGTTATCAGGTTCTTGCACGTAAATGGCGTCCGCGCTCGTTCCGCGAAATGGTCGGCCAGACCCATGTGCTCAAGGCTCTGATCAATGCCTTGGACAGCCAACGGCTGCACCACGCCTACCTCTTCACCGGTACCCGTGGGGTCGGCAAGACCACCATCGCGCGGATCATTGCCAAATGCCTTAACTGTGAGACAGGTATCACTTCGTCCCCCTGTGGCGAGTGTTCGGTGTGTCGCGAAATCGACGAAGGCCGCTTTGTCGACCTGATCGAGATCGATGCCGCGAGCCGCACCAAGGTCGAAGATACCCGCGAATTGCTCGACAACGTGCAGTACGCCCCGAGCCGTGGGCGCTTCAAGGTCTACCTGATCGACGAAGTGCACATGCTCTCCAGCCATTCCTTCAACGCGCTGCTCAAAACCCTCGAGGAGCCGCCACCCTACGTCAAGTTCATCCTGGCGACCACCGATCCGCAGAAACTTCCGGCAACGATTCTGTCGCGGTGCCTGCAGTTCTCCCTGAAGAACATGACACCGGAACGGGTTGTCGAGCACTTGACCCACGTGCTGGGTGTCGAGAACGTGCCGTTCGAGGACGATGCACTGTGGTTGCTGGGCCGTGCTGCCGACGGTTCGATGCGTGATGCCATGAGCCTGACCGACCAGGCGATTGCCTTCGGTGAAGGCAAGGTCCTGGCCGCCGATGTGCGGGCGATGCTCGGGACCCTCGATCACGGGCAGGTCTACGACGTCCTGCATGCGCTGATCGAAGGCGATGCCAAGGCGTTGCTCGAAGCCGTCCGCCACCTGGCCGAACAAGGCCCGGACTGGAATGGCGTGCTCTCGGAAATTCTCAATGTGCTGCACCGCGTTGCCATTGCCCAGGCCTTGCCGGAAGGTGTCGATAACGGTCACGGCGACCGTGATCGCGTGCTGGCACTGGCCCAGGCCTTGCCGGCCGAAGACGTGCAGTTCTACTACCAGATGGGCCTGATCGGCCGCCGCGACTTGCCGCTGGCGCCGGATCCCCGGGGCGGTTTTGAAATGGTGTTGCTGCGGATGCTGGCGTTCCGGCCCGCAGACACCGCGGATGCCCCGAGGCAACCGCTAAAGCCAGTGGGGATCAGCCAGGCCACAGTTGATTCCGCAAACTCAGTGGCTGCCGCGCAGGTCGTTGCGCCGGTAGCCGCTGCGGCCGTTGCACCGATAGCGACTGCGCCAGTGGCGGCTCCTGCGCCAGCACCGGAACCGGTGGCGCCGGTCGTTGTGCCGGAAGCTGCGCCTGTGCCTGTGGTTGAAACAGCCGTGGTCGAAGAGGTGGTCGACCTGCCGTGGAATGACCCGGTCGAGCCTGCCCCCGTTCAGCAACCGGCGGTGGAGCCGGTGCTGGAAACCGCCAGCGAACAACCCGAGTTACCGCCGATGCCGTTGCCGACGCCGGACAGCGTGGTGCCGGATGCCCCGGAGTGGGCCGCCGCGCCAATCCCGGAGCCTTCGGTGGCCGACGTCGATGCCGCAACGCCGGGCATGGACCTGGATGACGAGCCGCCGCTGGACGAGGATTACATCGAGCCGGACATGGATTCGGCCTACAGTTACCTCGACGAACTGGCCAGCGAGCATGCCGCTGACCCGGCGCCGGAGCCCGAGCCTGAGCCCGCGGCAATGCCGGCCACCGGTCTGGCCCTGCAATGGCTGGAGCTGTTCCCGAAATTGCCGATTTCCGGCATGACCGGCAGCATCGCCGCCAACTGCACGCTGATCGCGGTGGATGGCGACAATTGGCTGATGCACCTGGACCCGGCCCACAGTGCCTTGTTCAACGCCACTCAGCAGCGTCGCCTCAACGATGCGTTGAACCAGTATCACCAGCGCACGCTGACCCTGAGCATCGAGCTGATCAAGCCCGAGCAGGAAACCCCGGCACAAGCGGCTTCGCGCCGCCGCGCCAACCGTCAGCGCGAGGCGGAGGAATCGATCCATGGCGATCCGTTCATCCAGCAAATGATGCAGCAGTTCGGTGCGGTGGTCCGTAACGATACTATTGAACCTGTCGACGCCCTGGTCACTCAGGGCTAATAACTGAAGGCGCTCGGCTACATTCCGCCGGGCGCTGTTTTGATCCAAGTACTTTAGAGGTGATTACCATGATGAAAGGTGGCATGGCCGGCCTGATGAAGCAGGCGCAGCAGATGCAGGAAAAAATGGCCAAGATGCAGGAAGAGCTGGCCAACGCCGAAGTCACCGGTAAGGCCGGTGGCGATATGGTCACCGTGGTGATGACCGGTCGTCATGACGTCAAGAGCGTGACCATCGACCCGAGCCTGGTTGAAGGCATGAGCGAAGACGACAAGGAAATGCTGGAAGCGGTTATCGCCTCCGCGGTCAACGATGCCGTGCGCAAGATCGAAGCCAACAGCCAGGACAAGATGGGCAGCATGACTGCCGGCATGCAACTGCCGCCGGGCATGAAACTGCCATTCTGATTCGCCTTCAGGCGGCAGATGAGCTACAAAAAATGCCAGGCATTGCGCCTGGCATTTTTGTTTCTGGCTGTTGGGGATGTGTCGTCCGTGATGGCGCCTTCGCGAGCAGGCTCGCTCCCACAGAGGATTGCATTGCAAATGTGGGAGCGAGCCTGCTCGCGAAGAAGTCGCCTAGGTGCAACTGAAAACACATCGAACGCCATACCGCCACAAAGGTCTGCTCCCTATATCACCCAACCCCATCGATCACAGGAGACGCTGCCATGTCCGACCCCATGACCCTCAATCAACGCATTGTCCTGGCTTCACGCCCCGTCGGCGCGCCAACGCCGGAAAACTTCCGCATGGAGCGGGTGGCGTTGCCGGAGCTGGCCAACGGTGAGGTGCTGCTCAAGACCGTTTTCCTGTCGCTGGATCCCTACATGCGCGGACGCATGAGCGACGCTCCGTCCTACGCCGCACCGGTGGAAATCGGCGGAGTCATGACCGGGGGCGCGGTCAGTCGGGTCGAGCGTTCGCTCAATCCGAAGTTTCAGGAAGGTGACCTGGTGGTCGGTGCCACTGGTTGGCAAAGCCACAGCATCAATGACGGGCGCAGCATCATCCCGGTGCCGTCGGGATTGCCCAGTGCGTCGATGGCCCTTGGGGTGCTGGGGATGCCGGGCATGACCGCGTACATGGGCCTGATGGACATCGGCCAGCCCAAGGCTGGCGAAACCCTGGTGGTTGCAGCGGCCTCCGGCGCGGTGGGTTCGGTGGTCGGCCAGGTGGCGAAGATCAAGGGGTTGCGTGTGGTTGGCGTGGCCGGCGGGGCGGACAAGTGCCGTTATGTGGTCGACGAGTTGGGCTTCGACGCCTGCATCGACCACAAGAGTCCGGACTTTGCCGATGAGCTGGCCAAGGCCTGCGGCAAGGGCATCGACATCTACTACGAAAACGTCGGCGGCAAGGTCTTCGACGCCGTGGTGCCGTTGCTCAATCCCAAGGCGCGGATTCCACTGTGCGGCCTGATTGCCTCCTACAACGCCCATGAAGCGCCGAGCGGGCCGGATCGCCTGCCCCTGTTGCAGCGCACCCTGTTGACCAAGCGGGTGCGCATCCAGGGCTTCATCGTGTTCGATGACTATGGTGATCGCCAGCCGGAATTCCTCAGTGCCATGGCGCCCTGGGTGCGTGATGGCAAAGTGAAATTCCGCGAAGACGTGGTCGATGGCCTGGAACAGGCTCCCGACGCGTTCATCGGCATGCTGGAGGGGCGCAACTTCGGCAAACTGGTGGTTCGGGTTTCCCGGGACTGAGTAATTGACGCTGCAATTTGACGCTCAACCGAGGCGCGGGTATAAACCGCGTCTCGTTGTTTTGTCGGACTTTTCCACCATGAGCTTCAGCCCTTTGATTCGCCAACTGATCGACGCCCTGCGAATTTTGCCAGGCGTGGGTCAGAAAACCGCCCAGCGCATGGCGTTGCAGTTGCTCGAGCGTGACCGCAGCGGCGGCTCACGCCTGGCGCTGGCCTTGAGCCAGGCCATGGAAGGGGTCGGTCACTGCCGCTTGTGCCGTACGCTGACCGAAGATGATCTCTGTCCGCAATGCGCCGATACCCGTCGCGACGACACCTTGCTCTGCGTGGTGGAAGGCCCGATGGACGTTTATGCGGTGGAGCAGACCGGTTTCCGCGGGCGCTACTTCGTGCTCAAGGGGCATCTGTCGCCGCTCGACGGACTGGGGCCGGAAGCCATCGGCATCCCGCAATTGATGGCGCGGATCGAAGAGGCTGGCACCTTCGCCGAAGTCATCCTGGCGACCAACCCGACCGTGGAAGGTGAGGCCACTGCGCATTACATCGCCCAGTTGCTCAGCAGCAAAGGCCTGATCGCCTCGCGTATCGCCCACGGCGTGCCGCTCGGTGGTGAGCTGGAACTGGTGGATGGCGGCACGCTGGCGCATTCGTTTGCCGGGCGTAAGCCGATTTCGCTCTGAGTTCATGTGGCGTCCATGCTGACGCCTTCGCGAGCAAGCCCGCTCCCACATTTGGAATGCAATCCCCTGTGGGAGCGGGCTTGCTCGCGAAGGGCGCACCTCGGTGTCGCTGATTCACACAATCCTGTTGTAAACCAAGCAAGCGCTCGGTTAACTTCACTGACCCCTTCAGTGGAGCTCGCCGATGTCTGCCTTTCAGGAATACTTCGACCCCAGCCACCAATTGGTCCGTGACAGCGTCAGACGATTCGTCGAACGCGAGATCCTTCCTGATATCGAGCAGTGGGAAGAAGCCGAAAGCTTTCCTCGCGAGCTCTACCTCAAGGCCGGCGCAGCGGGGATTCTCGGCATCGGCTACCCGGAGGCTTACGGAGGCAGCCACGAAGGGGATCTGTTCGCCAAGGTTGCCGCCAGTGAGGAGTTGATGCGCTGCGGCTCAGGCGGGCTGGTGGCGGGTCTTGGTTCACTGGATATCGGCTTGCCGCCCATTCTCAAGTGGGCCCGACCCGAAGTGCGGGATCGTGTGCTGCCCCAGGTGTTGTCGGGAGAGAAAATCAGCGCCCTGGCCGTCACCGAGCCCGGCGGCGGCTCCGACGTCGCCAACCTGCAAACCCGCGCCGTGCGTGACGGCGATTTTTACCGGGTCAATGGCAGCAAAACCTTTATCACCAGTGGTGTGCGTGCGGACTTTTATACCGTCGCGGTGCGTACCGGTGAGCCGGGGTTCTCCGGCATCAGTCTGTTGCTGATCGAAAAGGGCACCCCCGGTTTCACCGTAGGACGGCAACTGAAGAAAATGGGCTGGTGGGCGTCAGACACCGCCGAGCTGTTCTTCGATGATTGCCTGGTGCCTGCGGGAAACCTGATCGGCGCCGAGAACATGGGCTTTGCCTGCATCATGGGCAATTTCCAGAGCGAGCGCCTGGCCCTGGCACTGATGGCCAACATGACCGCACAGTTGGCGCTGGAGGAGAGCCTGAAGTGGGCGCGCCAGCGCGAAGCCTTTGGCAAACCGATCGGCAAGTTTCAGGTGATCAAGCATCGTCTCGCCGAGATGGCGACCGCGCTGGAGGTATCCCGGGAATTCACTTATCGCCAGGCGGCAAAGATGGCGTCGGGGCAGAGTGTGATCAAGGAAATTTCCATGGCCAAGAATTTTGCGACGGATACCGCAGACCGGATCGTGACCGATGCGGTGCAGATACTCGGTGGGCTGGGATACATGCGCGAGAGCCTGGTGGAGCGGCT
This sequence comes from Pseudomonas sp. GW456-E7, assembly GCF_059424105.1. NCBI lineage: Bacteria > Pseudomonadati > Pseudomonadota > Gammaproteobacteria > Pseudomonadales > Pseudomonadaceae > Pseudomonas > Pseudomonas sp. GW456-E7. The sequence goes on along the minus strand of NZ_JBWKZB010000005.1, from coordinate 108,798 downwards.
GTACCGCGACAACCGGATTTTGTCGATTGGCGGCGGGACGCGGGAAGTGATGAACGAGATCATCAGCAAGCAGATGGGGCTTTAGAAGCAAAAGATCGCAGCCTTCGGCAGCTCCTACAGGTATACGCGATCCATGTAGGAGCTGCCGAAGGCTGCGATCTTTTGACGTTTGTTACATATCGCTCAACGCAAACTGCGTCAGGCAGAACGTCGGAATGCCCATGTCCTCCAGGCGCTGCGAACCACCCAGCTCCGGCAGGTCGATGATCGCCGCCGCTTCATGCACCCGTGCGCCCATGCGGCGGATCAGGTTGGCGGCGGCAATCAGGGTGCCGCCGGTCGCGATCAGGTCATCGAACATCACCACCGAGTCGCCTTCGCACAGGCTGTCGGCGTGCACTTCCAGGAAGGCTTCGCCGTATTCGGTCGCATAGCCCTCGGCCAGCACGTCAGCCGGCAGTTTGCCTTGCTTGCGGAACAGCACCAGCGGCTTGTTCAACTGATAGGCCAGTACCGAACCGATCAGGAAGCCACGGGCGTCCATCGCGCCGATGTGGGTGAAGTCAGCCTCGACGTAACGGTGGGCGAAGCTGTCCATCACCAGGCGCAGTGCCTTGGGCGACTGGAACAGCGGGGTGATGTCGCGAAAGATCACACCCGGTTTCGGGAAGTCGATGACAGGGCGGATGAGGGATTTGATGTCGAAGGAGTCGAAGACCATCGTCTAGGTGTCCTGGCAGGGCTGCAAACGACGCAGTATAACGGCGGCTGAACCGTTTCGCTCAGCCACGACGTTTTGTTTCAGTCCAGTGAGCCACCGGCCAGGGCGCACAGCTGGATCGGGTCGATAATCCGGATTTCCTTGCCTTCTGCCGCAATCAGCTCGTTTTGCTGGAAGCGGGTAAAGACCCGGGACACGGTTTCCACCGCCAGGCCCAGGTAGTTGCCGATTTCATTGCGCGACATGCTCAGGCGGAACTGATTGGCGGAAAAACCCCGGGCGCGGAAGCGTGCCGACAGGTTGACCAAGAAGGTGGCGATGCGTTCGTCGGCGGTCTTTTTCGACAACAGCAGCATCATCTGCTGGTCGTCACGGATTTCGCGGCTCATCACCCGCATCAACTGACGGCGCAACTGCGGCAGTTGCAGGGCCAGTTCGTCGAGGCGTTCGAAAGGAATTTCACACACCGAGGTGGTTTCCAGGGCTTGTGCCGACACCGGGTGCTTTTCGGTGTCCATGCCCGACAGGCCGACCAGTTCGCTGGGCAGGTGGAAACCGGTGAGCTGTTCTTCACCGGAGTCGCTCAGGCTGAAGGTCTTGAGGGCGCCGGAACGGACTGCGTAGACAGAATCGAAGGTATCGCCCTGGCGAAACAGAAACTCGCCCTTTTTCAGCGGCCGGCCGCGCTTGACGATTTCGTCCAGCGCATCCATGTCTTCCAGATTCAGCGAAAGTGGCAGGCAAAGAGGGGCCAGGCTGCAATCCTTGCAATGGGCTTGGCTATGAGCGCGCTGTTTTACTGGCTCGGACATTTCTTCAATCCTTGTGGGAATTCACACATAAGACGTAAGGGTAACTCACCATAGGAGATCGAGGCCAGTCTGGGGCGCTAGCTTGCAGAATTAGATCACCCGCGAGAATCGCTGGCGACTGTGTTGTTCCAGGTACGCGTCGAACACCATGCACACCGAACGCACCAACAGTCGCCCGGCGGGCAGGATGGTGATCCTGTCGCGATCGAGCTCGATCAGCCCGTCTTTGGCCATGTCTTGCAACTGAGGCCAGAGATCGCCGAAATAGCCCTGGAAATCGATGTTGAAGGCCTGTTCGATGTCGGAAAATTCCAGGCTGAAATTGCAGATCAATTGCTGAATGACCGCCCGTCGCAGCCGGTCATCGGCATTGCACAGCAGGCCGCGGCTGGTGGCCAGTTGCATAGAAGCCAGGGTGTTCTGATAGTGGTTCAGGTCGCTGCTGTTCTGGCAGTAGAGGTCGCCGATCTGGCTGATTGCCGAGACGCCCAGGCCGATCAGATCGCAATGACCGTGGGTGGTGTAGCCCTGGAAATTGCGTTGCAGGGTCGATTCTTCCTGGGCTATAGCCAGCTCGTCGTCGGGCAGGGCGAAGTGGTCCATGCCGATGTAACGGTAACCGGCGTTGATCAGTTGCTCGATGGTACGCTGCAGCATTTCCAGTTTCTGCGCGGGTGTCGGCAGTTCATTGCTGTTGATGCGCCGCTGCGGCATGAAGCGCTCCGGCAGGTGGGCGTAGTTGAATACCGATAACCTGTCCGGTTGCAGACGGATGACTTCATCGACGGTGCGGGCGAAGTTCTCTGGCGTCTGTTTAGGCAGGCCGTAGATCAGGTCGATGTTGATCGAGCGAAACTGCAAGGTGCGGGCGGCGTCGATCACGGCGCGGGTTTCCTCCAGGCTTTGCAGGCGATTGACCGCTCGCTGCACCGCCGGGTCGAGGTCTTGCAGGCCGATGCTGACCCGATTGAAGCCCAGTTCGCGCAGCAATCCCATGGTCGACCAGTCGGCCTCGCGGGGGTCGATCTCGATGCCGTAGTCGCCGGAATCGTCGTCCAGCAAATTGAAGTGTTTGCGCAAGTGCGCCATCAGCTGGCGCAGTTCGTCGTGGCTGAGAAAGGTCGGTGTGCCGCCACCGAAGTGCAGTTGCTCGACTTTCTGTGTGGGGTCGAGGTGGCAGGCGATCAGCTGGATTTCCTGTTCCAGGCGCTGCAAATACGGCTGCGCCCGGCCGCGATCCTTGGTGATGACCTTGTTGCAGGCGCAGTAGTAGCAAATGTTCGCGCAGAACGGCACGTGCACGTAAAGGGACAATGGACGTTGGGCCTTGCGGCTGTCGCGCAGGGCGTGAAACAGGTCGAAGGTGCCGATCTGGCTGTTGAATTGCACGGCGGTCGGGTACGAGGTGTAGCGGGGTCCCGCCAGGTCATAACGGCGGATCAGATCAGTGTCCCAACGAATGGCGTCGAGCATCATGCGGGCATTCCCCGGATAGGCTGGCAGTGTCGGCCACTTTATGCGAGGGCGGGGTGGGGCATCTTGATTTACATCAAGATCAAAAGATCGCAGCCTTCGGCAGCTCCTACAGGTGTACGCGATCCATGTAGGAGCTGCCGCAGGCTGCGATCTTTTGCTTTTAATGCCCCATGAGCCAATGCTGATGCGGCCCCGGCAGTGTCCAGAGACCAAACAGCATCACCAGCATCCCACCCGCCATGCGCACACTGCGCTTGCGCAACACCGCGGTGACGCGCTCGGCGGCAAGGCCTGTAGCCAGCAGCACCGGCCAGGTACCAAGCCCGAACGCAAGCATCAACAATGCACTGTCCAGCGCATTGCCCTGGCTGGCCGACCATAGCAGGGTGCTGTAAACCAGGCCGCATGGCAGCCAGCCCCAGAGCGCGCCCAGCAGCAGCGCACGCGGAAGGCTCGATACCGGCAGCAACCGGTTGGCGACTGGCTGGATGTGCCGCCACAAGCCTCGACCGACGCTTTCGATGCGGGTCAGGCCGCTCCACCAGCCGGCCAGGTACAGGCCCATGGCAATCAGCAGCAAGCCGGCGAGGACGCGTAGGAACATCGCCGCCGGGCTGCTGGCCACGGCCCATCCGGCCAGGCCGATCAACAGTCCGGCGCAGGCATAACTCAGAATCCGCCCCAGGTTGTAGGCCAGCAGCAGGCGAAAGCGGCGGCTGCGTTGCTCCTTGGGAATCGCCAGGGTCAGCGCGCCCATCAAGCCTCCGCACATGCCCAGGCAATGACCGCCGCCAAGCAAGCCGAGGATCACCGCCGATACCAGCAGTGGCGCCAGTTCAAGCATGGGGCGGGGCCTTGTCTTGCGGTTTGGCCGGTTGGCCGCTGGCCTCGTCTACGGCGGCGGTGTGGTTCGGGTCCTGGTCGTCGAACAGGATGCTGTGGGCCGGGCCGTCGAGGTCGTCGTACTGCCCGCTGTCGACCGCCCAGAAGAAGATATAGACGGCGATGGCCACGATCAGCAGCGCAGCGGGAATCATCACGTAAAGAGCTGGCATCTGGACTCCATGCCCGCGCGGCTCAGGCCGGCAGCGGGCGGGTTTCTGGCGGGGTGTCGAGGGCGCGCTCGCTCGGCATTCGAGTCAGGCGCAGCGCGTTCAGCACCACGGTCAACGAACTGATCGACATGCCTACTGCCGCCCAGACCGGAGTGATCCAGCCGAGGGCGGCGAAAGGCAACATGAGGCCATTGTACAACCCGGCCCACAACAGGTTCTCGATAATGACCCGACGGGTGCGCCGCGCCAGGCTGAAGGCTTGCACCAGCGCATCGAGGCGGTTGGACAGCAGCACCGCATCGGCACTGGTTTTCGCAAGGTCGGTGGCCGAGCCCATGGCGACGCTGATATCCGCAGCCGCCAGCACCGGCACGTCATTGACCCCGTCCCCCAGCATCAACACCTTGCGACCTTCCTTGTGCAGTTGTTGCAGGACTTGCAGTTTGTCGTCCGGGCGCAAGCCGCCGCGGGCTTCATCGATGCCCAGTTCTGCCGCCACGCTGGCGACCATCGGCGAGCTGTCGCCGGACAACAACAGCGTGCGCCAGCCCCGCGCCTTGCATGCGGCCAGCAATACCGGCGCATCGGCACGCAAGCGATCATCGAGGACCAGCCAGGCCAGCGGCCCTTCGCTGTCGCCGAGCAGCAGCCATTGGCCGGCTTCTTCGGGCATCGGCGGCGCCTTGGCACCACTGAGTTCGCAGACGAATCCCGGTTGACCGATGCGCAGGCGTCGCCCTTCAACCAGCCCCTCCAGGCCAAGACCCGGGGTGCTGTGGACTTCTTCGGCCGCCATCGGCGCGCGTCCGAAAGCACGGGCGATCGGGTGTTCGGAGCGGTTTTCCAGGGCGGCGGCGAGGCCCAGGCATTGGTCGCTGTCGAGGGCGCCGAGGGGGCGGATCGAGCGCAACGCCAGACGCCCTTCGGTGAGGGTGCCGGTCTTGTCGAAAATCACCGTGTCGATCTGGTTCAGGCCTTCCAGCACATGGCCGCGGGTCAGCAGCAGACCGAGCTTGTGCAAGGTGCCGGTGGCCGCAGTGAGGGCGGTCGGCGTCGCCAACGACAAGGCGCACGGGCAGGTCGCCACGAGCATCGCCAGCACGATCCAGAAGGCTCGCGATGAGTCCAGTTCCCACCACAACAGGCCAATGGCCGCAGCCGCAATCAGCGACAACAGCAGGAACCATTGCGCGGCGCGGTCGGCGATTTCCGCCAGACGCGGTTTTTCGGCCTGGGCACGGTCGAGCAGGCGAACGATGGCCGAGAGGCGCGTGTCCTGGCCCAGGGCCTGGACCTCGATAGTCAGTGCGCCTTCGACGTTCAGGGTACCGGCGGTGACCGCATCGCCGAGGGTGCGAGGTTGCGGCAGGTATTCGCCGGTCAGCAGCGATTCGTCGATATTCGACTGGCCGTCGAGGATCTTGCCATCGGCCGGGAGAATGGCGCCTGGATGAACCAGTACCTGATCACCGATTCGCAGTTCGCTGAGCAAAATGCGTTCGCTCTGGCCTTCGGGGGTCAAGCGCAGGCACGAGGCGGGCAACAGATTCACCAGCTGCGCGGTGGCGGCGGCCGTGCGCTCACGGGCGCGCCGCTCCAGATAACGCCCGGCCAGCAGGAACAGGGCAAACATGCCGACGGCATCGAAATACAGCTCGCCCACCCCGGTGATCGAGGTCCAGATCCCGGCGACGTAGGCGCTGCCGATGGCCAGTGACACGGAAACGTCCATGGTCAGGTGGCGGGTGCGCAGATCGCGCATGGCACCTTTGAAAAACGGCGCGCAGCTGTAGAACACGATCGGGGTGGTGAGGAACAGCGCGACCCAGCGCAGGATGGTGTGCAGTTCTGGACTGAGGTCGATGTTGAATTCAGGCCAGGTGGCCATGGTTGCCATCATCGCCTGGAACCACAGCAATCCGGCCACGCCAAGCTGGCGCAGGGCCAGGCGGTTTTCGCTGGCCAGCTGTTCGCTGGCGCGGTCGGCCTGATAGGGGTGTGCGGCGTACCCGATGTGGCGCAGTTCGCTGAGGACCCGGCTCAGGGGTAATTGCGCGTCGCTCCAGCGCACGTGCAGGCGATGGTTGGACAGGTTCAGGCGCGCTTCGGCTACCGCCGGCAAGGTGCGCAGGTGTTTCTCGATCAACCAGCCGCAGGCGGCGCAACTGATGCCTTCCATCAACAGTGTGGTTTCGGCCAGTTCGCCTTCGTGGCGGACAAAGGGCTGCTGCACATCGGCGCGATCGTACAGCGCCAGTTCGTCGACCAGTTGTACCGGCAGCGCCTCGGGGTTGGCCGAGGCTTCGCTGCGGTGCTGGTAATAGCTATCCAGGCCGCCCGCGACTATGGCCTCGGCCACGGCCTGGCAGCCCGGGCAGCAGAACTCGCGGGGCTCCCCGAGTACGACGGCGGTGAAGCGACTGCCGGCCGGGACGGGCAGGGCGCAGTGGTAGCAGGGGAGTGGGGTGGTGGTCATGGAGTATTCACTAGTACTGCTGAATCTCTGGCGTCTGATAGGGCCTCATCGCGAGCAAGCTCGCTCCCACAGGGATCATAGGTGTACTCAGGTTCTGAGCACGGCGGTGATCAACTGTGGGAGCGAGCTTGCTCGCGATGCGCGAAGCGCTGCTTTATTTATTCAGGTCTTCGGCACCTTGCAACGGTTCGTCACCGAGCAGCAGATCCTTGTCATGGTTGACCAGTTCTTCTTCGAACATGCGCCAGATGTGCTCGTCCTGGGTGCCGAGCAATTCGACAAAGCGTCGGCCTTCGATCTTGTCGCTCAATTGGCCGATGTAGCGACCCTGTTCGGTTTCGCTGCGGGCCAGGGTGATCTTGCGATCCTTCTCCGGCTGTGTCGGCGAGATCAGGTTCAGCTCCAGGGTTTTCGGATGGCTGTCGCCGCTCAGGCGCAGGTCAACTTCGCCGGTCACTTCATCGAGATGAATGCTGGCGCGCATTTTCAGGTTCTGGGCCAGCAGCTCACGGTCGAGGGAGCGGTTGATGCCTTTGCCGGCCTCGTAGTAGTTGTCGTTGACCAGGTTGTCCGGGTTCTTCACCGCGATGGTCACCATGGACAAGGTCAGGGTCACCGAGCAGGCCAGGATCCCGATGATGATCCACGGCCAGAGGTGCTTGTACCAGGGGCTTGCGGCAGTTGCTGCGGGCATGTTCAGTTCTCTCAACGAATTTGTGGGCCGATGAACCGGCTCTTGGCTTCAATGTGGATGCTGTCGTCGTCGGCATCCTTGAGGATGAATTTCACCTCGTTGGTGCTCGACGGCAGTTTTTCCGGTGCGACGGACAGCTCGGCAGGCTGGCTGACGATCTCGCCCGCCGCGACCTTGATCTCGCGCCGGCCCTGCAATTTGAGATCCGGCAGGCCGGAGGCTTCGAGCAGGTAGGTATGGTCGCGCTGGTCCTTGTTCATGATTTTCAGGCTGTAGACGTTTTCGATCCGGCCTTCGGCGTTCTCGCGGTACAGCACGCGGTCCTTGCTGACATCGAAACCCACCAGCGCACGCATGAAAAACGCGGTCACCAGCAAGCTGATCATCGCCAGCAGTACCACGGCATAACCGATCAGGCGTGGACGCAGTTTATGGGTTTTCTGCCCGGACAGGTTGTGTTCGGTGGTGTAGCTGATCAGCCCGCGCGGGTATTCCATTTTGTCCATGATGGCGTCGCAGGCATCGATGCAGGCGGCGCAGCCGATGCATTCGATTTGCAGGCCGTCGCGGATGTCGATACCGGTCGGGCAGACCTGGACGCACATGGTGCAGTCGATGCAGTCGCCGAGGCCCTGGGCCTTGTAATCGATGCCTTTCTTGCGCGGGCCACGGCTTTCACCGCGGCGCGGGTCGTAGGAAACGATCAGGGTGTCCTTGTCGAACATCACGCTCTGGAAGCGCGCGTACGGGCACATGTAGATGCACACCTGTTCGCGCAACCAGCCAGCGTTGCCGTAAGTGGCGAGGGTGAAGAAACCGACCCAGAAGTAAGACCAGCCATCCGCCTGACCGCTGAAGAAGTCGAACACCAGTTCGCGGATTGGCGAGAAGTAACCGACGAAGGTCATGCCGGTGACGAAACCGATCAACAGCCACAGGCTGTGCTTGCTGAATTTGCGCAGGAACTTGTTGGCGCTCATCGGCGCCTTGTCGAGCTTGATGCGCTGGTTGCGATCACCTTCGGTGACTTTTTCGCACCACATGAAGATCCAGGTCCAGACGCTTTGCGGGCAGGTATATCCGCACCAGACCCGTCCGGCATACACCGTGATGAAGAACAGGCCGAACGCGGCGATGATCAGCATGCCGGACAGCAGGATGAAGTCCTGGGGCCAGAAGGTGGCGCCGAAAATGAAAAACTTGCGCTCCGGCAGGTTCCACCAGACCGCCTGATGACCGCCCCAGTCCAGCCACACCGTACCGAAATACAGCAGGAACAACAGGGCACCGCCAGTCATCCGCAGGTTGCGGAACAGGCCGGTGAAGGCGCGGGTGTAGATTTTTTCCCTGGCGGCGTAGAGGTCGACGCTGTTGTTCGCGTTCTTGGTGGGTGGAGTGACGTCGTGTACCGGAATCTGGTTGCTCATCATTGCATCCCACGGCAGTGGAAAAGTGCCTCGGTCAGTACGTGCCGACCGCGGTCAAAAAGGGGTGTTGCAGTGGCGCAATGATACGCCTGTCGCTCTAGCCTGCGGGTGCGACCTTTGGTCGCGTTGGGTAAAAATCATGAATGGTGTAGCGAATGTAACAAAACGTGATCTGAGTCAATTGACTTGTGAAGTATGGATGGTTTTCAGCAAGGCCGCGCGGTTAGTGTGAGCAAACAGTCCGTATCGGCGAGGGGGCGGATATCAGTGGGTTGATGCGCGGGAAATATCTTAACTTGACTGTTCTGGTTTGATCGTTAGATGTTTTGTTTTCTGTCTAATAATTTAAGAAGGCGGATAAGTTTTATTTGTGAGGAATATATTTTTAACTTTGGTCATGCTTTGTGATTATTTGTAGATGGATATTTTGCTCTTGATTTAATAGGTTGTTAGTGCGGCGGCAATAAAGTTTTATGGTGCGCCGTATATATTGTAAGTGTCTACTTAAGGATAAGTAAAAATGTCTACTAATGATAAGGATTGCACTCGAGCAACTCAGGCTGTTGGACCAACCACTGTCGAAGCTCATAAGCCTGGTGCAGACTGCACGATTCCGGCACCCGCTACGACTGTCGATACGGTGGAGCCGACTGCGCAAAAACTCCAGGCAAAACGATCTTCAGACAAAAAGAAAGGGACTGGCGGTCTGGACAGTTTGGGTGGCGGTAATCTTCCTTGATTACAGCTAATACACATGAATGCGAAGTGTATTCGTGATCGTTTAAAAAACCGCTTCGACAACTGAAATGGCGAAGCCGTTTTTTATTGGTTGATCGAAGGGTGCGTGAAAAATAATAACCGGGAGGGCTTGTCAGTCCACGGAGCTGTGCGCAAATAAGTGTGCATGGACTTGAAATGAAAACGGCCCCGCCAATGTGATTTGGCGGGGCCGTTTTTTGTTGCATCAAGCCTTTGCCTTACTCGGCGTCCGCTGCCTTCTCACCGTGAGACAGGCTGTAGACGTAAGCGGCCAGCAGGTGAACCTTGTCGTTACCTTGCAGTTGCTCTTGCGCAGGCATCTGGCCCTGACGGCCGTAGCGGATGGTCTGCTGCAGTTGAGCGAAGCTCGAACCGTAGATGAACGCTGCCGGGTGAGTCAGGTTGGGTGCGCCCATCGCTGGGGTGCCTTTGCCTTCCGGACCGTGGCACGCCACGCAGTTGGCGGCGAACAGTTTCTGCCCGGCAGCCGGGTCGGCCTTGGCGCCTTCAGGCAGCTTGCGGCCATCGAGGTTGGTCAGGACAAACGCGGCCACGTCGGCCACGCCTTGCTCGCCGATCACTTCAGCCCACGCCGGCATCACCGCATGACGGCCGCCCATGATGGTGGTCTTGATGGTTTCCGGCTCGCCACCCCAGCGCCAGTCGGCGTCGGTCAGGTTAGGGAAGCCATAGGCGCCCTTGGCGTCGGAACCGTGGCAGACCGAGCAGTTGGAGGCGAACAGGCGGCCACCCATCTTCAGGGCTTGCGGGTCCTTGGCCACTTCTTCGATTGGCATGGCCGCGAACTTGGCGAAGATCGGACCGAACTTGGCGTCCGACTTGGCCATTTCCTTTTCCCACTCGTGGACACCGGTCCAGCCGGTCTGGCCGTTGGCGAAGGGGGTCTGCTTCTCGTTGTCGAGGTAGCCGTAACCCGGCAGCAGGCCTTTCCAGTTACCCAGGCCCGGATACAGCGCCAGGTAGCCCAGTGCGAAGATGATGGTGCCCACGAACAGCATGAACCACCATTTCGGCAGCGGGTTGTCGTACTCCTCGATCCCGTCGAAGGAGTGCCCGACCGTCTCGTCTGTCTGCTCGGTGCGCTGGCCCTTGCGGGTCGACAGCAGCAGCCAGGTCAGGGAAAAGATCGTACCGAGACTGAGGACTGTGACGTACAGACTCCAGAATGTAGTCATTCTTTGTTACTCCTAGAAGCTTGCTCGACGTGCTTGATGGCTTCGGGATCATCCGCGAAAGGCAGCAAGGTCGCGTCTTCAAACTCCGACTTGCGCTTGGGACTGAACACCCACAGTGCCAGTCCGATGAAGGCCACCATCACGACAACGGTGCCCAGGCCACGAATCATCCCGATATCCATCTAATTCACCGTTTGCTTTTGATGATGGTGCCCAGGCCTTGCAGATAGGCCACCAGCGCGTCCATTTCGGTTTTGCCCTTCACGGCATCCCTGGCGCCGGCGATGTCTTCGTCGGTGTAAGGGACGCCGAGCGTGCGCAACACTTCCATTTTTTTGGCGGTGTCTTTGCCGTCGAGCTTGTTTTCCACGAGGAACGGGTAGGCCGGCATTTTCGACTCGGGCACGACGTTGCGCGGGTTGTACAAGTGCGCACGCTGCCAGTCATCGGAGTAACGACCGCCGACACGGGCCAGGTCCGGACCGGTACGCTTGGAACCCCACAGGAACGGGTGGTCCCAGACGCTTTCACCGGCAACCGAGTAGTGGCCGTAGCGTTCGGTTTCAGCACGGAACGGACGGATCATCTGCGAGTGGCAGCCGACACAACCGTTGGCGATATAAACATCCCGGCCTTCCAGTTCAAGGGCGGTGCGGGGCTTCATGCCCTCGACCGGCTTGTTGGTGACGTCCTGGAAAAACAGCGGAACGATCTGGGTCAGGCCGCCGACGCTGACGGCGATGACCATGAAGAAGGCCAGCAGGCCAATATTCTTCTCGACTGCTTCATGCTTCATCAGTGAGCTCCAACTACGACGATCTGTTCGGCGGCTTCGGCTTCAGCCGGGTTCGAGGCGCGTACGGTACGGAAGACGTTGTAGGCCATGAACAGCATGCCTGTGGCGAAGAACGCACCGCCCAGGGCGCGAACGATGAAGCCCGGGTGGCTGGCTTGCAGCGCTTCGACGAACGAGTAGGTGAGGGTGCCGTCGTCGTTGATTGCACGCCACATCAGGCCCTGGGTGATGCCGTTGACCCACATCGAAGCGATATAGAGCACGGTACCGATGGTCGCGAGCCAGAAGTGCGTGTTGATCAGGCCGGTGCTGTGCATCTGCGCACGACCGAACAGTTTCGGAATCATGTGGTAGATGGCGCCGATCGAGATCATCGCTACCCAGCCCAAGGCACCGGCGTGTACGTGGCCGATGGTCCAGTCGGTGTAGTGCGACAGCGAGTTGACGGTCTTGATGGCCATCATCGGGCCTTCGAAGGTCGACATGCCGTAGAACGCCAGGGACACCACGAGGAAACGCAGGATCGGGTCGGTGCGCAGCTTATGCCAGGCGCCCGACAGGGTCATCATGCCGTTGATCATGCCGCCCCAGCTCGGTGCCAGCAGGATGATCGACATCGCCATGCCCAGCGACTGAGCCCAGTCCGGCAGTGCGGTGTAGTGCAGGTGGTGGGGACCGGCCCAGATGTACAGGGTGATCAGCGCCCAGAAGTGCACGATCGACAGGCGATAGGAGTAGATCGGACGCTCGGCCTGTTTCGGCACGAAGTAGTACATCATGCCCAGGAAGCCGGTGGTCAGGAAGAAGCCCACGGCGTTGTGGCCGTACCACCACTGGATCATCGCGTCCGTCGCACCCGAGTAGGCCGAGTAGGACTTGAACAGGCTGACCGGCAGCGACATGTGGTTGACGATGTGCAGCATCGCCGTCACGACGATGAAGGCGCCGTAGAACCAGTTACCCACATAGATGTGCTTGGTCTTGCGCTTGACGATGGTGCCGAAGAACACCAGACCGTAGGTGACCCAGACAATGGCCAGCAGAATAGCCAGGGGCCATTCCAGTTCCGCGTATTCCTTGGTGGTGGTGAAACCCATCGGCAAGGTAATGATCGCGCCGACGATCACCGCTTGCCATCCCCAGAAGGTGAAGGCAGCGAGGCTGTCGGAAATCAGTCGCGTTTGGCAGGTTCGCTGCACGACGTAATAAGAAGTGGCAAACAGTGCACATCCACCGAAGGCGAAAATCACCAGGTTGGTGTGCAGCGGGCGCAGGCGTCCAAAGCTCGTCCATGCCAGACCGAAGTTCAACTCCGGCCAGACCAGTTGCGAGGCGATGAAGACACCGAGCCCCATGCCAAGGATCCCCCAGACCACCGTCATGATGGCGAACTGGCGGACTACCTTATAGTTATAAGCAGTCGGACTGATTGCTGTGCTCATTCTAAGGTTCCACGGTTTGGGTGTTTTATTAGGATTAAAAATCGGCCGCAAGTATGGAGAAAGCAGGGGGTCATTGCAACGCGCCATGACCTGGGTCAATGCTTTCAAATGCTGATTCTGCGGCCTTTCCATGCGCCGCGTAGGGACAAAATTGCCCGCGGGCAAAACGTCCCGGCGGACTGATCAGGCGAGGGGGTCAGGTCGGATGTAACGGGGTGTGTTCAAACGCAACGTTTGGCTGACCGAAGGCAACTGGCGCGATAGCCGGTATCTACCAGCCTTTGCGGCCTGTCATCGGGCAGATTCGTCGAACACAACGTTCAGGGTCGACCTGGAACCGGCACCGGCCAGTCCGCATCGGGGGAAGCTTAGACCTGAATCCGGGGAACCGAAAGGAAGAGTCAGAGAGGGTGCGACAATGCGTCGCAAAGGGGCAGGGAACTGCCGCATCCGGGAGAATGCGGCAGCAGAGCGGTCGGGATTTATTCGCGGTTGTCTTCAGCCTGCAGGCGCTCGGTATTCAAACCGTGGGACAGGCTGTACACATACGCGGCCAGCAGTTGCACCTTGTCGTTGCCGAGCAGTTCGTTCTGCGCCGGCATATGGCCTTGGCGACCATGCCGAATCGTCTGTTCAAGCTGCGTCAGGCTGGTGCCGTAAATGAAGCCGGCCGGGTGCGTCAGGTTTGGCGCGCCCATGGCTTCGGTGCCCTGGCCGTTTGCCCCATGGCAAGCGACGCAGGTGGTGCTGAAGGCTTGCTGTCCGGCTTGCAGGTCCGCCTTGCTGCCTTCCGGCAACGGCAGGCCGGCCAGATCATGGCGCACATAAGCGGCGACGTTTTTCACACCGTCTTCCCCCAGGACTTCACCCCAGGCCGGCATCATCGCCATCCGGCCACCCATGATGGTGGTCTTGATGGTTTCTGCGCTGGCACCCCAGCGCCAGTCGCTGTCGGTCAGGTTGGGGAAGCCGAATGCACCCTTGGCATCCGAGCCGTGGCACACCGAGCAGTTGGAGGCAAACAGGCGACCGCCCATTTTCAGCGCTTGCGGGTCTTTGGCCACTTCTTCCAGTGGCATGGCCGCGAATTTGGCGAAGATCGGTCCGAATTTCGCATCCGCCCTGGCCATTTCCTTTTCCCACTCGTGGGCGCCGGTCCAGCCGTTCTCATAACCGGGGAGGATGCCTTTCCAGTTGCCCAGTCCGGGATAGAGGATCAGGTAGCCGACGGCGAACACCAGCGTGCCGGCGAACAGCATGAACCACCATTGCGGCAGCGGGTTGTCGTACTCCTCGATGCCATCGAAGCTGTGGCCCATGGTCTGGTCGACGCTGCCCTTGGTCTCGCCCTTGCGGGTGCCGATCAGCAGCCAGGTCAGGCCGATCAGGCTGCCGATGGTCAGTACGCAGATCCACGTACTCCAGAAGGTGGTCATGGCCGGGTACTCCTTGTTGCTGAATCTTCGGTGATGTCGGGTTGTGGTTCGTCGGCGAACGGCAGCAGGCGCGCTTCGGCGAATTCCGGGCCGCGCTTGCTGTTGAATACCCACAGCGTCAGGCCGACGAAGGCCACGAACACGACGACTGTGCCCAGGCCGCGGATCATTCCAGTGCTCATTTCAATGAACATGGCTCACCTCTTGCTCTTGATCGCAGTGCCGAGCACTTGCAGGTAGGCGACCAGTGCATCCATCTCGCTCTTGCCCTTGAGCGAAGCGACGGCGCCGGCAATGTCTTCGTCGGTGTACGGCACGCCCAGGGTGCGCATGGCCTTGATCTTGGTTTCGGTGTGGCTGCTGTCGAGTTGATTGGCCACCAGCCACGGGTAGGCGGGCATCTTCGACTCCGGCACGACGTTGCGCGGGTTGTACAAGTGCGCGCGATGCCAGTCATCCGAGTAGCGCGCACCGACCCGCGCCAGGTCCGGCCCGGTACGTTTCGAACCCCACAGGAACGGGTGGTCCCAAACGCTTTCGCCGGCCACCGAGTAGTGCCCGTAGCGTTCGGTCTCGGCGCGGAACGGACGGATCATCTGTGAGTGACAGCCGACGCAGCCTTCGCGGATGTAGATGTCGCGGCCTTCCAGTTGCAGCGCGGTGTAGGGCTTCATGCCTTCCACCGGCTTGTTGGTCACGTCCTGGAAGAACAGCGGGACGATCTGGGTCAGGCCGCCGATGCTCACGGCCAGGATCATCAGCAGCAACAACAGGCCGACGTTTTTCTCGATAGTTTCGTGTTTCATGGCGGACTCCTCAGGCCATCTGCGCGGCAGCGGCGACTTCGGCAGGCTGCGAGGCCCGCACGGTGCGCCAGGTGTTGTAGGCCATCAGGAACATGCCGCTGAGGAAGATCGCGCCGCCCACCAGCCGCACGACGAAGCCTGGGTGGCTGGCCACCAGGGTCTCGACGAAGGAGTAGGTCAGCGTGCCGTCCTCGTTCACCGCACGCCACATCAGGCCCTGGGCGATGCCGTTGACCCACATCGAGGCGATGTACAGCACGGTGCCGATAGTGGCGAGCCAGAAGTGCGCGTTGATCAGGCCGATGCTGTGCATCTGCTCGCGTCCGAAGACTTTCGGGATCATGTGGTACAGCGCGCCGATGGAAATCATCGCCACCCAGCCCAGGGCGCCGGCGTGTACGTGGCCGATGGTCCAGTCGGTGTAGTGGGAGAGGGCGTTGACCGTCTTGATCGCCATCATCGGCCCTTCGAAGGTCGACATGCCGTAGAACGCCAGCGACACCACGAGGAAGCGCAGGATCGGGTCACTGCGCAACTTATGCCAGGCGCCCGACAGGGTCATCATGCCGTTGATCATGCCGCCCCAGCTCGGCGCGAGCAGGATCAGCGACATCACCATGCCCAGCGACTGTGCCCAGTCCGGCAGCGCGGTGTAGTGCAGGTGGTGGGGTCCTGCCCAGATGTACAGGGTGATCAGCGCCCAGAAGTGCACGATCGACAGGCGATAGGAATACACCGGGCGCTCGGCCTGTTTCGGCACGAAGTAATACATCATGCCGAGGAAACCGGCGGTGAGGAAAAAGCCCACGGCGTTGTGGCCGTACCACCATTGCACCATCGCGTCGGTGGCACCGGCGTACAGCGAGTAGGACTTGGTGAAACTGACCGGCAATTCCATGTTGTTGACGATGTGCAGGATCGCCACGGTGATGATGAACGCACCGAAGAACCAGTTGCCGACATAGATGTGCTTGGTCTTGCGCTGCATGATCGTGCCGAAGAACACGATGGCGTAGGCGACCCAGACAATGGTGATCAGGATGTCGATCGGCCATTCCAGCTCGGCGTATTCCTTGGAACTGGTGTAGCCCAGCGGCAGGCTGATGGCCGCCAGCAGGATCACAAGCTGCCAGCCCCAGAAGCAGAACGCGGCGATTTTCGGTGCAAACAGTTGCGTCTGGCTGGTGCGTTGCACCGAATAGAACGAACTGGCGAACAGCGCGCAGCCGCCGAAGGCGAAGATCACCGCGTTGGTGTGCAGCGGGCGCAGGCGACCGAAGCTGGTCCAGGGCAAATTGAAGTTGAGTTCGGGCCAGACCAACTGGGCAGCGAGAAAAACCCCGAGCCCCATGCCGACGATGCCCCACACCACCGTCATAATGGCGAATTGGCGGACCACCTTGTAGTTGTAGGCGGTACTGATAGAAGTGTTCATGGTTCCCCATCCACGGTTCAGCCGAAGTGAGCGCACTCGCGCAAGGCAGCGCACCCTTCGGCCGGAGTTATAGGCAGACTAAAAGCGAGGCAAGCATGGACAAAGGGCACAAGGCCGGTATTGACGGGGATCAATGGGCGCAGTGCGTGCGGGATCATGGATGGTTGTGGAATGCCGCCACTGGCAAGGCCACGGCGACGCTGATCCTCGCCCACGGCGCCGGCGCACCGATGGACAGCGACTGGATGAGCGACATGGCTGCACGCCTCGCCGCACAAGGCGTCAACGTGTTGCGCTTTGAATTTCCCTACATGGCGCAGCGGCGCCTCGACGGCGGCAAGCGCCCACCGAATCCGGCGCCGAAACTGCTCGAATGCTGGCGCGAGGTGTATGCCCAGGTGCGACGCCATGTCACTGGGCCGCTGGCCATCGGCGGCAAGTCCATGGGCGGGCGCATGGCCAGTTTGCTCGCCGATGAGTTGGGCGCGGATGCGCTGGTGTGCCTGGGGTATCCGTTTTATGCGGTGGGCAAGCCGGAGAAGCCACGGGTGGAGCATTTGGCTGCTTTGAAAACCCGAACCCTGATTGTGCAGGGCGAGCGCGATGCGTTGGGCAATCGCGAGGCGGTCGAGGCTTACACGTTGTCACCGAGCATTGAGGTGTTCTGGCTGGCGGCGGGGGATCATGACTTGAAGCCGTTGAAGGCTTCCGGGTTTAGTCATGAGCAGCATTTGGCGGCTGCGGCGGGCAGGGTGGCTGGTTTTTTGTAAGAAGCAAGATCAAAAGATCGCAGCCTTCGGCAGCTCCTACAGGGGGAATGTGGTCCCTGTAGGAGCTGGCGCAGCCTGCGATCTTTTGACTTTGCTGTCAGCGGTTGAACCGCTCCACCAACGAATACTGGGTATTCGCGGTTTTGGTCAGCTCTTCACTCAACAACGCCGAGTTCTGTGCCTGTTCCGAGGTCTGGTCCGCCAGCGCCGAGATGTTGCTGATGTTGCGGCTGATTTCTTCGGCCACGGCACTTTGCTCTTCGGTCGCGGCGGCGATCTGGGTGGTCATGTCGGTGATGTTGGCCACCGCTTCACTGATCCCCACCAGCGCCTGGTCCGCTTCCAGCACCCGCGCCACGCCTTCTTCCGCCTGACGATGCCCGGCTTCCATGGTTTGCACCGCAGTACCGGCGGTTTGCTGGAGCTTGGCGATCAGCGCATGAATCTGCCCGGTGGACTCGCTGGTGCGTTGCGCCAGCTGACGGACTTCGTCGGCCACCACCGCAAAACCACGACCCATCTCACCGGCGCGGGCCGCTTCGATGGCGGCGTTCAGGGCCAGCAGGTTGGTCTGGTCGGCGATGCCTTTGATCACGTCGACCACACCACCGATTTCGTTGCTGTCCTTGGCCAGCTGGGTCACGGTCACGCCGGTTTCACCCACCACCACCGACAGGCGCTGGATGGCTTCGCGGGTTTCCCCGGCGATGTCACGACCGCGACCGGTCAGCCGATTGGCTTCCTGGGTGGCGTCGGCGGTGCGTTGCACGTGGCTGGCGACTTCCTGGGTGGTCGCGGCCATCTGGTTGACCGCGGTGGCCACCTGCTCGGTCTCGACCCGTTGACGTTCCAGGCCGCTGGAGCTGTTGTGCGCCAGGGCATCGGACTGCCTGGCCTGCTCGGTCAAGTGCTCGGCCGTATCCTGCAGACGCGTCAGACAGGTTTTCAAGCGTGCTTCCTGACTGAGGATGGACATCTCCAGCTGCGCCTGGGCGCCGCGACTGTCGGTGTACATCTGTGCGATCAATGGGTCGGAGGTGGTCTGCTCGGCCAGGCGCAGCAAACGCTTGATACCGCGCTGTTGCCACTGCAGGCCCATCAGGCCCAGCGGCACCGAGAGACCGGCGGCCAGGGCAAAACCCCAATGGGAGTTCAGCGATGCACCGATCATGAAACTCAATTGGCTGACCAGAATGAACGGCAGCCAGTCCTGCAGGATCGGCAGCCATTTGTCCGAGGAGGGAATGGCCGACTTGCCCTGGTTGATGCGTTGGTAGAGCGCTTCGGCACGGCGGATCTGTTCGGCGGTGGGCTTGACCCGCACTGACTCGTAACCGACCACCTGATTGCCTTCGAAGACCGGTGTCACATAGGCGTTCACCCAGTAGTGGTCACCGCTCTTGCAGCGATTCTTCACAATGCCCATCCATGGCAAGCCTTGTTTCAGTGTGCCCCACATGTGTGCGAACACCGCGGCCGGGACATCGGGGTGACGGACCAGGTTGTGCGGTGCACGGATCAGCTCCTCTCGGGAAAACCCGCTGATTTCGACAAAGGCGTCGTTGCAGTAGGTGATCATGCCCTTGGCATCGGTGGTGGAAATCAACCGTTGCTGGGCCGGGAAGGTCCGCTCGCGTTGTGTAATTGGCTGGTTGTTACGCATGGCTTTTTTAATCCGCAAGGCTTTCAAGTGCTGTATCGGCAAGACCGGCGGATTGTTGAGGTTATTTTTCGAAAATCAGCGATGCGTCGCAAAATGACCCTTGCGTCAGCCGGCGAGCATCGGATAGGTGAACAGGCTGAAGTGCAGCAGGTTCAAGCCGAAGTGAGTAGCGACGGCTGCTGTCAGTCCTCCAAAACGGTAGGCCAGGCCATAGCCGATCCCGGCCAGGCTGGCCAGCAGGACCCATTGCCAGCCTGCCCCGGCATGGGCCAGGCCGAAGATCAACGAAGCCAGGAGCAGGGCAAGGTTTTCGCCATGGCGCAGGTTTTTCAGGCAACGGCTCAGGCCACCCTGGATGTAGCCGCGGAACAGCGCTTCCTCGACCAGCGTCACCAGCAGCAGATTGTTCAGTAGCCACAGCCAGGCCTGATCAGGCCATTTCGGCGCCCAGGCGATGACACCCAGCAGCAGCGCACCGCCCAGCGCCAGCACGGCACTCAAAGTCAGCGCAATGGCGCTGGAAGGCAGGAACAGGCGCAGGGATCGCCGACTGACAATCCACGGGCAGACCAGCAACAGCCAGAAACCGATCAGGGGCTTATCAAGGTTCAGGTACATGGAAAACGGCACCGCGTCGTCGGTGAAACGCTGCGGCGCTATGACTTGACCGTTATGGAAGCCGGGCCACCAATGCGTCGCCAGGGCCAGCGCGAGAATGATGAACAGGCCATGACCGAGGTAGCGACCGAACTGAAGCGTTTGCTGGCGAACGGCAAAACCGCAGACCAGCAGTAAAGCGACGGAAATCATCGCTGACCAACTCATGCTGCTGAAATACAGTGCCATGCAGTAGCCGATGGAGAGGAGGAACAGAAAAATCCATTGCGTGGCAACCATGTGAAGTCCTTGAGCCGAAGTCTTGCGAACGCCCCTGATGTTCTGTGGGAGCGGGCTTGCTCGCGAAGAGGCCATAACATTCAACAGTTATGTCGACTGATACACCGTATTCGCGAGCAAGCCCGCTCCCACATTTGCTCATGTGTCAGGCATGAAAGGGTGAGCATGAGGCGAGCGATTGTACTGGCGGGCTCCCAGACAAAAAACACCGCCCGAAGGCGGTGTTTGTATCAGCGCATGGCTAGGAGGCAATCAACTGCCGCAACACGTAATGCAGAATCCCTCCGGACTTGAAGTACTCCACCTCATTGAGCGTATCGATGCGGCACAGCACCTCGATCTTCTCGCGGTTGCCGTCCTCGCGGGTGATGACCAGTGTCAGGTTCATCCGTGGCGTCAGCTCGACACCGGTCAAGCCGAGGATGTCCAGGGTTTCACTGCCGTTGAGGTTCAGGCTCTTGCGGTTCTGATCCAGCTTGAACTGCAACGGCAGCACGCCCATGCCCACCAGGTTGGAGCGGTGGATGCGTTCGAAGCTTTCGGCGATGACCGCTTTGACGCCCAGCAGATTGGTGCCTTTGGCCGCCCAGTCGCGGCTCGATCCGGTGCCGTATTCCTGGCCGGCAATCACCACCAGCGGGGTGCCCGATGCCTGATAGCGCATGGCGGCGTCGTAGATCGGCATTTTTTCCCCGGTGGGAATGTAACGGGTGTTGCCGCCTTCCTCGCCGCCGAGCATTTCGTTGCGAATGCGGATGTTGGCGAAGGTGCCGCGCATCATCACTTCATGGTTGCCGCGTCGCGAACCGTAGGAGTTGAAGTCCCGCGGTTCCACGCCTTTGTCGCGCAGGTACTGCCCTGCCGGGCTGTCCGCCTTGATGTTGCCGGCGGGGGAGATGTGATCAGTGGTCACCGAGTCGCCGAGCAGGGCGAGAATGTTCGCTGCGCTGACATCCTTGACCACGGGCGGCGGGCCGCCGATGTCGTCGAAGAAGGGTGGGTGCTGGATGTAGGTCGAGTCGTCCTGCCAGACATAGGTCGCCGCTTGCGGAACCTCGATCGCCTGCCATTGTTCGTCTCCGGCAAACACTTCGGCGTATTCCTTGTGGAACATGGCGGTGTTGACCTGGCTCACCGCATCGGCGATTTCTTTGCTGTTGGGCCAGATGTCGCGCAGGTAAACCGGTTTGCCGTCCTTGTCTTCGCCCAGCGGTTCGCGGCTGAGGTCGGTGCGTACCGTACCCGCCAACGCATAGGCGACCACCAGTGGCGGAGAGGCCAGCCAGTTGGTTTTCACCAGGGGATGCACCCGGCCTTCGAAGTTGCGATTGCCCGAGAGTACCGATGCCACGGTGAGGTCGGCTTGCTGGATGGCTTTCTCGATGGGTTCCGGCAGCGGCCCGGAGTTGCCGATGCAGGTGGTGCAGCCGTAGCCGACCAGGGCAAAGCCCAGTTCATCGAGGTAGCGGGTCAGGCCGGCCGCCTTATAGTAGTCGGTGACCACCTTCGAGCCGGGGGCCAGCGAGCTCTTCACCCAGGGTTTGCGTTTCAGGCCTTTTTCCACGGCCTTCTTCGCCACCAGCCCGGCCGCCATCATCACGCTCGGGTTGGAGGTGTTGGTGCAGGAGGTGATGGCGGCGATGACCACGGCGCCGTTTTTCAGGCGATAGGTCTGGCCTTCGTAATCGTAATCCGCTTCACCGGCCATATCTGCGTTGCCGACGGCGACGCCACCACCCCCTTCACTTTCGAGGCGACCCTCTTCCTTGCTGGTGGGTTTGAATTGCAGGTCGACGAAGTCGCTGAAGGCTTGCGCGACATTCGGCAGCGACACCCGGTCCTGCGGGCGTTTTGGTCCCGCGAGGCTGGCTTCGACGCTGCCCATGTCCAGCGCCAGGCTGTCGGTGAACACCGGCTCCTGGCCGGGCAGGCGCCACAGGCCCTGGGCCTTGCTGTAGGCCTCGACCAGTTGCACTGTTTCAAGGGGGCGGCCGGACAGGCGCAGGTACTCCAGCGTGACGTCGTCCACCGGGAAGAAACCGCAGGTGGCGCCGTATTCCGGCGCCATGTTGGCGATGGTCGCGCGGTCGGCCAGCGGCAGGTCGGCTAGGCCGTCGCCGTAGAACTCGACGAATTTGCCCACCACGCCTTTCTTGCGCAGCATCTGGGTGACGGTCAGCACCAGGTCGGTGGCGGTGATGCCTTCCTTGAGCTTGCCGGTGAGTTTGAAACCGATGACTTCGGGAATCAGCATCGACACCGGTTGCCCCAGCATCGCCGCTTCCGCCTCGATACCGCCGACACCCCAGCCGAGCACGCCGAGGCCGTTGATCATGGTGGTGTGGGAGTCGGTGCCGACCAGGGTGTCGGGGAAGGCATAGGTGCGGCCGTCCTCGTCCTTGGTCCAGACCGTGCGACCGAGGTATTCAAGATTCACCTGGTGGCAGATCCCGGTGCCCGGCGGCACTACGCTGAAGTTGTCGAAGGCACTCTGGCCCCAGCGCAGGAACGCATAGCGCTCGCCATTGCGCTGCATTTCAATGTCGACGTTCTGCTCGAAGGCGCTGCTGCTGGCGAACTTGTCGACCATCACCGAGTGGTCGATCACCAGGTCCACCGGCGACAGCGGGTTGATGCGCTGTGGATCGCCGCCGGCCTTGGCCATCGCCGCGCGCATGGCGGCCAGGTCGACCACGGCGGGAACGCCAGTGAAGTCCTGCATCAGCACCCGCGCCGGGCGGTACTGGATTTCCCGGTCGGAGCGGCGCTCCTTGAGCCACGCGGCCAGTGCCTTGAGGTCGGCGCCGGTGACGGTTTTTTCGTCCTCCCAGCGCAGCAGGTTCTCCAGCAGGACTTTCAACGACATCGGCAACTTGTCCAGCTCGCCCAGGCTCCTGGCGGCGTCGGGCAGGCTGAAGTAGTGGTAGGTCTTGTTGCCGACTTGCAGGGTTTTCAACGTCTTCAGGCTATCGAGGGACGGCATTACGATCACTCCTTGAAGTCCGCACGGCTACGGACTGAGGGGACGGACAGAGCCTTAAACCTAGCCCTGTTTTCGGTAGCTGGCTAATAACTGGACTCTATGGACAGACCCCAGGTTCCGATCTCGGCTATCATGCGCCGGTTTTCGTGACAGGCTTTGCTTCAGGGCAAGCCTGGGCATCGTGCAGTGGCCGAAATTCATCGCCATTGCCCAGGAGTAAGAATGAACACCCTATTCATGCATTGCCGGCCGGGCTTCGAAGGTGAAGTCTGTTCCGAGATTTCCGACCTCGCCGCGCGCTTGAACGTGGCCGGCTACGCCAAGGCCAAAGCCGCCACCGCTTGCGCCGAATTCGTCTGCACCGAAGAAGACGGCGCCGAGCGCCTGATGCGCGGGCAGCGTTTCGCCGAGCTGATCTTCCCGCGCCAGTGGGCCCGGGGGATTTTCATCGATCTGCCGGAAACCGACCGCATCAGCGTGATCCTCGCCCATATGGCGGACTTTCCGCTGTGCGGCAGCCTGTGGCTGGAAATGGTCGACACCAATGATGGCAAGGAACTGTCGAACTTCTGCAAAAAGTTCGAAGTGCACCTGCGCAAAGCGCTGATGGCCGCCGGCAAACTGGTGGAAGACGCTCACAAGCCGCGGCTGTTGCTGACCTTCAAAAGTGGTCGTGAGGTGTTCATGGGGCTGGCCGAGTCGAACAACTCGGCGATGTGGCCAATGGGCATTCCCCGTTTGAAGTTTCCTCGGGAGGCGCCGAGCCGCTCGACCCTGAAGCTGGAAGAGGCCTGGCATCACTTCATCCCGCGCGACCAGTGGGACGAGCGTCTGCACAGCGACATGACCGGCGTCGACCTCGGGGCTGCTCCGGGTGGCTGGACCTGGCAACTGGTCAACCGCGGCATGCTGGTGACCGCCATCGACAACGGCCCGATGGCCGAAAGCCTGATGGACACCGGTCTGGTGCAACACCTGATGGCCGACGGTTTCACCTTCAAGCCCAAGCAGCCGGTGGACTGGATGGTCTGCGACATCGTCGAGAAGCCGGCGCGCAATGCGGCGATGCTGGAAGAGTGGATCGGTGACGGCCATTGCCGCGAGGCGGTGGTCAACCTCAAGCTGCCGATGAAACAGCGCTATGCCGAGGTGAAGCGTCTGCTCGAGCGCATTGCCGAGGGTTTCAAGGCGCGGGGCATCAAGGTTGAGATCGGCTGCAAGCAGCTGTACCACGACCGTGAGGAAGTGACCTGCCATTTGCGCCGGCTGGACGTGAAGAAACCCAAGTCCCGCTGATACCGACGGACCAATGTGGGAGCGGGCTTGCTCGCGAAGGCGTCGTGTCAGTCGACGTCAACGCTGCTGACACACCGCTTTCGCGAGCAAGCCCGCTCCCACAGGTCAGTGGTCATCCCACAAGGGCGGCGTAATGCCACAGGTGACCGAACACCCGGCAATGCGCGACAATGCCGGCCAGTTTCAGGAGTGAATCATGAGTGAAATGCTTGATACGCCGGTAGACGGCACCCTCGATGCCACCGGCCTCAACTGCCCCGAGCCGGTGATGATGCTGCACCAGCACATCCGTGACCTGGTGCCCGGTGGCCTGCTCAAGGTCATCGCCACAGACCCGTCGACCCGTCGTGACATTCCCAAGTTCTGTGTGTTTCTCGACCACGAACTGGTGGCGCAGCACGAGGAGGAGGGCACCTACCTCTACTGGATTCGCAAGAAGTCCGGCTGATGACACCCAAAAAAAGACCTGCAAACGCAGGTCTTTTTGTTTGTGCAGTCAGCCCGCCGAGCGGCTGTTACGAATTCGCCGGCGCGCACTGAGCGTCAGGCGGATCGACAACATCAGCGCCGCGCAGCTCAAACCGGCAATCAACCCTTCCCACAGCCCGCTCGGGCCACTGGCCGGACCGAACCAATCGGTCAGTCCCAGCACGTAGCCGACCGGCAGGCCGATGCCCCAATAGGCGAACAAGGTCAGGATCATGGTCACCCGGGTGTCCTGATACCCACGCAACGCGCCCGCGCATATCACCTGGATGGCATCGGAAAACTGGTACAGCGCGGCATACACAATCAACATCGACGCAATCTGGATCACAGCCTTGTCAGGCGTGTAGATCGAGGCGATAGGTTCGCGCAGGAGCAGGATCAGGGCCGCCGAGAACGCCGCGAACACCAGTGCCGCGCCGAGCCCGACCTTCGCCGCGAAACGCGCCTGCCAGGGATTGCCGGCCCCCAGTGCCTGACCGACGCGCACGGTCACCGCCATGCCCAGCGAATAAGGAATCATGAACAGCAACGAGCTGATATTGAGGGCGATCTGATGCCCGGCCACCACGGTAGAGCCGAGACTGCCGATCAATAGCGCGATGACCGCGAAGATGCTGGACTCGGCAAAGACGGCAATGCCAATCGGCAGGCCAATGCCGACCAGACGCTTGATCACGGCCCATTGCGGGCGGTCGAAGCGCACCAGCACCCGGGTGCGGGCATAGAAGGGGGCCCAGAAGGTCCAGCCGGCCATGCTCAACGCCATGAACCACATCACGATGCCGCTGGCCCAGCCGCAACCGACGCCGCCCAGGGCCGGTGCGCCGAAATGGCCGTAGATCAACGCATAGTTCAGCGGGATGTTCAGCAGCAGGCCGCACAAGCCGATGACCATGCTCGGGCGGGTACGCCCCATGCCATCGCTGTAGCAGCGCAATACGTAATAGAACGCCATGCCGGGAAACCCGAAAGCGATCCCGTGCAGGTAACCCATGCTCGGCTCGATCAATTGCGGATCGACTTTCATCCAGTGCAGGATCGGCTCGGCGCCGAGCAGCAGGCCGCTGCCGATCAAGCCGACACACAAGGCCAGCCACAGCGCCTGGCGCACCAGCGGGCCGATCTCGTCGAACTGCGCGGCGCCAAAGCGTTGTGCGACCTTGGGTGTGGTTGCCAGCAGAACGCCGGACATCAACAGGTAGACCGGAATCCAGATCGAGTTGCCCAGGGCCACCGAAGCCAGGTCCCGTGGGCTAACGCGGCCGGCCATCACCGCATCGACGAAGCCCATGGCCGTGGTGGCCAGTTGCGCGATCATGATGGGCAGGGCCAGGCCGAGCAGGCCCTTGAGTTCCAGGCGAACGGGTGTCGTGCGCGCAGGAGCGGTGGCGACGGTACTTTCAATAACAGGATTCAATAGCGAAACGTCCAAGAGGTTTTGATGCACAGCCGCGCATTCTACGCGTTGACGCGGCAGTCAGGAAAAGACCCGTGTTATGGATTTGTAATCTCTGTAGGAGCTGCCGCAGGCTGCGATCTTTTGACTTTGTTTTTAAGAGCAAGATCAAAAGATCGCAGCCTCCGACAGCTCCTACACGGTATGCAGGCTAGGCGTAACGAGGCATCTACGCCTACACTGCCGATCCGCCAAAGGAGCCTGCCATGCT
The DNA here is from genome assembly GCF_059424105.1 of Pseudomonas sp. GW456-E7. NCBI lineage: Bacteria > Pseudomonadati > Pseudomonadota > Gammaproteobacteria > Pseudomonadales > Pseudomonadaceae > Pseudomonas > Pseudomonas sp. GW456-E7. The sequence goes on along the minus strand of NZ_JBWKZB010000005.1, from coordinate 82,502 downwards.
GATTGTTGCCGACGAAAATATCCCCCTGCTCGATGCCTTCTTTGAAGGCTTCGGTGAAATCCGCCGGGTGCCGGGTCGCGCCATCGACCGTGCCACGGTCGAGCAGGCCGATGTGCTGTTGGTGCGTTCAGTGACCAACGTCAATCGCGCGCTGCTCGAAGGCAGCAAGGTGCGCTTTGTCGGTACGTGCACCATCGGCACCGATCATCTGGACCTGGATTACTTTCAGCAGGCCGGCATCACCTGGTCCAGCGCACCGGGCTGCAATGCCCGCGGCGTGGTCGACTATGTGCTCGGCAGCTTGCTGACCCTGGCCGAAATCGAAGGGGTCGACCTGACCCGGCGTACCTACGGCGTGGTCGGCGCCGGCGAGGTGGGCGGCCGACTGGTCAAGGTCCTGCAGGGCCTGGGCTGGAAGGTGCTGGTGTGCGATCCACCCCGGCAGGCGACTGAAGGCGGCGACTACGTCAGCCTTGAGCAGATCATCGAACAGTGCGACGTCATCAGCCTGCACACGCCGCTGACCAAGCAGGGGCCTCAATCGACCTGGCATCTGTTCGATGAAAAACGCCTCAACCAGCTCAGATCCGGTACCTGGCTGATCAATGCCAGCCGCGGACCGGTGGTCAACAATGCGGCACTGCGCGATGTGCTGCTGGAACGCGAAGACCTGCAAGCAGTGCTCGATGTCTGGGAAGGTGAGCCTGAAGTCGACGTGGCGCTGGCTGAGTTGTGCGTGCTGGCCACGCCGCACATTGCCGGTTACAGCCTCGACGGCAAGCAGCGGGGCACCGCGCAGATTTATCAGGCCTATTGCGATTTCCTCGGGCAACCGGCCCGCGTCAGCCTGAGCGATTTGCTGCCGGCACCCTGGCTGTCGCACGTGACCCTGAATGCGCAAAGCGACCCGGCCTGGGCCTTGGCGATGCTGTGCCGTGGCGTGTATGACCCGCGTCGTGACGATGCGGATTTCCGTCGCAGCCTTGTCGGCAGTGTCAGCGAACAGCGCGCGGCATTCGATGTGTTGCGCAAGAATTATCCTTCGCGCCGTGAGATCGACGGGTTGCAGGTGCGGATCGAGGGGGATGCGCCTGAGTTGCAGCGGATTGTGGCGGCGTTGGGGGCGGCGGCAATCTGATAGACCGTGGCGGCCCTTTCGCGAGCAAGCCCGCTCCCACACTGGATCTTCATGCACCACAAATCCCCTGTGGGAGCGGGCTTGCTCGCGAAGGGCGCCCCACAATGTCCAGACAGGCGCCCATAAAAAACCCGGCCAACAATGGGCCGGGTCAAGAAGACGGTGGCTATATCACTCTTGTTCGGCAGGCTTGACCAATCGCTTTTCCAGTTCGCTGCAAGCTTTCTGGATCATTTCTTCAGTGATCGGTACTTCGCGGCCTTGCTCGTCGATAATCGAGCAGCCCAGAGACTGGTCTGGTTGCGTGCGGATCACTTGAATCTTGTCATCGCTGCTGTGTTGCAAGGACATGGCCTGTCTCCTCATCAGGTAGTGTGCTTACTGTAGAACCGCCAGGTGACCGGGCTATGACAACTCCCTGCGATCTTTCCGGGGGGACAGAACCAGTGCAGCAGAAATGCCTTCGCGTGGCTACCCGAACTTTAGACCAATAGCGTCTAGCCTCTAGTGTTGGTGGACATAATTAACCTGACTCATTGTGATTTGCAGCGAGCCACCCCATTGAGCGGTGTAGGCTGACCCTAATGATTGTCTTGTCCCGGAAGTTTGCGATGCTCTCTGCCCGTCACCGCCGTGCTGTTCGCCTGGCCAGTCGATTCATTGCGCCGTATCGCTGGCAGGCCTTCGGCGCCTTGCTGGCGTTGGTCGTCACCGCTGGTATCACCTTGTCCATGGGGCAGGGCATCCGCCTGCTGGTGGACAAGGGGTTCATGACCCAGTCGCCACACCTGCTCAATCAGTCCATTGGCCTGTTCATGTTGCTGGTCGTGGGGCTGGCGATCGGAACCTTTGCACGGTTTTACCTGGTGTCGTGGATCGGCGAGCGCTGCGTCGCCGATATCCGGCGTGATGTGTTCAATCACCTGATCTACCTGCACCCGGGTTTCTACGAAGACAATCGCAGCTCCGAAATCCAGTCCCGCCTGACCGCCGACACCACGCTGCTGCAATCGGTCATCGGGTCTTCGCTGTCGTTGTTCCTGCGCAATCTGTTGATGGTGATCGGCGGGATCGTCCTGTTGTTCATCACCAACCCCAAGCTCACCAGTATCGTGGTGGTGGCCTTGCCCCTGGTGATCGCGCCGATCCTGATTTTCGGTCGCCGGGTGCGTAACCTCTCGCGCCTGAGCCAGGACCGGATTGCCGACATCGGCAGCTATGTTTCCGAAACCCTGGGGCAGATCAAGACCGTGCAGGCCTACAACCATCAGGTCCAGGACGAGCGACGGTTTGCCGTGACCGTGGAGGAGGCGTTCAACACCGCACGCAAGCGCATCTTCCAGCGGGCGTGGTTGATTACCCTGGTGATCGTGCTGGTCCTGGGCGCGGTCGGGGTGATGCTCTGGGTCGGCGGGATGGACGTCATCGCCGGGCGAATTTCCGCCGGCGAGCTGGCGGCGTTCGTGTTCTACAGCCTGATCGTCGGCAGTGCGTTCGGCACCTTGAGCGAGGTGATCGGGGAATTGCAGCGGGCAGCCGGCGCGGCCGAGCGGATTGCCGAGTTGTTGCGTTCGGAAAACATCATCCTGCCACCGGTCGCGGGCGCGGTGACGCTGCCGGAACGGGTCGAGGGTCGCCTGCAACTGCAAAATGTGCGTTTTTCCTACCCGTCGCGGCCGGAAAGTTATGCCGTCGACGGCTTGAGCCTGACGGTCAATGCCGGTGAGACGCTGGCGCTGGTCGGGCCATCCGGGGCCGGCAAGTCGACGGTGTATGACTTGCTGTTGCGTTTCTACGACCCGGCCGAGGGGCGCATCCTGCTCGATGGCGTGCCGTTGACTCAACTCGATCCGCTGGACCTGCGCCGCTGCTTCGCCCTGGTGTCACAGACCCCGGCGCTGTTTTTCGGCAGCATTGAAGACAACATTCGCTACGGCAATCCGCAGGCGACGCTGGCCGAGGTACAGGAAGCGGCAAAGATCGCTTACGCCCATGACTTTATCGAAGCCATGCCCAACGGTTACCAGACTCATCTGGGGGATGGCGGTCTCGGCCTTTCCGGCGGCCAGCGCCAACGCCTGGCCATCGCCCGCGCGTTGCTGGTGGACGCCCCGATCCTGCTCCTCGACGAAGCCACCAGCGCCCTCGATGCCCAGAGTGAGCACCTGATCCAGCAGGCGCTGCCGAGCCTGATGAAGAATCGAACCACTCTGGTGATCGCCCATCGCCTGGCCACGGTGAAAAATGCCGACCGGATCGCGGTAATGGATCAGGGGAAACTGGTGGCGGTAGGGACGCACCAGGAACTGATTGCCAGCAATGTCTTGTATGCACGCCTGGCGGCCTTGCAGTTCAGTGACGGCAAGGCTACCGCCGAACTGTAGGAGCTGCCGCAGGCTGCGATCTTTTGATCTTGAAGACCCCTGACAAAAATGCCCGCATCGTTTGATGCGGGCATTTTTTAGAGCAGGATCAAAAGATCGCAGCCTGCGGCAGCTCCTACATTACCGGTCATTGATCGTCGAAATACCGCTCATGCCAATCCACGATCGGCTGTGGCGAGTTGAGCTTCTGGCCGTAAATCACCGAGTACGACAGCACGTTTTGCACGTACTGGCGGGTTTCGTCGAACGGGATGCTTTCCACCCACACATCGAAACTCAGGTGGTCGGCACCGCGCAACCATTGGCGCACGCGACCCGGGCCGGCGTTGTAGGCGGCGGAGGCGAGGACGCGGTTGCCGTTGAACTGGCTGTGCACCTGGCTCAGGTAAGCGGCGCCGAGCTGGATGTTCTTGTCCGGATCGAACAGTTGCTGTGGCGAGCTATAGGGAATGCTGAACTTGCGTGCGGTTTCCTTGGCAGTGGCGGGCATCAGTTGCATCAGGCCCGAGGCGCCGACCCCTGAGCGGGCATCTTCCATGAAGGCGCTTTCCTGGCGAGTGATGGCAAACGCCCAGCTCGGATGCAGGCCGCGATTCTTCGCTTCACGCACCAGCGTATTGCGGTGGGCCATCGGGAAACGGATATCCAGATCGTCCCAATACTGCGCCTGGCTGATGGTGCGAATGGCCGGGAAGTACCATTTCAGGTCGTAGGCCAGTTTGGCCTGGGCAACCATCTCGTCACGGCTGAAGTGACGGCTGACGTGGTACCACTCGCGGCGACCGTCGACGATTTGCCCGCGAGCGTGGAACTCCAGGGCGCGACGTATGCCGGGGGTATTGCGCACTTTGTTGATCAGCGCCTGGCTCATCACCAGCGGCTTGTTGTTCAGCGAATAGGGCGACTGCGAGCGATCGGCGGCGAGGAAACCATAGAAGTCGCGTTCGCGGGCCAGGTTCTTGTAGAGCGTCTGCACTTCCGGATTCTGCGGTTGCGCCAGTTCCAGGCTGCGGGCCTGCCAGTAACGCCAACGGTTGGTGGTGGCCAGGTCCTGGGGCAGACGGCGGGTCAACTGGTAGGCATCGTCCCAGCGCGCCAGGCGCAGGAGCAGGCGCAGGCGCCATTCGGAAACCGTGTTGTCGCGCAGCTCCGGATCGTATTTGGTCATGACGTCCAGGGCTCGGCCGTCGAAACGTTTGGCGAGGGTCAACCCGATTTCCCGGGCGATTGCGACTTTTTCGTCCCGGGAGAAGTGCATGCTGCTGGCGTAGCCATCGAGCAGGTTCATGGCCCTGTCCGGGTCCTGGCGAGCCAGGCGGCGCAGGCCGAGGCTGACCACGTCGGACATGGCTTCATCGGCCGGGGTGAAGCGCGACGGCTGGTTGAGCAGTTCCGGTTTCTGCGCGACGTCCACCAGCAAGCGACCGCGCGGGGCGAGGGTGGTCAAGCCGTTGACCAGGCTGTTGGCCAGCGGGTAGTTGCGCGCCTGGGCGGCGAGTTTCGCGCGTTCCCAGCGTTTTTGCTCGGTCAGCTGGCCATCGGCGGCCCACATGCCGAACAGGGCATCGCAGGCTTCGGGCTGGGATTTGCCGGTCAGCCAGAGCTTTTCGGTGTTGGCGTAACCTTCGGCCTTGAGGTTGTGACTGATCTGGTACTGCGCATTCAGGCAGTCCAGTTCGGTGAAGTTCATTTTCGGGTCGTAATACTTGACGAAGGTCGCCCAGTCGCCCCGGTCCGCCAGCCAGCGCAACCAGCGCAGTTTCATCCAGTTGGCCTGGGGCAGGTCGCCGTGTTCGGCGAGGAACTTCTCGATTTCGGCGTTGCTCGCGGTTTTCAGGCGCGCGGTCAGTTCGTCATAGGCCAGGTACGGTTCCAGCGGATAATCGGCGAGGGCCTGGCTGTAACGGAAATACGGGCCGGTATCACCCTTGGCCAGGGCGCGCTTGGCTTCATCGTAATATTGGCGTTGGGTGGACAGGTCCACCGCCTGGGCGGATTGAAACGCTGCGGCTGAAAGTAAAAAACACGACAAAAGATTGAAAAGGCGACTGCGCATGAGACGTCCAGGCAGAGAAAACATGGCAAGTGCGGGTCAGGCCCGCACTGAATTGTCTGTAGCTTAGCCTTTTGCCAGCAGCGGGCGAAAGCTTTGCGGGTCTTCCCGCATCAGTTCGCAACATTTGTCGTTCAGAGTGCTACGAGAGTGAAATTGCCGGCCTTCTGAAGCCTCAAGTCAGGTAGAATGCGCGCCCGGTTTTTGGAGAAGCTCATGACCCTGCTCAAATTCAGCGATGTGTCCCTTGCTTTCGGCGCTATGCCGTTGTTGGACAAGGTGTCCTGGCAGATCGCCCGTGGTGAGCGGGTGTGCATCATCGGCCGCAACGGCACTGGCAAGTCCAGCATGATGAAGCTCGTCAAGGGCGACCAGAAGCCCGATGACGGCTCCGTTTGGCGCGCACCCGGTCTCAAGATCGGCGAATTGCCGCAAGAATTGCCGGTGGCCGACGAGCGGACAGTGTTCGACGTGGTGGCCGAAGGCCTGGACGGCGTCGGTGCGTTGCTCGCCGAGTATCATCACCTGAGCCAGAACATCGTCACCGATGCCGACCTGGACAAGCTGATGCACGTCCAGCACGACCTCGAAGCCCGCGATGGCTGGCGCTTGCAGACCCTCGTCGACAGCACCCTGAGTCGCCTGCAACTGCCGGCCGACAAGACCCTCGCCGAATTGTCCGGCGGCTGGCGTCGTCGCGTCCTGCTGGCCCAGGCCCTGGTGTCCGAGCCGGACCTGCTGCTGCTCGACGAACCGACCAACCACCTGGACATCGGTGCCATCGCCTGGCTTGAAGAAGCACTGAAGGATTTCCAGGGCGCCGTGCTGTTCATCACGCACGACCGTTCTTTCCTGCAGAACCTGGCAACCCGCATCCTCGAACTGGATCGCGGCGGCCTGATCGACTGGAACGGCGACTACGCCAGTTTCCTCGTGCACAAGGAAGCCGCACTGGCGGCCGAAGAAACCGCCAACGCGCTGTTCGACAAGCGCCTGGCCCAGGAAGAAGTGTGGATTCGCCAGGGCATCAAGGCCCGTCGTACCCGTAACGAAGGCCGCGTACGCGCGCTGAAAGCCTTGCGCGTCGAGCGCAGCGAACGTCGCGAGCGGACCGGCAAGGCCAACATCCAGCTGGAAACCGCCGACAAGTCCGGCAAACAGGTGATGGTTCTCGATAACGTGAGCTTTGCTCACCCGGACGGTCCGTTCCTGATCAAGGACTTCTCCATGGTGCTGCAGCGCGGCGACCGTATCGGTCTGTTGGGTGCCAACGGTACTGGCAAGACCACGCTGCTGAAGCTGATGCTCAGCGGCTTGCAGCCAACCAGCGGCAAGGTGGAAGAGGGCACCAGGATCGATGTGGCCTACTTCGACCAGTTGCGCCATCAGCTGGATCTGGAAAAGACCGTGATCGACAACGTCGCCGAAGGTCGCGACTTCATCGATATCGACGGCCAGAGCCGCCACGTGCTGAGCTACCTCGGCGACTTCCTGTTCAGCCCGCAGCGTGCGCGCACGCCGGTCAAGGCGCTGTCCGGCGGTGAACGTGCCCGTCTGTTGCTGGCCAAGCTGTTCAGTAAGCCGGCGAACCTGCTGGTACTCGACGAACCGACCAACGACCTCGATGTCGAGACCCTCGAATTGCTCGAAGAGGTCTTGCTGACCTTCAACGGCACCGTACTGATGGTCAGCCACGACCGGGCATTCCTCGACAACGTGGTCACCAGCACCCTGGTCTTCGAAGGTGAAGGCAAGGTTCGCGAGTACGTCGGTGGCTATCAGGACTGGCTGCGCCAGGGCGGCTCGCCGCGCCTGCTGGGCGTGACCGAGAGCAAGTCCGGCAAGGCCGACCTGAACTCCGCCGTGGTGAAGGCCGAGCCGGCACCGGTTGCGGCGGCAGTCGAAGCGCCAGTGGCGAAGAAGAAACTCAGCTACAAGCTGCAGCGTGAGCTGGAAGCGTTGCCCGGCGAGATCGAAGCCATGGAGCAGCAGATCGCTGCCGTTGAAGCGCAGATGGCCGACGCGGGTTTCTACCTGCGCCCGGCTGCCGAGACGGCTGCAGTGATTGCTCAACTGGCGCAGTTGCAGGCTGAACTCGACGTGATGGTCGAGCGCTGGGCCGAACTGGATGCCTGATTGATCCTGCAATAAAAAAGCCCGGCTTCACACGCGTGAACGCCGGGCTTTTCATATGTAACGCAATCTGCGGGCTGTTGCAGATCCATTGTGGGAGCGGGCTTGCTCGCGAAAGCGGTTCAACATTCAACGAATATGTCGACTGTCACACCTCATTCGCGAGCAAGCCCGCTCCCACAGGGAATGTGTAGCGTCAGGATTTGGTTTGCAGGCGCACCGCAAGCACATCGCAAGGCGCGCCATGCAGCACGTCATTGGCGGTGGAGCCGAGCAGCAGTGCCAGGCCGTGCCGGCCATGGCTGCCCACCACGATCAGGTCGCAGGTTTGCTCCTTGGCCAGGTGGTGGATTTCCTGGCGTGGCTGGCCATAGGTCAGGTGGCTGTATTCCTTGGAGAGCTCCGGGTATTTGAGGATCAAGCGGTCAAGGCGCTCCTTGGCCTGATCGAACTGCTGCTGTTGCAGTTGTGACAGGTCCATCGGTACGTCGCCACCGAAGGCCATCGCCATCGGCTCGACAATGTGCACCAGTGACAATTTCGCGCCGTTGCTCACCGACAGCTCGCGAGCGCGGTGGATCACAGGGTCGCACTCTTCGGTCAGATCTACAGCGACCAGAATATGGTTGTAGGGCATGAGGTGCTCCTCCTGAGGATTGCAATATTGGTAAGTATGGCTGGTTTCAAGCGCATTGGTTCCAAAGTGACACAATGGGCTCATCAAGAATCGGGAGTACAGATATGACGGTGTGGATAGTGGTGTCAATCCTGTTGGTGGTACTCAGCCCACTGGCATGGTTGCGCCCGTCGCGTGCCCAGAGTGGGCGCATCGCCCTGCGCATGGAGGCCCGGCGCATTGGATTGGCCATGCAGCTGGCACCCCAGGAATGGCCACACTGGCTGAGCCAGGAGCCGCCGAGCCCGTGCGCCCAGTACCATCGTCCGCGGCGTGGCAGTCAGCCGGCGTGCTGGAGTTACTGGCAAAAATCACCGGGTGTCTGGGTCAATCAGTGGCAGGAAACCTGTGAAGATCAGGCGCTGCTCAATCATTTCGAAAAGTTGCCGGGCAATGTCTACAAGGTCGAGGCCGACAAGCAAATGATTGCCTTGTATTGGGGCGAGAAGGGCGAGGCCGAGGTGTTGCAGCACATCGATGCCACCCTCAAGGCGCTCGCCTGAAGCTGCGATCCATACTCGGATCCCCCTGTAGGAGCTGCCGCAGGCTGCGATCTTTTGATCTTGTTTTTTTATATCAAAGTCAAAAGATCGCAGCCTGCGGCAGCTCCTACAGGGGGCGCAGGCAATAAAAAGCCCGACAAAATCATCGGGCGGGTTGGCCAGGCAGGCCGGTAATCGGTGTTGGCTGATCTTGCGCTGGGCATTCGCCAAAAGCGTTCACAAATTTCCCCTTGGTTCCGCCAGCGTAGCTTGTTAAACACGGGCTGCAGCGAATTAGGGCGCATTTTCTAACAATTGATTCTATGAATGACTCCGCATGCTTCGGCGTGTTTAAGGTCTTCGCAGTACGGATATGACCGGAAAGTCGCGTTTCAACCCGTGTTTCGGGCGATTGACAATTGTCGGAAATTCCGTGAAGGTGACGTACCCAAATCAAACGGGCGTATGAATTGAGCGTTTGTATTTCAGACCGCTCCTACAGAATCCCGACTATCGCGTTGGCGGGTGTGCCGGGGGAATGGGCGTAGCATCGACGATTAACGTCCCTGCCAAGCCATTCGCCTGCGTCCGACGTGTACTGTTCAGCTTCCATATCGTGGAGATCAGTTGATGATTTACGAAGGTAAAGCCATCACGGTTAAGGCTCTTGAAAGTGGCATCGTCGAACTGAAGTTCGACCTCAAGGGTGAGTCCGTCAACAAGTTCAACCGTCTAACCCTGAACGAACTGCGTCAGGCCGTAGACACCATCAAGGCAGATGCTTCGATCAAGGGCGTGATCGTCAGCAGTGGCAAGGACGTGTTCATCGTCGGCGCCGACATCACCGAATTTGTCGACAACTTCAAGCTGCCGGATGCAGAGCTTGTTGCTGGCAACCTCGAAGCCAACAAGATTTTCAGCGATTTCGAAGACCTCAACGTTCCGACCGTTGTTGCGATCAATGGCATCGCGCTGGGTGGCGGTCTGGAAATGTGCCTGGCGGCGGACTACCGCGTCATGTCCACCAAGGCCAAGATCGGCCTGCCGGAAGTCAAGCTGGGCATCTACCCGGGCTTCGGCGGTACCGTTCGTCTGCCGCGTCTGATCGGTGCCGACAACGCCATCGAGTGGATTGCCGCCGGCAAGGAAAACCGTCCTGAAGACGCGCTGAAAGTTGGCGCTGTCGATGCAGTGGTTGCTCCAGAGAAGCTGCAAGAGGCCGCGCTGGAACTGATCAAGCGCGCCATCTCCGGCGAGTTCGACTACAAGGCCAAGCGCCAGCCGAAGCTGGAAAAGCTGAAGCTGAACGCCATCGAGCAAATGATGGCTTTCGAAACCGCCAAGGGTTTCGTGGCCGGTCAAGCTGGCCCGAACTACCCGGCGCCGGTTGAAGCGATCAAGACCATCCAGAAAGCCGCGAACTTCGGTCGCGACAAGGCCCTGGAAATTGAAGCCGCAGGTTTCGCCAAGCTGGCCAAGACTTCGGCCGCACAGAGCCTGGTCGGACTGTTCCTGAACGACCAGGAACTGAAGAAAAAGGCCAAGGCCTACGACGAAATCGCCAAGGACGTGAAGCAGGCCGCCGTACTGGGCGCCGGTATCATGGGTGGCGGTATCGCCTATCAGTCGGCTTCCAAAGGTACGCCGATCCTGATGAAGGACATCAACGAGCACGGCATCGAACAGGGTCTGGCCGAAGCCGCCAAACTGCTGGTTGGCCGCGTTGATAAAGGTCGCATGACCGCTGCGAAAATGGCTGAAGTGCTCAACGGCATTCGTCCGACCTTGTCCTACGGTGATTTCGGTCACGTGGACCTGGTGGTGGAAGCCGTCGTCGAGAACCCGAAGGTCAAGCAGGCCGTACTGGCTGAAGTTGAAGACCAGGTCAAAGAGGACACCATCCTCGCGTCCAACACTTCGACCATTTCCATCACCTTGCTGGCCAAGGCCCTCAAGCGTCCGGAAAACTTCGTCGGCATGCACTTCTTCAACCCGGTGCACATGATGCCGCTGGTGGAAGTGATCCGTGGCGAGAAGTCCAGCGAGCTGGCCGTTGCCACCACCGTTGCCTACGCCAAGAAAATGGGCAAGAACCCGATCGTCGTCAACGACTGCCCGGGCTTCCTGGTCAACCGCGTGCTGTTCCCGTACTTTGGCGGTTTCGCCAAGCTGGTCAGCGCCGGTGTGGACTTCGTCCGTATCGACAAGATCATGGAAAAATTCGGCTGGCCAATGGGCCCGGCCTACCTGATGGACGTGGTCGGCATCGACACCGGCCACCACGGCCGTGACGTGATGGCTGACGGCTTCCCGGACCGCATGAAGGACGACCGTCGCTCGGCCGTCGACGTGCTCTACGAAGCCAAGCGCCTGGGCCAGAAGAACGGCAAGGGCTTCTACGCCTACGAGACCGACAAGAAGGGCAAGCAGAAGAAAGTCGCCGATCCTTCGGTACTGGAAGTGCTCAAGCCGATCGTTTACGAGCAGCGCGAAGTCACTGACGAAGACATCATCAACTGGATGATGATCCCGCTGTGCCTGGAAACCGTGCGTTGCCTGGAAGACGGCATCGTCGAAACCGCTGCCGAAGCCGACATGGGTCTGGTCTACGGCATTGGTTTCCCTCCATTCCGTGGCGGTGCGCTGCGTTACATCGATTCGATCGGTGTGGCAGAGTTCGTTGCCCTGGCTGACCAGTACGCTGATTTGGGCGCGCTGTACCACCCGACCGCGAAGCTGCGCGAAATGGCCAAGAACGGCCAGAGCTTCTTCGGTTAAGCGCCCCCAACTAGAGTGAGAGTGAACTTATGAGCTTGAATCCTAGAGACGTCGTGATTGTCGACTTCGGTCGTACTCCGATGGGCCGCTCCAAGGGCGGCATGCACCGCAACACCCGCGCCGAAGACATGTCGGCGCACCTGATCAGCAAACTGCTGGAACGCAACGTCAAGGTCGACCCGAGCGAAGTCGAAGACGTGATCTGGGGCTGTGTGAACCAGACCCTGGAGCAGGGCTGGAACATCGCGCGCATGGCGTCGCTGATGACCCAGATCCCGCACACCTCGGCCGGCCAGACCGTCAGCCGTCTGTGTGGCTCGTCCATGAGCGCTTTGCACACTGCTGCGCAAGCGATCATGACCGGCAACGGTGACGTGTTCGTCGTTGGTGGCGTCGAGCATATGGGCCATGTGAGCATGATGCACGGTGTCGATCCGAACCCGCACATGTCGCTGTACGCGGCGAAAGCCTCGGGCATGATGGGCCTGACCGCGGAAATGCTGGGCAAAATGCACGGCATTACCCGCGAACAACAGGACGCTTTCGGCGTGCGCTCCCACCAACTCGCCCACAAGGCGACCGTGGAAGGCAAGTTCAAAGACGAAATCATCCCGATGCAGGGCTACGACGAGAACGGTTTCCTGAAAACCTTCGACTACGACGAAACCATTCGTCCGGAAACCACCCTGGAAAGCCTGGCGGCTCTCAAGCCAGCGTTCAATCCGAAGGGCGGCACCGTGACAGCGGGTACTTCGTCGCAGATCACCGATGGTGCTTCGTGCATGATCGTGATGTCGGCGCAGCGCGCACAGGACCTGGGCATCCAGCCTATGGCGGTGATTCGTTCGATGGCAGTGGCAGGTGTGGATCCGGCAATCATGGGCTATGGTCCAGTACCGGCCACACAAAAAGCACTGAAGCGCGCGGGTCTTGGCATCTCCGACATCGACTTCTTCGAGCTCAACGAAGCTTTCGCCGCACAGGCCCTGCCAGTGCTGAAAGATCTGAAAGTGCTCGACAAGATGAACGAGAAGGTTAACCTGCACGGCGGCGCGATCGCCCTGGGCCACCCGTTCGGTTGCTCCGGTGCGCGTATCTCCGGCACTTTGCTCAATGTGATGAAGCAGAATGGCGGTACCTTCGGGGTAGCCACCATGTGCATTGGTCTCGGCCAAGGCATCTCCACCGTCTTCGAACGCGTTTAAGCGTTTCGTTGATGGAAGCCGGGGCCAAGTGCCCCGGTTTTTGTTTTTCCGGATTTATTTTGTTTTTATTTTGAAAAAATTTGAGTGAGGGCCAAAGCATGCCGATACAACCTGGGCTCTACCAACATTACAAAGGTCCGCAGTACCGCGTGTTCAGTGTCGCGCGGCATTCGGAAACCGAAGAAGAAGTGGTCTTCTATCAAGCCCTGTATGGCGATTACGGCTTTTGGGTGCGTCCCTTGAGCATGTTCCTGGAGTCCGTCGAAGTTGACGGCGAACAGGTGCCACGCTTTGCTTTGGTGCAGGCCGAAGAAAGCCTTTTTACCAAGCCATAAGCTGAGTTCGCGCAATACCCTGCGCTTGACCTCACCTTGTAGCCACTATATATAGCGGTGCCGCGTCAGGCGCCAATCGCCTTTCACTTCTCGAATTCAGGAATTTTCTGATCCATGGGCAAATCGCTGGTCATTGTGGAATCCCCGGCTAAGGCCAAGACCATCAACAAGTATTTGGGCAACGAATACGTGGTGAAGTCGAGTATCGGCCATATCCGAGACCTGCCCACCAGCGGTTCGGCTAGCGCCAGCAAAGAGCCAGCCGCCAAGCGCGGCAAGGCTGCTGCAGGTGAAGCGCCGGCACTGTCGCCTAAAGAAAAAGCGCGCAAGCAGCTGGTCGCGCGCATGGGTGTCGATCCGGATCATGGCTGGAAAGCCAAGTACGAGATCCTCCCGGGCAAGGAAAAAGTCATCGAAGAGCTGCGCCGGCTCGCCAAGGATGCTGACACCATCTATCTCGCAACCGACTTGGATCGCGAGGGGGAAGCCATTGCCTGGCACCTGCGCGAAGCCATCGGTGGTGACGACAGCCGCTACAAGCGCGTGGTGTTCAACGAAATCACCAAGAAGGCGATCCAGGAAGCCTTCTCCCAGCCGGGCGAGCTGGATATCGACCGCGTCAACGCCCAGCAGGCCCGTCGCTTCCTCGACCGCGTCGTGGGCTACATGGTTTCGCCGCTGCTGTGGGCCAAGATCGCTCGTGGTCTGTCCGCCGGTCGTGTGCAATCGGTTGCCGTGAAGCTGGTGGTTGAGCGCGAGCGAGAAATCCGCGCGTTCATCCCGGAAGAGTACTGGGAAGTGCACGCCGACCTCGGCACCGCAAAAGGCGCGACCGTGCGTTTCGACGTGGCCCGCGAGAAAGGCGAAGCCTTCAAGCCGCTCAACGAAGCCCAGGCCATGGCCGCGCTGGAGAAGCTCAAGGCTTCCAGCTACAGCATCGTCAAGCGCGAAGACAAACCGACCAGCAGCAAGCCGTCGGCGCCGTTCATCACCTCCACCCTGCAACAGGCCGCGAGCAACCGCCTGGGCTTCGGGGTGAAGAAAACCATGATGATGGCCCAGCGTCTGTACGAAGCTGGCTACATCACTTACATGCGTACCGACTCGACCAACCTCTCGGTTGATGCCGTGGCGATGGCGCGTACTTATATCGAAGGCGAGTTCGGCAAGAAGTACCTGCCGGAAACCCCGAATGTCTACAGCAGCAAGGAAGGCGCACAAGAGGCTCACGAAGCGATTCGTCCCTCCGACGCCAATACCGAGCCAAGCAAGCTGTCGGGCATGGAGCGTGACGCTGAGCGCCTCTACGAGCTGATCTGGCGCCAGTTCCTGGCTTGCCAGATGCTGCCGGCGCAATACCTGTCGACGACCGTCACTGTGGGCGCTGGCGACTTCGAGCTGCGTGCCAAGGGACGCATCCTGAAGTTCGACGGTTACACCCGCGTCATGCCGCAAATCGCCAAGCCAGGCGACGACGATGTGCTGCCGGACATGGCCCAGGGCGACGCGATGAAGCTGATCAAGCTTGATCCGACCCAGCATTTCACCAAGCCGCCGGCGCGTTACTCGGAAGCCAGCCTGGTCAAGGAAATGGAAAAACGCGGCATCGGTCGTCCTTCGACCTACGCGGCGATCATTTCGACCATTCAGGACCGTGGTTACGTGGCGTTGCACAACCGTCGCTTCTACTCGGAAAAGATGGGCGACATCGTCACCGAGCGCCTGGCCGAGAGCTTCTCGAACCTGATGGACTACGGTTTCACCGCCGGCATGGAAGAGCATCTCGATGACGTGGCCCAGGGCGAACGCGACTGGAAAAACGTGCTCGACGAGTTCTACGGCGACTTCAAGAAGAAGCTCGAAGTAGCCGAAAGCCCGGAAAACGGCATGCGTGCCAACCAGCCGGTGATGACAGACATTCCGTGCACGACCTGCGGTCGTCCGATGCAGATTCGTACCGCATCGACCGGTGTGTTCCTTGGTTGCTCGGGCTACAGCCTGCCGCCGAAAGAGCGCTGCAAGGCCACCGTCAACCTGGTGCCGGGCGACGAAATCGCCGCGGACGACGAAGGTGAGTCGGAGTCGCTGGTATTGCGTGGCAAGCATCGCTGCCCGATCTGCAGCACGGCGATGGATGCCTACCTGCTGGACGAGAAGCGCAAGCTGCACATCTGCGGTAACAACCCGGATTGCGACGGCTACGAAATCGAAGAGGGCACCTATCGCATCAAGGGCTATGAAGGTCCGAGCCTGGAATGCGACAAGTGCGGCAGCGAGATGCAGCTCAAGACCGGCCGTTTCGGCAAGTTCTTCGGTTGCACCAATGCCACCTGCAAGAACACTCGCAAGCTGCTGAAGAGCGGTGATGCGGCGCCGCCGAAGATGGACCCGGTGAAGATGCCTGAGCTGAAATGCGAAAAGGTCAACGACACCTATATCCTGCGCGACGGTGCATCCGGGCTGTTCCTGGCGGCCAGCCAGTTCCCGAAAAACCGTGAGACGCGTGCTCCGCTGGTTATCGAGATCGTGCCGCACAAGGATGAGATCGATCCGAAGTATCACTTCCTCTGCGAAGCGCCGAAGAAAGATCCCGATGGCCTCCCGGCTGTGATTCGTTACAGCCGCAAGACCAAGGAACAGTACGTGCAGACCGAAGTTGACGGTAAGCCGACTGGCTGGAAAGCGTTCTACGACGGCGGCAAGTGGACGGTTGAAGACAAGCGCCCGGCTGCGAAGGCGTAGAATCGCAAGACCCCTGTGGGAGCGAGCTTGCTCGCGATGGTCGTCAACGATGACGCGGGCCTTCAGGATGCCCGCGTTGCTCTCAGGTCCATCGTCGGAACGCCGCCCGGAGCAAGCTCGCTCCTACAAAAGGCGCATGGGAACTGCGAAGGCGTAGAATCGCAAGACCCCTGTAGGAGCGAGCCTGCTCGCGATGAACCTGAGACCGCCGCGGAGTGCCAGGTTTCCCGCGTCATCGTTGACGTCCATCGCGAGCAGGCTCGCTCCTACACAGGACCTGCGTGAAGCAATTATTTCGTTGTGGAGGCTGCCGTCATGGCCCACGAACTTTATACCCGCACCAATCAGAAGATTTATTTCGCCGGCTTGTCGCTGGAAGCACTGGCGCGCACTGAAGAGGGTCGGGCGATGAATTCGCTGGCGCTGATCCAGGCCGGACGCGAATCTGCGTTGTTTCACCTGTACGGCGCGCTGTTGGGCCTGTGTCATGAAATCGCCGGTTTCTATCGCCTGCCTCAGGCCAATGCACCCCGTGCGGAGCTGCTGCTGACTCGCGAAGTGCTGGAAACCATCGCCATTCCGGAAATGGCCGAGCTGGTCGAGTTGGCCAATAATCCGGAGACCTGGCTGGCCAAGTTGTTGGCTGCCCATGCTGCGTTGTTTCAGCCGCCGCGCGCGCCCCACAAGCCAAAAGGGGACGTGACCCAGCCACTGATTCAGGCTGTCAATCTGGATGAAGAGGAGGCACCGCAAGAGCTGAGTCGGGAAGAGCTGGAGAGCTGGCGCCAGAATCTGAAAGGATTGGCGATCCGCTTTCGCGAAGGCCTGAACGAGTGCTGACAGAAACAGTTTTGGGATGGCATCTGGTCAAGATCCCGAGCGAAGCCTGGCCGATGCCTATATAATCCCCGCCTTTCGTGGAGAACAGTCCTTTATGCCAACGTCCTTTCTAGAAATTGTCGAGTTACCAGACGGCCGTATCGAGCTGCGCAGGGCCGAGGACGAGGGTTCTCTGGTTACTTTGGATTTCTCCGAGGACGCCAAAGCGTTCCTGCAAGGGCAACACGTGGAAGTCGCCAAGGCGATGTTGAGCGTGGGAGTCCAGATGGCAGGTCGCCTGGTTGAAGGCGAATTCGACAAGGACGAGGGGCCACGGGTTCTTCATTGATCCCCGTCCGTCGGTTTTCTTGATGTTGCTACACATCGGCTTCTCTCTCCCTGGAGAAGCCTCGCGCGGTTAAGCTCGCGCCCCGGCTGTCAGTTATCCCAAACGAATGTTCAGGCTCTGAGCGTCCCCGGTCCGGGCGGCGCTGATCAGCTGTTGCCGGGATTGGCTGCTCAGCGGGTTGAGCCAGCTGACAACTGTATGGCTGCGCCCAAGACGCAGGGCTTCGCAGGTCAGTTGCTGAGCACTTTGGGTGCCCCGGGGGTGAAGCAACAGAATGCGCTCGCGGTTGAGGCCGGCATCTCGCAGCCAGGCTTGAGTCAGGCTGGCGGGCGGCGCGATCAGTGTCAGCCAGCGTGCGTCCTGGTCCTGGCTCAATTCCCTGAGGATCGGTGCCAGAAGGCTCAGGCAGTTCCCGGCTGCACCACGCAGTGACAGCTCGCTGAAAGCGTCAGGCTCGGCGCTCCAGGGGGACTCGACTACGTCTTTCAGGATCGGCGCCAATGGCTGTGCCATGAACGCTTCGAACAACGGCAGTTGGGTTTGCTGTGGTGATGGCTGTGGGAACTGCATGGAGCCTCCTTTAGCGGCGAATCACGCCGACACTCAAGCCTTCGATCACCAGTTCCTGATCTTGAAGGTTCACTTCGATAGGGGCGAACTCGGGGTTCTCTGCGATCAGCCAGACTTTGCTGCCGTCACGCTTGAAGCGCTTGACGGTCACTTCGTCGCCGATTCGTGCAACCACGATCTGGCCGTTACGGGCTTCGCGGGTGGTGTGGACGGCCAGCAGGTCGCCGTCGAAAATCCCGACATCCTTCATGCTCATCCCGTGGACGCGCAGCAGGTAGTCGGCGCGCGGATGGAAGAAGGCAGGATTGATGTTGCAGGACTCTTCGATGTGTTGCTGCGCAAGAATCGGGGCGCCGGCTGCGACCCGGCCAATGATCGGCAGGGTGGAGTCGTCGGCCTTGGCTTCGAAGCCGGGGATGCGAATGCCACGGGAGGCGCCAGGCGTCATCTCGATGGCACCCTTGCGGGCCAGCGCCTTGAGGTGCTCTTCCGCCGCATTGGGTGACTTGAAACCCAGTTCCTGAGCGATTTCCGCACGGGTGGGAGGGTATCCGTTGTCTTCCAGGCAGCGTTTGATGAAAGCCAGAATCTCTGCTTGTCGTGGCGTCAGCTTTAGCATATTGATCGCTCTGTTTTTTTATACAGTGACTGGGATTATATACAGTAAGTCGGTCTTGGCAATGCTCCATTTTTCAGTCGCCGCCAGACGGTCAATCAGTCAGTGGATTGAAGCTTCGCCGTTGTGTGGTTAAATGTCTGACCGACCATTCCCGAAACGAACTGCCAGACTTGACAAGGCACAGGCTGAAACGTATGTTTCAAACAAGTGTTTGTCAGGCGGAGTAGCCATGGCCCAGTCGGAAACCGTTGAACGCATTCTTGATGCAGCCGAGCAGTTGTTTGCGGAAAAAGGTTTCGCTGAAACCTCGTTGCGCCTGATCACCAGCAAGGCCGGTGTCAACCTGGCGGCGGTGAACTATCACTTCGGTTCAAAGAAGGCGTTGATCCAGGCGGTTTTCTCGCGGTTCCTCGGGCCGTTCTGCGTCAGCCTCGATAAAGAGCTGGAGCGGCGTCAGGCCAAGCCTGAAATCAAGCCGACCCTCGAAGAGTTGCTGGAAATCCTCGTCGAGCAGGCCCTGGTGGTGCAGCCGCGCAGCGGCAACGACCTGTCTATCTTCATGCGTTTGCTGGGGCTGGCGTTCAGTCAGAGCCAGGGGCACTTGCGTCGTTATCTGGAAGACATGTACGGCAAGGTGTTCCGCCGCTACATGATGCTGGTCAACGAAGCGGCGCCGCGTATTCCGCCCATTGAACTGTTCTGGCGGGTGCACTTCATGCTGGGTGCGGCAGCGTTCAGCATGTCCGGTATCAAGGCCTTGCGCGCGATTGCTGAAACCGACTTCGGCGTGAACACCTCGATCGAGCAGGTCATGCGCCTGATGGTGCCGTTCCTGGCCGCCGGCATGCGTGCCGAATCCGGTGTGACCGATACCGCCATGGCCACTGCCCAATTGCGTCCGCGCAGCAAATCGACACCGGTTGCCGCCAAGGTTTAACCGCGCACGGGTGGGCGCGGCAGCTGACATCCGCTAAGCTAGCCGCCCATGCCGACTCTCGTTCTGAACCCGTTTCCCATCGAACTCGCCAATCTGCCAGGCCTAGCCCCTGGCGGCGAATGCGTGTGGGTCGGGTTTTCTGTTATCAAGGAATTTTTATGACTGCTGGCTTGCAAGGCTCGTTGATGGTGGACGTCGCCGGTACCTGGCTGACGGCTGAAGATCGCCAATTGTTGCGCCAGCCCGAAGTGGGCGGCTTGATCATTTTTGCCCGTAACATCGAGCATCCGCGTCAGGTGCGCGAGCTGAGTGCAGCGATTCGCGCCATTCGCCCCGATCTGCTGTTGGCGGTGGATCAGGAGGGCGGCCGCGTGCAGCGCCTGCGCCAGGGTTTCGTGCGCCTGCCCGCCATGCGTGCCATTGCCGACAACCCGAACGCCGAATACCTGGCCGAGCAGTGCGGCTGGATCATGGCGACCGAAGTGCTGGCCGTTGGCCTGGACCTGAGTTTCGCACCGGTGCTCGACCTCGATTACCAGCGCAGCGCCGTTGTCGGCACCCGTTCGTTCGAAGGTGATCCCGAGCGCGCGGCCTTGCTCGCGGGTGCATTCATCCGCGGGATGAACAGCGCCGGGATGGCCGCTACCGGCAAACACTTCCCGGGTCACGGCTGGGCCGAGGCTGACTCCCACGTCGCGATCCCGAATGATGAGCGCAGTCTCGATGAGATCCGCGCCAACGACCTGGTGCCGTTTGCCAAATTGAGCAAGCAACTGGCCGCGGTCATGCCGGCCCACGTTATTTATCCACAGGTCGATTCCCAGCCCGCAGGTTTCTCCCGCCGCTGGTTGCAGGACATCCTGCGCGGCGAGTTGCAGTTCGATGGCGTGATCTTCAGTGACGACCTGTCCATGGCAGGCGCCCACGTGGTCGGCGATGCCGCCAGCCGTATCGAAGCAGCACTGACGGCCGGTTGCGACATGGGCCTGGTGTGCAACGATCGCGCTGCCGCTGAACTGGCCCTGAGCGCTGCGCAACGCCTGAAGGTCAAGCCTTCCGAGCGCATTGCGCGGATGCGCGGCCAGTCGTTTGCAAGCACCGAATACCGTCAAGACCCGCGCTGGCTGGCCGCTGTCGGCGCGCTCAAAGAAGCTCAATTGATTGATTAAGGACTGTTCGTTATGACGGTTTACGCGATTATCGGTGGCACTGGCCTGACTCAACTCGAAGGCCTGAGCATTCGCCAGTCACTGGCAGTGGACACGCCTTATGGCGCGCCTTCGGCCGACGTTCAGATCGGCGAGTATGCCGGCAAGGAAGTGCTGTTCCTCGCGCGTCACGGCCATCCCCATCGTTTTCCGCCGCACCAGGTCAACTATCGCGCCAACCTCTGGGCGCTGAAGCAGGCCGGTGCCGAAGCCATTCTGGCGGTCAACGCCGTGGGCGGCATCCATGCTGCCATGGGCACCGGGCATTTCTGCGTGCCCCATCAGTTGATCGACTACACCAGCGGTCGCGAGCACACCTACTTTTCCGATGACCTGGAACACGTCACCCATATCGACTTCAGCTACCCCTATAGCGAGCCGTTGCGCCAGCAATTGATCGCGGCGCTGGCGGCGGAAGGTGTGGGCTACAGCAGTCATGGCGTGTATGCCTGCACTCAGGGGCCGCGCCTGGAGACGGTGGCTGAAATCGCCCGGCTGGAGCGCGATGGCTGCGACATCGTCGGCATGACCGGGATGCCGGAAGCCGCCCTGGCCCGCGAGCTGGAACTGGAATACGCCTGTCTGGCACTGGTGGTAAACCCGGCGGCGGGCAAGTCGACGGCGGTGATTACCATGGCCGAGATCGAGCAGGCGTTGCATGACGGCATGGGCAAGGTGAAATCGACGTTGGCGCGGGTGCTCAAGGGCTGAGCTCCGCTTGATATCGAGTTGACTTCATCGCGAGCAAGCTCGCTCCCACAGGTTTAGTGGCGTTCGTAGAGTTTGTGTTCGACGCGGCCACTGTGGGAGCGAGCTTGCTCGCGATGGCGGACTAAAAAGCACCGCAAATCTCAGCGCTTTCCGAGATTTTCCGGCAACGGCGCAAACAACGCCTCGATATCGTCGCTCTGCAGTTTCCAGTCCCCGGCCTTGCGCCCATCCAGCACGCCGGCCGCGAGGTCGGATTTTTCCTTCTGCAGGTGCTGGATCTTCTCTTCCACCGTGCCGCGCGCAATCAGTTTGTAAACGAACACGGGCTTCTCCTGACCAATGCGATACGCCCGGTCGGTCGCCTGGTTTTCCGTCGCCGGGTTCCACCACGGGTCGTAATGAATCACCGTGTCCGCTTCGGTCAGGTTCAGGCCAACGCCGCCGGCCTTCAGGCTGATCAGAAAAATCTGACGTTTGCCGCTCTGGAATTCCTTCACCGGTGTGCGGCGGTCGCGGGTCTGGCCGGTCAGCAGGGCGTAGGCGATTCCACGCTTGTTCAGCTCATCCTCAATCAGCGACAACATTGAAGTGAACTGCGAGAACAGCAGGATCCGCCGACCTTCCTCGAACAATTCCTCGAGCATTTCCATCAGGCTGTCGAGTTTGCCCGAGGTGCTGCCACGGCTTGGCAGGGTCGCCTCGTTGACCAGGCGCAAGTCGCAGCACACCTGACGCAGTTTCAGCAGCGCTTCGAGAATGATGATCTGGCTGCGGGCCACGCCTTTGCGGGTGATCTCGTCGCGGACTTTCTTGTCCATGGCCAGGCGCATGGTTTCGTAAACGTCACGCTGGGCCTCGTTGAGTTCGACCCAGTGGATGATCTCGGTTTTCGGCGGCAGCTCGGTGGCCACCTGTTCCTTGGTGCGGCGCAGCAGGAAGGGCTTGATCCGGCCGTTGAGGTGCTGAAGCCTGACCTCGCTGGTGCGTTTTTCGATCGGCACGCGGTAATCGCGGTTGAAGCTTTTGACGTCACCGAGCCAGCCGGGCAAGAGGAAGTGAAACAGTGACCAGAGTTCGCCGAGGTGGTTTTCCAGCGGTGTGCCGCTCAGGCACAGGCGCTGCCGGGCATTGAGTTCGCGGGCAGCCTGGGCGGCCTTGCTGGTCGGATTCTTGATGTACTGCGCTTCATCCAGCACCAATATGTGTAAGGGCTGCGCCGCCAGGCGCTCGACATCCTTGGGCAGCAGCGCATAGGTGGTCAGGATCAGGTCGTAGTCAGCCAACTTGTCGAAGTGTTTTTTGCGGCTGGCGCCGTACAGCGCCAGGACCTTGAGCTGCGGCGTAAAGTGCGCTGCTTCGTCGAGCCAGTTGGGAATCAGGCTGGTCGGCATCACCACCATGCACGGCCGATCGAGACGGCCGGCGTTTTTCTCGCTCAGCACGTGCGCCAGTGTCTGCAGGGTTTTGCCCAGACCCATGTCGTCCGCGAGAATGCCACCCACTTCAAGCTGTCGCAGTGATTGCATCCAGCTCAAGCCCTCAAGCTGATACGGACGCAGCGTCGCATTCAGGCCGTCCGGGGCGGCGGCCGTGTGGTCCTTGATGTCGCGCAGGCGCTGGGCAAAGGTGCGGATCTGTTCGCCACCCTCCCAGAGCAGTGGCATGTCTTCCAGCGGGTTCAGGCGCGTGGCATCGGCCTTGCTCAGGCGCAACGTGGTGTCGCCGGGCTCCTGCAGGTAGAACTCGCCGAGGGTGGCCAGCACCGGTTTCAGGCGGCCGAAGGGCAGGGCGACTTGCAGTGGGCCGTGCTCGGAGTTCGGGCGATGGGGGATGTTGACCAGGATCAACTCGTCGTCGCGGCGTCGGGCAAGGCGCTCCGGGTTGAGGATTTCGGTGTGGGAGCGCATCAGGTTGAGCAGGATCGGCAACAGGCTCAGGCGCTCGCCGTTGACAATGATCCCCAGTTCCAGGTCGAACCAGTCGCGCTCCGGTGCCTGTTCGACCGTGGCGTACCAGTCGTCTACCGCCGTCAGGTCGAAACCGAAGTCCTCGTCGATCTGCAATTCCCAGCCCTGGGTGCGCAACTTCGGCAGTTCATTGAGGGTAAAGGTCAACCAGGTGCTGTCATTGACCATTTCGAACAGCTCGCCGGCACTTTCTGGCAAGGCCTTGCTTTGCCGGGTAGCGACTTTGAAGCCGAGGATTCGCAACTGTTCCCTGTAGGACTGTTCCACGTCCGGGTGGCGTTTTATCCGCAGCGTCTGGGTTTCCTGGCGAATCAGGATATCGGTGTTTTTCTGTCCGGAAACGTATTCGTCCAGATAGCTGAAGGACAGCGCCGCACGATGCTGGATGTAACGCTGCATTCGCCCGTTGCGCGGTTCGAAGGCGCTGAACTCGATGCTGGCCAGCCACAGGCGTGGCACCGGCTGCACATTGTCCACCAGCACTTGCGGCGGGGCTTTCGGGCTGCGGTTTTCCAGGACGGCCTGGAGTTTTTCCAGGAGTTCGGCGTCTTTGGCGGCAGCGGGGTAGTCGAGGGTTTCCTGCACTTGCAGGAGCACCGCTGCGCAATGTTTGCAGTTGTTGTGGACCGGGCAGGAGCAGATGGCATCGACCATCAGCAGCGTGCCTTTGGCTGACTCGCGCAGGCGAATGGTCTGACGGTAGACGTTACCGCCCGAGCCTTCGCATGCGGCGACTATGGTTGCGTCGCCGGCCTCGACGATCCTGACACGATTCTCCAGCGCGTAACGGCGACCGCGTTCCAGGCTCTGTTCCTTGAATCGGCTGACCCAGGATGGTGCCAGGGGTTTGCTCAGGGTCGCGGACATGGGGAATCAGTCCGGAATTTCTTCGGGAGCTGCTCGGGGGGCGGGGGCGGTCAGCGAAGTGATCTTGATCAGCAGGCCGAGGTGGCCGTTGTCGAGGAAGTTCAACTGGCCGTTCTTGGTGTGGCTTTCCTGTTTCAAGCGCTCGCTGGCTGTCACCATGCCATTGGCATCAATCTGATTGACCCAGAAATCGGCGTCGACGTCGGTAAAGCGTCCCAGCTTCATGCTCAGCGTGCCCTCGATCGGGAACTGACCATATTGTTCCTTGCCGTCGCTGATCGCCACTTTGCTGGCGTTTTCGCCGAGCGTCTGTTGCCAGGCCTTGTGCAGCAACACCGTGTAGTCGGCGCTGCTGGTGAGTTTTTCCACCTCGCCATTCAGGCTTGGCGTGCGCAGGCTGTCGGGGCTGACGGGTTGGGCGCCAGCGGCCCAGTCTTCCGGTGCGGCGCGACTGACAATCGCCGGCACGGCGTTTTGCCGGACCAGAATCATTTCGACCTGATACAGGTCATCGGCAAAGGCCGTGGGGGCGACCAGCGCTGGCATCAAAAGGGTCAGCAGGGTCAGTGAGCGGAACAGGCGCATGCGGCGTCCTTCAAGCAGTTTTCGGAACGAGGCGCTCGAACAGCGCCTCTACAGTATTAAAGCGCTCTTCCGGGCGCTCCATCGGAACCATGAACTTGAACATCGTGGCCCCTTCGAATTTGTAGCGTTTTGGCTGGCTCTGGATCAGCTTGATCAGGGTCAGCGGGTCGACCGGCGTCTGCGCAGCGAACTCGACGCGACCGCCTTGCGGGCCGCCATCGACTTTCTTGATGCCCAGTTGCTCAGCCTGCAGCTTCAATGCAGTGATGCGGATCAGGTTCTTGGTCGGTTCCGGCAACAGGCCGAAACGATCGATCATCTCCACCTGCAAATCCTTGAGGCCGTCCTCATCGGTGGCCGAGGCAATGCGCTTGTAGAGAATCAGGCGGGCGTGGACATCCGGCAGGTAGTCTTCCGGAATCAGCGCCGGTACCCGCAGGTTGACTTCAGGACCACCGCCGAGCGGTTGATCGAGGTTCGGCTGCTCGCCCTTGCGGATCGACTTCACCGCGCGTTCGAGCATTTCCATGTACAGCGTAAAGCCGACCGCCTGGATCTGCCCGCTCTGACCGTCACCGAGCAGTTCGCCGGCACCACGGATTTCCAGGTCGTTGGTGGCGAGCACGAAGCCCGCGCCGAGGTCCTGGGTGTTGGCGATCGCTTCCAGGCGCTTTTCCGCGTCCGGCGTGATTTGCTGGCGCGGTGGCGTCAGCAGGTAGGCATAGGCCTGGTGGTGACTGCGTCCGACCCGGCCGCGCAGCTGGTGCAACTGGGCCAGGCCGAACTTGTCCGCACGCTCGATGATGATGGTGTTGGCGCTCGGTACGTCGATGCCGGTCTCGATGATGGTCGAGGCGATCAGCACGTTGAAGCGCTTGTGGTAGAAGTCGCTCATCACCTGTTCGAGTTCGCGCTCGCGCATCTGCCCGTGACCGATGCCGATCCGTGCTTCCGGTACCAGCTCGGCGAGGTCGGCGGCGCATTTCTCGATGGTCTTCACGTCGTTGTGCAGGTAATAGACCTGGCCGCCACGCAGCAACTCACGCAGCAAGGCCTCTTTGACCGTGCTCTTGTTCTGCTCCATGACGAAGGTGCGCACCGACAGGCGGCGGGCTGGCGGGGTGGCGATGATCGACAGGTCACGCATGCCCGACACCGCCATGTTCAGCGTGCGCGGAATCGGCGTGGCGGTCAGGGTCAGGATGTCGACTTCGCTGCGCAGGGCCTTGAGCTGTTCTTTCTGGCGCACGCCGAAACGGTGTTCCTCGTCGATGATCACCAGACCGAGGTTTTTGATCTTCACGTCGTCCTGCAGCAGCTTGTGCGTGCCGATGACGATGTCGATCTTGCCTTCGGCCAGATCGGCGACGGCGGCATTCACTTCCTTGGCCGACTTGAAGCGGCTCATCACTTCCACGGTCACCGGCCAGTCGGCGAAGCGGTCGCGGAAGCTGTTGTAATGCTGCTGGGCGAGCAGGGTGGTCGGCACCAGGATCGCCACTTGGCGACCACCGTGCACCGCGATGAACGCGGCGCGCATCGCCACTTCGGTCTTGCCGAAGCCGACGTCGCCGCACACCAGGCGATCCATGGGCTTGGGCGCGAGCATGTCTTCGCGCACCGCCTCGATGGTGGTCTGCTGGTCCGGGGTTTCTTCGAACGGGAAGCCGGCGCTGAAGGTGGCGTAGTCGGCTTTCGGATCGGCGAAAGCGTAGCCTTCGCGAGCGGCGCGGCGTGCATAGATGTCGAGCAACTCGGCGGCCACGTCGCGTACCTGTTCGGCGGCTTTGCGCTTGGCCTTCTGCCAGGTCTCGGAACCGAGGCGGTGCAGCGGGGCCAGGGCGTCATCGCTGCCGGTGTAGCGGGCGATCAGGTGCAGGTTGGCCACCGGTACGTAGAGCTTGGCGCCTTCGGCGTATTCCAGGGCAAGGAATTCGGCGGTCTGGTTGTCGATTTCCAGGGTTGCCAGGCCCAGGTAACGGCCGACACCGTGGTCGATGTGCACCACCGGCGCACCTTCGCGCAGCTCGGTGAGGTTCTTGATGACGGCATCGTTGTTGGCATCGGCGCGCTTTTCGCGGCGACGGCGCTGCATCACGCGCTGGCCGAACAACGGGCTTTCGGCTACCAGGGCCAGGGCTGGATCGTCCAGCACCAGGCCTTCATCCAGCGGCGCGATGGTGATCGCCAGGCGGTCTTTGCCAGCGACGAAATCCGGCCAGCTGTCGACGGTTTTCGGTCGCAGCTTCAGGCGTTCCAGTAGTTCCAGCAGCACCTCGCGACGGCCTGCGGATTCGGCGGTAAACAGCACGCGCCCGGGAAACTCGTCGAGGAAACCGGCCAACGCCGCCAGCGGCTGGGTGGCCTTGGCTTCGATGGCCAGGTTCGGCAGTTCCCGCGCGGGGAAGCGTTCGCGACCGACGCCGGGCTCGACGTCCTGCTGGCTGGCAACCACCCGCGGCCAGCTTTTCAGGCGGGCAAAGCAATCCTCTACCGGCAGGAACAGTTCGGCGGGCGGCAATAAAGGACGGGACGGGTCGACGCGGCGTTCTTCATAGCGATTGCGCACGTCGTTCCAGAAGTTTTCTGCGGCTTGCTCGATGCCCGGCAGGGAAAACACTTGCGTGTCCTGGGGCAAATAATCGAACAGCGTCGAGGTTTCTTCGAAGAACAGCGGCAGGTAGTACTCGATGCCGGCCGGGGTGATCCCGCTGCTCAGGTCCTGGAAGATCGGGCAGCGGCGGAAGTCGACGTCAAAACGCTCACGGAAGCGCGCCTTGAAACGGGTGACCGCTTCTTTCTGCAGCGGAAACTCCTTGGCCGGTAACAGCTTGACCGAGTCGACTTTGTCGATGGACCGCTGGTTCTCCGGGTCGAAGGTGCGCAGGGTTTCGATTTCGTCGTCGAACAGGTCGATGCGATACGGCAACTTGCTGCCCATCGGGAACAGGTCGATCAACGAGCCGCGAACGGTGAACTCGCCGTGTTCATACACCGTATCGACGTAGCGATAACCCGTGGCTTCAAGCCGGGTGCGCATTTGCTCGACGTCGAGTTTCTGGCCGATGTCCAGCACCAGGCTGCTGCCGAGCAGGAATTTGGTCGGTGCCAGGCGATGCAGGGCGGTCGTGATCGGCACCACCAGTACGCCATGACTCAGCTCCGGCAACCGGTACAGGCTGGCGATGCGCTGGGAAATGATGTCCTGGTGCGGCGAGAACAGGTCGTAGGGCAGGGTTTCCCAGTCGGGAAAGTGCAGTACGGGCAAATCCGGGGCGAAGAAACCCAGCTCCTGTTCCAGCCGTTCGGCACTTTGGCTGTCGGCGGTCAGCAGCAGGGTAAAGCGCTTGGCAGCGCTGGCGGCCTCGGCGATGGCCAGGCTCAGGGCGGCACCGGGCAGATTGCCCCAGTGCTGTTTACCTGCCGCGGCAGGGAGAAGCGGTAGACGCAGAACGGGCACGGAAGGTTGAGCTCCAAGCGTTGCGACAAAGTCGGTAATTGTAGCGGCCTACGATGCCGCCTGTCAGTTGCTGACTGCGTCTAAAGCACGGGTTTGGTGAAATGTAGTGGTAAAGACAAAATTCGGCGGTTTTTTGCCGGAAGTTATTGAATATGTAGTGGCAAATACAACGAGTGTTACGGAGGGTTACGGATAAGGTAGCGCGACCTCCAAAAAATTGACTGCGCTGAAAGCCCCGGTTTTATTGGGTTTGCGCGAGGCGCAATTTTTTTGAACGACGAATTGTTACGTAAAGCACGACGGGCGCGCATTGCTACGGCTGTCACTCGGCGGCATAATGTAGCCCCTTTTTTCTGCCCCTACATGTGGAAGGTTCCCGTGACTCAGAAGCCCGACCAGTGTCTTGGTGAATGGATCGACCGTGAAGCACTCGCAGAAGCGATGATTCCGCTTATCGGTCAGCTCTACCGCAATAACAACGTGGTGAGCTCGATCTATGGCCGCAGCCTGATCAATCGTTCAGTCATTGCGATTCTCAAAGCTCACCGCTTTGCTCGTCACCGTCAGTCCGACGAAAGCGAGCTGTCCGTCCACGAAACATTCCCGCTGATCAAGGCGATGAGCGAACTCAAGCTCGGCGCCGCCTCGGTGGACCTGGGCAAGCTGGCGGCCAAATTCAAGGCCGAAGGCAATGGCCGTACTGCCGAGCAGTTCGTCCGTGAAGAACTGGCCGACGTGGTTGGCCAGCAAAACGCATCGGCCCGCAAAGGCACCGACGTTGTCCTCTACGGCTTCGGTCGTATCGGCCGTCTGCTGGCGCGCATCCTGATCGAGAAAACCGGTGGCGGCGACGGCCTGCGCCTGCGTGCCATCGTTGTCCGCAAGGGCGCCGAGAACGACCTGGTCAAGCGCGCCAGCCTGCTGCGTCGTGACTCGGTGCATGGTCCGTTCGATGGCACCATCACCATCGATGAAGCCAACAACACCATCACCGCCAACGGCAACCTGATCCAGGTTATCTACGCCAAGAGCCCGACCGAAGTCGACTACACCCAGTACGGCATCGAAAACGCTCTGATCGTCGACAACACCGGTGTATGGCGTGACGCCGACGGCCTGGGCCAGCACCTGGCCTGCCCGGGCGCTGCCCGCGTGATCCTCACCGCACCTGGCAAGGGCGCGCTGAAGAACATCGTGCACGGCATCAACCACGGCGACATCACCCCTGACGACAAGATCATCTCGGCGGCTTCCTGCACCACCAACGCCATCGTGCCGGTGCTCAAGGCAGTCAACGACAAGTACGGCATCGTCAACGGCCACGTCGAAACCGTTCACTCGTTCACCAACGACCAGAACCTGATCGACAACTTCCACAAGGGCAGCCGTCGTGGCCGCGCCGCGCCGCTGAACATGGTTATCACCGAGACCGGTGCCGCCACCGCAGCCGCCAAGGCACTGCCAGTGCTCAAGGGCAAGCTGACCGGCAACGCGATTCGCGTTCCTACGCCGAACGTGTCGATGGCCATCCTGAACCTGAACCTGGAAAAGGCCACCACTCGCGAAGAGATCAACGAGTACCTGCGCCAGATGGCCATGCACTCGGACCTGCACAAGCAGATCGACTACGTGAGCTCCCAGGAAGTGGTTTCCACCGACTTCGTTGGCTCGCGCCACGCAGGCGTAGTGGACGCTGAAGCGACCATCACCCAGGATAACCGCGTTGTTCTGTACGTCTGGTACGACAACGAGTTCGGTTACAGCTGCCAGGTGGTTCGCGTGATGGAAGACATGGCCGGTGTAAACCCGCCAGCATTCCCGCGCTAAGCCTTAGCCGCACATGAAAACGCCCCGACTTTGTTCGGGGCGTTTTTGTTTGGGCTGCTTTTGTCTGTTGATGGATGTGTTATTCGGCCTGGCCTCTTCGTCGGATCGCCGCCCGGACCAAGCCCGCTCCCACAGGGATTGTGGCCGGCCGTGGGATTGGCGGTCACTGAAGATCAAAATTGTGGGAGCGGGCTTGCTCGCGAAAGCGGTGGATCAGTCGACATCTCTGTTGAGTGTGCTGGCCTCTTCGCGAGCAAGCCCGCTCCCACAGTTCTATCGCATAATGGCTGGCCCTGGCGGCGTGTCAGGGGATGTATTGGGGAGCTCGGGAATTGTTGATCAGGTGGCAGGGGGTGGCATTTTTGCTGCTCGGCGCACTATCAGGCTGTGGCAGTAGCGACGCCCTGGAAAGCTTCAGCGGTCCGACCATGGGCAGCACTTATTCGATCAAGTACGTACGCCATGCCGGCCTTCCGGCGCCGGACGAAGTCCGTGTCCAGGTCGAGCAAATCCTCGCTGATGTGGACCTGCGCATGTCGACCTACCGCAGCGACTCGGACATCGAGCGCTTCAATGCATTACCGGCCAACCGCTGTCAGGCAATGCCGGCGTCGATCCTCGAGTTGGTCCGCGTGGGCGAGCAACTGTCCGTGCAAAGCGAGGGTTCCTACGATCTGACGGTGGAGCCATTGCTGAACCTCTGGGGATTTGGTCCGCAGGCCCGAGAGGAGAAGGTCCCGGCCGCCGAAGCGCTTGATGAAGCCCGCCAGCGCGTCGGTCACCAGCACTTGCGCATCGATGGCGACACGTTGTGCAAGGACGCCGCCGTCGAGGTCGATTTCAACAGCATCGCCGCCGGTTATACGGTGGACACGATTGCCGCAAGACTCGAGGCGATGGGCATCCACGACTACCTCGCGGAGGCGACAGGCGAGCTCAAGGCGGCCGGCAAGAAACCCGACGGCTCGCCATGGCGCATTGCCCTGGAAGAGCCGCGGGATGATCGGCAGGTGGCCGAGCGCGTCATTGTGGTCGACGGTTATGGCCTTTCAACTTCCGGCGACTACCGGAATTATTTCCAGCAGGGCGGGCAACGTTTTTCCCACACCTTCGATGCCCGCACCGGTGCGCCGGTCTCACACGCCCTGGCGTCCGTCACGGTGATTCATCCTTCAGCGCTGATGGCCGATGGCTTATCGACGCTGTTGCTGATTCTCGGCCCGGAGCGCGGTTGGGACTTCGCGGAAAAACACGATATCGGCGCATTTTTTGTGATTCGTGCCGATACAGGTTTCGTCACACGCAGCAGTCACGCTTTTGAACGCCTCAGTGGCAAAAAAACCGAATGATTTCGGCGATTTGAGCATTGAAAACTGGCGTTGTAGCGCAGGCAAAAGTAGCCTACGACGCGACCAAGGGTTAATGTGCCCGGCGTTGACGCTTCTATAGACTGTGTCCGGGTTCTGCACTGGCCCCAAATTGTTCCTTCATGCCACAGATTGGCGTGATTTAGCCGCAGGTGCCGAGGGTGCCGCGGCCTGTTCTGAGGAGTACGCATGGCTGTCTACAACTACGACGTGGTGGTGTTGGGTTCCGGCCCGGCGGGGGAAGGCGCGGCAATGAACGCCGCCAAGGCAGGGCGCAAGGTGGCGATGGTCGATAGCCGTCGCCAGGTCGGCGGCAACTGCACTCACTTGGGCACCATCCCGTCCAAGGCACTGCGTCACTCGGTGCGGCAGATCATGCAGTTCAACACCAACCCGATGTTCCGGGCCATTGGTGAGCCGCGCTGGTTCTCGTTCCCGGACGTGCTGAAAAGCGCCGAGAAAGTCATCTCCAAGCAAGTCGCTTCGCGTACCGGCTACTACGCCCGCAACCGCGTCGACGTGTTCTTCGGCACCGGCAGCTTCGCCGACGAGCAAACCATCGAAGTGGTCTGCGCCAACGGCGTGGTCGAGAAACTGGTGGCCAAGCACATCATCATCGCCACCGGTTCGCGTCCGTATCGCCCGGCGGACATCGATTTCCACCACCCGCGTATCTACGATAGCGACACCATCCTCAGCCTCGGCCACACCCCGCGCAAACTCATCGTTTACGGCGCAGGCGTGATCGGTTGCGAATACGCCTCGATCTTCAGCGGCCTGGGTGTGCTGGTCGAGCTGGTGGACAACCGTGGCCAGTTGCTGAGCTTCCTGGACTCGGAAATCTCCCAGGCCCTGAGCTATCACTTCAGCAACAACAACATCACGGTTCGCCACAACGAAGAGTATGACCGCGTCGAAGGCGTGGACAACGGCGTGATCCTGCATCTCAAGTCCGGTAAGAAGATCAAGGCCGACGCCTTGCTCTGGTGCAACGGCCGTACCGGCAACACCGATCAGTTGGGTCTGGAAAACATCGGCGTGAAGGTCAACAGTCGTGGCCAGATCGAAGTCGACGAGGCGTATCGCACCTGCGTGCCGAATATCTATGGCGCCGGTGACGTGATCGGCTGGCCGAGCCTGGCCAGTGCCGCCCACGACCAGGGCCGCTCGGCCGCTGGCAGCATTGTCGACAACGGCAGCTGGCGTTTCGTGAATGACGTGCCGACCGGCATCTACACCATTCCGGAGATCAGCTCGATCGGCAAGAACGAGCAGGAGCTGACCCAGGCCAAGGTGCCGTACGAAGTCGGCAAGGCGTTCTTCAAGAGCATGGCGCGGGCGCAGATTGCCGGCGAGCCGCAAGGCATGCTGAAGATCCTGTTCCACCGTGAAACCCTGGAAGTGCTGGGCGTTCACTGCTTCGGTTATCAGGCGTCGGAGATCGTGCACATCGGTCAGGCGATCATGAACCAGCCGGGCGAACAGAACACCCTGAAGTATTTCGTCAACACCACGTTCAACTACCCGACCATGGCCGAAGCCTATCGGGTCGCGGCGTACGACGGCCTCAACCGGCTTTTTTGAGCGGCTCCGGCCGGTGGCCTGAGCCGGCCGGGGAGACCGATTTCAGCAATTCTCGAGCGTGGCGCTGGCCAAACCGGGAAAGTCTGTAATCAGGCTGTCAACGCCGAAGTCGGCGAGTCTGCGCATCAGCGCAGGCTCGTTGACGGTCCACACCGACACATGCAACCCCTGACGCTGCGCCTTTTGCAGGCGTTCCGGCGTACACAGGGTCCAGTTCAGCGCCAGAATCTCACAGCCATAACTGGCCGCGACCTTCAACGGGTCGAGCCAGGCGTACTCGGCCACCAGTCCGCGGGACACGTCCGGCACCAGCTCCAATGCAGCCTTGAGCACTTCACGGGAGCTCGAGGTGATGGTCACCTTGTCCATCAGGCCATGACGCTGGACCATTTCGCGAATCGCCAGCACGGTGGTCGCGGCACGCATCCGTGATGCGCTCTTGACTTCCAGCTGCCAGTGATCGAAGTCGCACTTCTCGAACAGTTCTTCCAGCGTCGGAATGGGGCACGGCTTGATCCAGCCCGGGCCACCCTTGCGCGCGTCATAGGTCACAAGCTCTGCCGCCGTGTGTTCGACGACCTTGCCGCGACGGTCGGTGGTGCGCTTGAGGGTCGGGTCGTGGATGACCATCAACTCGCCGTCCCTGGACAGGTGCAGGTCCAGTTCGCAGCGGCGCACGCCGTGCTTGAGACATTCCTGAAAGCTGGTCAGGGTGTTTTCCGGTGCTTCGCCCTTGGCGCCGCGATGGCCGTAGATGAGGGTCACGGTTCTTCCTTAAATTAATTGCCTGATTCGAGTTGTTCGCGGGCCAGGCGTCGTACCTGGGCCTGCTTCTGCAAGATGTGGCGGGCCAACAATTGGCGCTGGGCGTCGGTCAGGTGTTCGAACTCGGTGCCGACGTCATAGCCATCGCCCTTGCGGTCGCAATGGGTGACGCGGGCGCGCAGCAGCAGGCCCAGGGCTTGCGGCATCAGCACCAGCTTGACCGACAGGTGTGCGCCGGCGGCGATGGGCGATGGATGCTGAAAGTCGATGCCGCCTTCGGAGATGATCACCGGCTGCGGTTCTCCGATCTGCCCGAGCACGGTGATGGCGATCACCTGGCTCAGCAGATCGATGCGTTTGTTCTGGGATTTCAAGAATGCCGCAATGTTGCGGTCGCGCTCATTGATCTGGCGCAACAGGTGCTGCGACTCGAATTCACTGAGGTGCAGTTCGCTGAGCAAGTTGAAGAGTGGGGAAGCATCCTGCAACACTTCCTGGCCTGCGGCTTCAGAAGCGGACAGGGGCCGAATTTCCAGTGCGATCGTATCCTCGATACGGTAGTATTCGCGGCGATCTTCTTCATCTAATGTCGACATGGCGAACCCATGGTAGCGGCGGTGGTCTGAGTGTAAAGCTGGTTATCGACCCCCGCCACAAGGACGTTCCTTTTCCCTCCGAACAAGCCCCGACATGTTCAGACCTCTCTTCGTATTTATCGGCACGCGTTACACCCGTGCAAAGCGTCGCAATCATTTTGTGTCATTCATTTCCCTGACTTCGATGATCGGGCTCGCCCTTGGCGTGGTCGTGATGATCGTGGTGCTGTCGGTGATGAACGGCTTCGATCATGAGATGCGCACCCGCGTGCTGGGCATGGTGCCCCACGCGACCATCGAGTCCGGCGAACCGATCAGCGATTGGCAAAGCCTGGCGGCCAAGGTCAGGCAGAACCCGCAAGTGACGGCCGTGGCGCCGTTTACGCAAATGCAGGGGTTGCTGACCAATAACGGCAAGGTCTCGAAGGTCCTGCTCAATGCCATCGACCCGGCGCAAGAGCGCCAGGTGTCGATCATCGATCACTTCATGACCCAGGGCAAACTCGACGACCTGCTGCCGGGCGAGTTCGGCATCGTCATCGGCGACAAGGCCGCGGCCAAGCTCGGTGCGGTCATCGGCGACAAGCTGACCTTCGTCGCGCCGGAGGTCACCGTGACCCCGGCCGGGATGTTCCCGCGCATGAAGCGCTTTACCGTGGTCGGCATTTTCCACGTCGGCGCCGGTGAGCTCGATGGCTACCTCGGCGTCACCAACCTGCAGGATCTGGCCCGGCTGCATCGCTGGAAACCGGATCAGGTCCAGGGCCTGCGCCTGAAGTTCGACGATCTGTTCCAGGCGCCGCGCACCGCGTGGAGCATCGCCCGCGACCTCGGCGAAGACCGTTTCTACGCTCGCGACTGGACCCGCACCCACGGCAATCTGTACCAGGCGATCCGCATGGAAAAAGCCATGATCGGCCTGTTGCTGCTGCTGATCGTTGCCGTCGCGGCATTCAACATCATTTCCACGCTGGTGATGGTGGTGAACGACAAGAAGGGCGACATCGCGATCCTGCGCACACTGGGCGCCACGCCGGGCACGATCATGCGCACCTTCATGGTGCAGGGTACGGTCATTGGCGTGGTTGGCACGGCCATTGGCGCCGTGGTCGGGATCTTCGCCGCACTGAATGTCAGTGCCGCGATCTCGGCCCTCGAAGGCCTGATCGGCCACAAATTCCTCAACGCCGACGTGTACTTCATCGATTACCTGCCGTCGCAAGTGCAGAGCCAGGACGTTGTCATGGTCTGCGCCGCCGCGTTGATCCTGAGTTTCCTCGCCACCCTGTATCCAGCCTGGCGTGCCGCGCGCACCCAGCCTGCGGAGGCGCTACGTTATGAGTGAGTCGGGCATGAGTGATAAAGCAATCTTGAGCTGCCGCAACCTGGGCAAATCCTACGAGGAAGGTCCGGAGTCGGTAGAGGTCCTGGCCGGGCTGCAACTGGAAATGTATCCGGGCGAGCGTGTGGCGATTGTCGGCAAGTCGGGCTCGGGCAAAAGCACCTTGCTCAACCTGTTGGGCGGCCTCGATACGCCGACCAAGGGCAGCGTCTGGCTCGATGGCGAAGAACTGTCGGCGCTGAGCGAGAAGAAGCGCGGCCTGTTGCGTAACCGAGCCCTGGGTTTCGTGTACCAGTTCCACCACCTGCTGCCGGAATTCACCGCGCTGGAAAACGTCTGCATGCCGCTGCTGATCGGCAAGACCGCGATCCCGCAAGCGCGTCAGCGTGCCACGGCGCTGCTGGAGCGGGTAGGGCTGGGCCACCGGCTGGAACACAAACCGGCCGAATTGTCCGGTGGTGAGCGCCAGCGCGTGGCCATCGCCCGCGCCCTGGTCAACACACCGGGCCTGGTGATGCTCGACGAGCCGACCGGCAACCTCGACGCCCACACCGCCCAGGGGATCCAGGACTTGATGCTGGAACTCAGCACCTCGATGCGCACGGCGTTCCTGGTGGTGACCCACGACATGAACCTGGCCCGCCAGATGGACCGCGTCCTGCACCTGCAGGAAGGTTGCCTCACGCCCATCTGATTGGCTGCAACCCGATGCCCGGAAAGGCGTCGGGTCTTTTATTTTTATACGGTGCCCCAGCGAATGTTCAGACCGTTATCGATCTTTATCGGCACGCGCTATACCCGCGCCAAGCGTCGTAATCGCTTTGTTTCCTTCATCTCGATGACCTCGATGATAGGCCTCGCCCTGGGCGTGCTCGCCATGATCGTGGTGTTGTCGGTGATGAACGGCTTCCAGCGCGAAATGAGCTCGCGCATCCTCGGCATGGTGCCGCATGCCACCATCGTCGGCGTCAACCCGATTGACGACTGGAAGCCCGTGGCAGCGGCGGCGATGAAAAACCCGGAAGTGACGGCGGCGGTGCCGTTCACCGAGATGGAAGGCATGCTGTCCTACAAGGGCACGATGCAGCCCATCCAGGTCAGCGGTGTCGACCCGGCGCTGGAAGGCCAGGTGTCGATCGTCGCCAAGCACATCGTCCAGGGCAGTCTCGAGGCCCTGAAACCTGGCGAATTCGGCGTGGTGATCGGCGAGATCACGGCGCGGCGCTTCCGCTTGAACGTCGGCGACAAGATCACCCTGATCGTGCCGGAAGTCAGCAATGCGCCGGGCGGCATTACCCCGCGCATGCAACGGCTGAATGTGGTCGGCGTGTTCAAGGTCGGTGCCGAGCTGGATGGCACCATGGCCCTGATCCACATGGCCGACGCCGCGCAGATGCAGCACTGGGAGCCGGATCAGGTGCAGAGCGTGCGCCTGGCGGTGAAGGACCTGTATGCCGCGCCGCAAGTGTCGAGCGACATCGCCACGGGGTTGGGTGCCGCCTACAGGGCTGACGACTGGACCCACACCCAGGGCAGCCTGTTCAGTGCGATGAAGATGGAAAAAACCATGATCGGCCTGCTGTTGCTGATGATCGTCGCAGTGGCGGCGTTCAACATCATCGCGACCCTGATCATGGTGGTGAACGACAAGGGCGCGGACATCGCGATCCTGCGCACCATCGGTGCCACGCCGCGGCAGATCATGGCGATCTTCATGGTGCAGGGCACGGTGATCGGTATTGTCGGCACCCTGATTGGCGGTGTGCTGGGCGTGATTGCCGCGTTGAACGTCAGCCAGATCGTGGGCTGGATCGAGCGGGTCAGCGGGCAGCACATCTTCAGTTCCGACGTGTATTTCGTCAGCAACCTGCCGTCCGAGCTGCAAGGCGGGGATGTGGTGCTGATCTGTTCTGCAGGGTTTGTATTGAGCTTCCTCGCCACCGTTTACCCGGCGTGGCGTGCGGCGAAGATCGAACCGGCTCACGCATTGCGCTATTCGTAAGCCGTTACACCGCTTTCGCGAGCAAGCCCGCTCCCACATTGGAATGCGTTCCCCTGTGGGAGCGGGCTTGCTCGCGAAGAGGCCGGAACTGCTGGCCTCAAACCTCCCTTGGCAACTCGATCACAAACCGCGTCCACCCATTCTCCGATTCGCAACGAATCTGCCCGCCGTGGGCGCG
Source organism: Pseudomonas sp. GW456-E7 (assembly GCF_059424105.1). Lineage (NCBI taxonomy): Bacteria > Pseudomonadati > Pseudomonadota > Gammaproteobacteria > Pseudomonadales > Pseudomonadaceae > Pseudomonas > Pseudomonas sp. GW456-E7. The sequence continues at coordinate 44,823 of NZ_JBWKZB010000005.1, read as the reverse complement.
AATGATTGACTGCGTAATCGCCAACCCCAACCCGGCATGTTCACTGCTGCCTTCGCGACGTGCAGGATCGGCCCGATAAAACCGGTCAAACAGGCGCGGCAATAGATCTTCGGAAATCTGTTGGCCCGTATTTTCAACGGTCAGGCGCAATTCTTTTGGCTGCTCGACAATCCGCAACCGCACCTCGCCCTCGGCCGGCGTGAACCGCAACGCATTGTCCAGCAGATTGGACAGCGCCCGACGCAACATACTGCGATCACCTTCCATGCACGCATTACCGTCACGGCTCAATGTCACCCGGGCGTCTTCGGCCAGCGGCGCAAAAAACTCCAGCAGCAGATCCGCTTCCTGTCCCAGCTCCAATGGCTCGCGCTTGGGCATCAACAGCCCATGGTCCGCCTTGGCCAGATACAGCATGTCGTTGACCAGTTGCGCCATCCATTGCAGCTCCTCGAGGTTGCTGTGCAGGGCTTCGCGGTAGTCCTCGATGGGGCGGGGGCGGGTGAGGGTGACCTGGGTGTGGGTCAGCAGGTTCGACAATGGCGTGCGCAATTCATGGGCAATGTCGGCAGAGAACGCGGACAGGCGCTGAAAAGAGTCGTCGAGGCGTCCGAGCATGGCGTTGAAGTTGTGGGCCATTTCCGCCAGTTCCGGTGGCATGTTTTCTTCAGGCAGCCGCATGTTCAGCGATTGCGCGGAAACCCCGCTGGCGACCGCGCTGATGCGCCGCAACGGGCGCAAGCCGCTACGCGCCGCCCAGGCCCCCAGCAGTGCGGTGGCAAGGGCTGACAGGCCGACGGTCAGCCAGATCAGATGCTGCATGCGTTGCAGAAAGTGCTGGTGGTGGGTGATGTCCAGCATCAGGGTCAGTTGCGGTGAATCGGGTTTGTCCGCAGCAAGCGGCGCGTTCAGCACGCGGTAATCCGTGCCTTCATGGCTCACCGTCGACAATCCGGGCTGGCGCGGCAATAACTGCGGAAGGTTTGCCGAGCTGTCATACCAGTGCTGACCGTCGCTGCCGGTGATGCGCAGTGACAGATCAGCCTGCCGGCTCAGTTCCTCCGTCAGCTTCACTTCGCTGTCACTCGATTGAAAGTCGTGCAGGGCGCGACGCAAGCCCATCAGCTTGGCGTTCAGCAATTGCTGGTCGAGTTCAACAAAGTGCGCCTCACTGGCGCGGCTGAACAGCACCCCGGCGAACAGCGACACCACGGCGGTGCAGGCGGCAAACAACAGCGCCAGGCGGCTGCTCAAGGAGAGACGGCGCATCAGGCGGGGCGCTCTTCAAGCACGTAGCCCATGCCGCGCACGGTGTGGATCAGCTTGTTGGGGAATTCATCGTCGATCTTCAGGCGCAGGCGGCGGATCGCCACCTCGATGACATTGGTGTCGCTGTCGAAATTCATGTCCCAGACCTGGGACGCAATCAGCGACTTGGGCAGGACTTCGCCCTGGCGGCGCAGGAGCATTTCCAGCAGGGCGAACTCCTTGGCGGTCAGGTCGATCCGCTGGCCGCTGCGTTCGACCCGGCGCCGGATCAGGTCCAGGCGCAAATCGGCCAGTTGCAGGCTGGTCTCCTGAGGCGTGGCGCTCCCGCGACGCAACAGGCTGCGGACCCGGGCCAGCAGTTCAGAGAAGGCAAACGGCTTGACCAGATAGTCGTCTGCGCCCAGTTCGAGGCCGTGAACCCTGTCCTCCACGGCGTCGCGCGCTGTCAGAAAAAGTACCGGCGTGTCCAGGCCGGCGCTGCGCACCGCTTGCAGAATCTGCCAGCCATCGCGGCCGGGCAGCATCACATCGAGAATCAGCAGGGCATACTCGCCGCTGAGGGCCAGTTGCTGGCCGGTGCTGCCGTCGGCCACCAGTTCCGTGTTGAACCCGGCCTCGGCCAGACCCTGACGCAGGTAGTGGCCGGTTTTCGGTTGGTCTTCGACAATCAGCAGTTTCATGGGCGACTCATGGCAAATGGAACGAACGCTTTATACCGTGGGCAGCGTTCATACAGGTCAACCTGACAAAGTTGTAATCTGGCTGTCAGGTTACGGGCAGTGGTAGCAGTTTAGAGTTTTCCTCATGCTGAGCCTTATCTTGTTGGAGTACGACGATGTTTTTACGCAAATCCCTGGCGCAAATCCTGTGTTTGCTGGCGCTGAGCTCATCGGTGTGGGCGGACGGCGGGCATGCCTACGATTTCGGCCAGCCGGCCCCGGCGGCCAAGGCGACCCGCAGTGTCGAAGTGGTCATGGGGGACATGTCCTTCACACCGCAGGCCATCGACATCAAGGCCGGGGAAACCGTGCGCTTCGTGCTGGTCAATAAAGGCCAGTTGCTGCATGAGTTCAACCTCGGGGACGCGGCGATGCACGCCAGGCACCAGCAGGAAATGTTGCAGATGCAACAGGGCGGCATGCTGACGCCAACCGGCATGAAGGCCATGGACCACGGCAACATGGCCGGCATGGATCACGGCAAAATGGATCACGGCATGAAGCATGACGACCCCAACAGCGTGCTGGTGGAGCCGGGCAAGACCGCCGAGCTGACCTGGACCTTCAGCAAGGCCACCAACCTTGAGTTTGCCTGCAACATCCCCGGTCATTATCAGGCCGGCATGGTCGGCAAACTGACTGTCAGTCAGTAAGCACTCAAAGGCGGGAGCAAAGGCTGATAGAATCCGCTGATTCTTCAGTCAGGTTTCCGCCATGCATCCCGCAGCCGAACACTCGCCGCTGGGCAAGTCCAGCGAATACATCGCCACCTACACGCCGTCCCTGCTGTTCCCGATCCCGCGCACCGCGAAGTGGGCGGAGCTGGGCCTGACGGCTGAAACCCTGCCGTACAAAGGCGTGGACTTCTGGAACTGCTTCGAACTGTCCTGGCTGCTGCCTTCGGGCAAGCCGGTGGTGGCGATCGGCGAATTCAGCATTCCGGCGGATTCGCCGAACATCATCGAGTCTAAATCGTTCAAGCTCTACCTCAACTCCCTGAACCAGACGCCGTTTGCCGACACCGCGAGCCTTGAGGCGACGCTGGCCAAGGACTTGTCGGCGGCTGCCGGCAAGCCGGTGGGCGTGCGCATTCGCAGTCTCAAGGATGTCGAGCGCGAAGGCGTCGTGGCCTTGCCGGGCGTGTGCATCGATGAACTGGATATCAGCGTCAGCAACTACGAGCATCCACGGCCGGAACTGCTGCGTTGCGATGATTCGCGCATTGTCGAGGAGAGCGTGCACAGCCATTTGCTCAAGTCCAACTGCCCGGTCACCAGCCAGCCGGACTGGGGCAGCGTGGCGGTGGAGTACCGTGGTGCGGCGCTGGATCACGCGAGTCTGCTCGAGTACATCGTCAGCTTCCGTCAGCATTCGGACTTCCATGAGCAGTGCGTAGAGCGGATCTTCCTCGACCTGCAGCGGTTGCTGAAACCGGAGAAACTGACGGTGTACGCGCGTTATGTGCGTCGTGGCGGCCTGGATATTAACCCGTATCGCAGCACTGAAGCGGTGCAACTGCCGAACCATCGCCTGGTCCGCCAATAACGCTTTAATGTGGGAGCGGGCTTGCTCGCGAAGGCTGCTCCACATTCAACGATGATGTTGACTGACCCGCCGCCTTCGTCGGAACGCCGCCCGGAGCAAGCCCGCTCCCACAGGGGATTGCGTTTCAGATCGTAGAAATTAAAAAACCCCGCCATCGCCAGCGGGGTTTTTTGCATCAGGAGGGTTCAGATCCCCATGTTGGCCAAGGCCTGCCCGATGTTGCGCAGGGTGCCGGCAAGGGTCGGGTGTTCGAGTTCGAAGCGTTCGACGGCGAGGTTGACGTTGTCGGCGATACTGGAATCCTTGGTCTTGGTTTCGAGCTCAAGCTCAAGTTCGATCTGTTGCATCAACACGTGCAGATCTTCGCGTTCAGCTTCGGACAGTGGAGGATTCTGTTCCAATTGCTCGCGCAGGGCATTGAGCTGTTCTTGCAGTTCGCGGGCAGGCATGGCGTTCTTCCTTCTCTCAATTGGCACTGGCATAGACCGCAGCGGTCCGCCAAAGGTCTATGGCTGACCTTTAGATTAATCCACTCCTGTCTAACCTGCATGATCTCGATCAGGGCTTTTCGCCTTTGAACCGGCGCAACTGGATGTCTGCCAGGCAGGTGTCGAGTTCACCGAGGTGATCGATCACCGAATGCACGCCCAGGCCGAACAGTTGCATCGTGGCCTTGCCGCGTTTGATGTCGCGCTCCTGCTGGGTCAAGGCTTGCCATTGCCGGGGCGCCAACCCGCACAGCGATCCGCAGGACGCCAGGCCGATGGTCCACAGCCCGGCATTAAGCCCCGCTTGCAGCAGGCGCGGTTCACCGCTCACCAGTACACAGCCGTCGAGTCGGTCGACGTTCAGGCTCATCAGGGCTCGCCAGCAGGCATCCGGGGCGGGCCATGGGCTAATTGTTGCGGGATGTTGCGATGATTTGATCCATTCCGGCAGCGCAGCCGCCAGGGACTGGCTGAGCTCCGGGGGCAGTTCATCGAGCCAGGCACAGGGGATTTGCTGGCGCTGCAAACTGAGCAGGCTGTCCAGTGCGCCGGGTGTGGACTCGGCGTGCTCGGCCGAGTGGCTGCCGTGGCGATGGGTGTGTGCGCCGAAATCCACCAGGCAGCCACTGAGGCCGAACAATACGGCGGTCAGGCGGGGTGCGGTTTGGGGCAAGGCTTCGGCGAGCGGCATATGGACGTCCCTGAAATAGCCTGAAGGCTAGCGGGCGACGGTGACAGTTGAGTGACATGGATGTGAATCGCTCACAGTTGGCACGATTCCTACGGCAAGATGCGTGCAAAGTGCCTTAAACGGCGTTTACGTCTTATACTTGCCCACTTATTGCCCGGGCCAGGCGCCCGAGCCGGTACAAACCAAGGAGTTTTTTTTCTATGCGCTGGAGCAATCATCTAGCCAGGATTTGTGTATGCGCCAGTGTGATGCTGGTTCCGTTCGTTGCCCAGGCAGCCTCGGAAGATGATCCTTGGGAAAGCGTCAACCGCCCGATCTACCAGTTCAACGACGTGGTCGACACCTATGCGCTGAAGCCCTTGGCCCAGGGCTACCAGTACATAACACCGCAGTTTGTCGAGGACGGCGTTCACAACTTCTTCCGGAACATCGGCGATGTGCGCAACCTCGCCAACGATATCCTGCAGGCCAAGCCTCATGCCGCGGGCGTTGATACCGCACGCATCATTTTCAACACCACCTTCGGCTTGCTGGGCGTGATTGATGTCGGCACCAAAATGGGCCTGCAACGCAATGACGAAGATTTCGGCCAGACGCTGGGTTACTGGGGTGTCGGCAGCGGCCCTTACGTGATGCTGCCACTGCTGGGCCCAAGCACCTTGCGCGATGCACCGTCCAAGTACGTCGACAGCTACACGGGCGCCTATCGCTACGTAAACGACGTGCCTGTGCGTAACTCGTTCTTCGCCCTGGACATCATCGATACGCGTGCCAGCCTGCTGTCGAGCGAGAAGCTGATCACTGGCGACAAGTACACCTTCATCCGTAATGCGTACCTGCAGAACCGGGAATTCAAGGTGAAAGACGGTCAGGTCGAAGACGATTTCTGATTTCGACCGGTAAAGTGAAAAAAAGGCGACCATCAAGGTCGCCTTTTTTGTTTGCGAAGACTCGAATGCGGATGAAATCGCGCTTTTCACTGTGGTCTCGAGCGGTTTGACGCGTGGGTTCGAACCTTCCATTGGGTTACGGATTTGACTGTTCTTATAACTCTCGGTGATTTGACAAACAAAGACGTCAAGCGACCATCGGCGTGAGCTTGAAACGCCCCGCGGATGGGAGTACCGTCTGCGCCTTAGAAGGGCACCTCTGGTGTACACGTGTGTAGGGCAAATGCCCGAAAGCGGTGCGACAGAGAGGCTAGAAAGCGAATCCAGTAGTGAGTGCCGGGTCAAATTCCCCGCCTGCTACGCCAACCTAATTCTGGCGCCGTTTGCCCACATGCCAAAAACCAGTGCCACGCTGCTGATAATCGATGATGACGAAGTAGTGCGCGCGAGCCTCGCCGCCTATTTGGAAGACAGTGGTTTCAGCGTCTTGCAGGCCAGCAATGGCCAGCAGGGTCTTCAGGTATTCGAGCAAGACAAGCCCGACTTGGTCATCTGCGATCTGCGCATGCCGCAGATGGGCGGACTCGAACTCATCCGCCAGGTCACCGAGCTGTCGCCGCAAACACCGGTGATCGTGGTGTCGGGTGCCGGCGTGATGAACGACGCGGTCGAGGCCCTGCGCCTGGGCGCGGCGGACTACCTGATCAAGCCTCTCGAAGATCTGGCCGTGCTCGAGCACTCTGTGCGCCGGGCCCTGGATCGCGCGCGCCTGCTGCTGGAGAACCAGCGCTACCGCGAGAAGCTGGAGAAGGCCAACCGCGAGCTCGAAGCCAGCCTGAACCTGCTCCAGGAAGACCAGAATGCCGGTCGCCAGGTGCAGATGAACATGCTGCCGGTCAGCCCGTGGACCATCAACGAGTTCAAATTTGCTCACCAGATCATCCCGTCGCTGTACCTGTCGGGTGATTTCGTCGACTACTTTCGCGTCGACGAGCGTCGGGTAGCGTTTTACCTGGCGGACGTTTCCGGGCATGGTGCCTCTTCAGCCTTCGTCACCGTGCTGTTGAAGTTCATGACCACGCGCTTGCTGTTCGAATCCAAGCGCAGCGGCACCTTGCCGGAATTCAAGCCTTCAGAGGTGCTTGGTCATATCAACCGGGGCCTGATCAGTTGTAAGCTGGGTAAACACGTCACAATGGTCGGTGGAGTCATCGACGAGGAGACCGGTTTGTTGACCTATAGCATCGGCGGTCATTTGCCGTTGCCAGTGTTGTACACGCCAGACAGTGTTCGTTATCTGGAAGGGCGTGGCCTGCCGGTGGGCCTCTTCAACGAAGCCACCTATGAAGACCACGTGCTGGAATTGCCACCGACGTTCAGCCTGACGCTGATGTCTGATGGCATTCTGGACCTTTTGCCAGAACCCACACTCAAAGAAAAAGAAGCGGCGTTGCCCCAAAGGGTCAAGGCGGCGGGCGGCACCCTGGATGGGCTGCGGCAGGTTTTTGGATTGGCCACGCTAGGGGAGATGCCGGATGATATCGCCCTGTTGGTGTTGAGCAGGAATCTTTGATGAGTACCGGTAGAATCCAGTTCGCCGAGCAGGACGGCACCTTCGTCCTGAAGTTCGTCGGTGAAGTTCGCCTGACCCTGTGTTCGGCGTTGGATGCGACTATTGAGCGGATCTTCAGCGCGTTGAATTTCAACGCGATCGTGATCGATCTGACCGAAACCCGCAGCATCGACAGCACCACGCTTGGCCTGCTGGCCAAGCTGTCGATCCTGTCGCGGCAGAAAGTCGGCCTCCTGCCGACCGTCGTCACCACCCACGAAGACATCACGCGTCTGTTGCAGTCCATGGGCTTCGAGCAGGTCTTCAACATCGTCGACAAGCCGGTGCCCTGCCCGGAATGCCTGGACGACCTGCCAGACCAGGATCAGTCCGAAGAAGTGGTGCGGATCAAGGTGCTTGAAGCGCACAAGATCCTCATGGGCCTGAACGACACCAATCGTGAAGCCTTCCATGACCTGGTGAATGCGCTGGAGCGGCACTGATTTCCTGTAAACCTTGAGAACACTGCTGACCTGTGGCGAGGGAGCTTGCTCCCGTTCGGCTGCGCAGCAGTCGTAAAACCCTTGATGCTACCCGGTTGTAGCCTTTGGGGCCGCTTCGCAGCCCAGCGGGAGCAAGCTCCCTCGCCACACATCATCATCTGCCACAAAGTAACGCACCATAAAAAAGGGCGAACCCACCAGGGTTCGCCCTTTTTGCATGACTCCCGCTCAAATCACAGCTTGGCCTGCAACAACGCCTCAAGCTTCTCCTGATCCCGCGCGAACTGACGAATACCTTCAGCCAGCTTCTCGGTCGCCATCGCATCCTCGTTGGACAACCAGCGGAACTGCGACTCGTTGAGGCTCAGGCGTGCTTCACCGGCATGGCCTGGCGCCAGTTTGCGCTCCAGCTTGCCGGTATCCGCTGCCAGCTTGTCGATCAGGTCCGGGCTGATGGTCAGGCGGTCGCAGCCGGCCAGTTGTTCGATCTGGCCCAGATTGCGGAAGCTCGCCCCCATGACCACGGTCTTGTAGTCATTGGCCTTGTAGTAGTTGTAGATGCGCGTCACCGACTGCACGCCCGGATCATCCGCGCCAGTGTAATCGTTGCCGTTGGCTTTCTTGTACCAGTCGTAGATACGGCCCACGAACGGCGAAATCAGGAACACCCCGGCATCGGCACAGGCGGCTGCCTGGGCGAAGGAGAACAGCAGGGTCAGGTTGGTCTGGATGCCTTCCTTTTCCAGGATCTCGGCGGCACGGATGCCTTCCCAGGTGGAGGCGATCTTGATCAGTACGCGGTCGCGGCCAATGCCGGCCTTGTCGTACAGCTCGATCAGGCGATGGGCGCGCTTCAACATGGCATCGCTATCGAACGACAGGCGCGCATCCACTTCGGTGGAAATGCGGCCCGGGATCACTTTCAGGATTTCCTGACCCACGGCCACGCCAAATCGGTCGCTGGCCAGGCCCACATCGCCCTTGCAGTCGTTGACGCTGGCGTTCAGCAGCTCGGCATACGCAGGAATGGCCGCGGCCTTGAGCAGCAGGGAAGGGTTGGTGGTGGCGTCCACCGGTTTAACGCGAGCGATCGCTTCGAAGTCGCCGGTGTCGGCAACCACGGTGGTCATTTGTTTGAGTTGTTCCAGCTTGGAAGTCATGAGCGTGCTCTGTCCTATGGGTCTGATGACATTACCCGAGCGCTGACAGCCACTCAAGGGCATGTACGTGTATAGACGGCCCCTGCGGCAACAACCTGAAAACGATTGTTTGAAAGGCGGGGCGTGGTATCGATGAATACGATGCCAAAACGCGGCACAGGTTCAAAGCAACTGACCGTCAGCGCCCCGTGGACGTTCGTCCTACTGCGTTTTCAACTGGGTAGAGACGGCCATTTTCGCCGGTTTCGCCTGGCCGTCGGAGGTCAGGAAGCCGAAATTCCGCTCCCGGTCGTTGCTGCCTGTTTCACTGTTTTTCCACTCGTAAATCGATGTCAGCGGGATGTCGAGCTTCTTGACGTCGGCGATGAAGGTGCTGATTTTGCTGGCCTGGGCTTCAATCCCGCCGTTTGAGCTGAGGGAGGGCACGCCCCATTCACTGATGACGCCCGGCAGATGGTAGTTCTGCTGAATAAACGCCTGGGCCTTGCTGATCTGCTCGCCGGACATGCCATAGGGGTGATAGGAGATCGCACTCAGGCATTGGGGGTATTCACCGACGATTTTTTTCAGCGCCAAGGCTGACGTCGTGCCGGCGCTCGGTGGCCGGGCGAAGCCAAAGCCGATCAGCGGCGTCGATGGCGGCTGGTCCTGCATCGACTTGCACAGGGCGCTCATGAACGGCACGAATGTCGTGTCGAGCTTTCGGGTTGGCCAGTACTTCGCGAGGTCCGGTTCGTTCCATATTTCAATCGCGACGAGCTGCGCGCCGTATGACTTTTCCAGCCCCTTCACCGAACTGGCGAACGATTCGCCCGCCGCAACGAGTTCGCTGGTGTTCTCGGGCGCGGAGGTCAGCGCCTTGGTCGAGCGTACGGTCATCAGTACCGGCAGATCGGCGGACCTGGCTGCGGCAAAGGCGTCGCTGATCTGCTTTTGATACGCCGCGCCGCCCAGGCTGTTGGTCCACACGCCAAAACGCACGAATCCGAAGCCGGCGGCTTTGATCTGCTCGGCGTCGGAGGGGGAGAAGGTCTGGATCTTTACCTGGACACCGATGGTCTTGTTGGCGGCAAGCAAGGGGAACAGGTCACTGGCGTAAACCTGACTGGCTGCACCCAGCATTAACAGGGCTGAGGCGGTGAGCCGTTTGAAACGTACTGCTTTCATGCCTGCACTCCTGGCGGGTAATGACATTTTCCAATCGTTGACGCGTTACTTTCATTTCGATACTTGCGAGGGTGCGAAGTGCGCGAATGTTATTTTTTGTCAGGCAATCAGTTTCGGAAAATCACAGTTATTTTTGGTCCGGTAATTCTGGTTGGGTGGCTTTTGGGGGCTGTGGTACTTAATGCACTTGTATTAACAGGGCGAATCTATTTCTCAGTGCCGCGAGGTCTTGTGGGTTCACTAAAGCCCACTGGCATATTGGCCTATTGATATTACACGGGAAAGTAACCTTGTTCAGAAAGATCCTTGTCGTTTGCGTGGGCAATATCTGCCGAAGTCCGACCGCCGAAACTTTGCTGCGTAACGCGCTGGCCCCTTCAACGATCACTGTCACCTCGGCGGGCCTTGCCGCACGGGTGGGCGAGGCTATGGAACCGTCGGCCCTCCAGGTTCTGGAAGACCATGGACACAGTGCCCAGGGGTTTAAGGCGCGGCAAATTACACCGGACATCGTTAATGAATCAGACCTGATTCTGGTGATGGAAAAAGAGCATGTAAAACAAGTACTGAAGATTGCCTCTCATGCCAGGGGCAAAGTGTTTCTGCTCGGAAAGTGGCAGAGCGAGCGAGAAATACAGGATCCGTATCGTCAAGGAAAGGCCGCTTTTATTCATGCCCATGCATTGATTGAAGATGCTGTTAGCTCATGGGCGCAGCGCCTCGGACATTGATGAATATTCTTCAGATCAGTGAATGGTAAGAACAGACTTATGCAGTTACCGTCAGTAATCGGCACCCGTGACAACGATCAAGACAGCATTGATCTTCTCGGCATATTTGGCTCCCTGGTTGACCAGAAATGGTTGATCGGCGCGCTCACCGGTGCCTTCATGGCGACCGGCGTTGCCTATGCGGTTTTGGCAACGCCCGTGTACCTGGCGAACGCGCTGGTGCAGGTCGAGCCGAAGAAGAACGACATGCTCGGGTTTTCCGATCTCAACAGCATGCTCGGCGGGCAATCGCCGTCGGTGACCGAAATCGGCATCATCAAGTCCCGCGCGGTGATCGGCAAAACGGTCGATGATCTGCGCCTTGATATCGACGTCACCCCCAACACCTTCCCGGTCATCGGCGGTTTTCTCGCCCGACGTTATCGCGGCGAGACCGAGTCCAGTGTCGCGGCGCCGCGTTTCGGCCTGAACAGCTACGCCTGGGGCGGGGAGCGCCTGGAGATCAACCGGCTCAATCTGCCGAAAGAACGGCTGGGCAAGAAACTCACGCTGATTGCCGGTGAACAGCATCGATTCCAGCTGTTCGATGAAAACGACAATCTGCTGGTCGAAGGCGTCGCCGGCGAGGCGTTCAAACAGAACGAAGTAGAGGGGCAGATCGCTCAGCTGTCGGCGAACCCTGGCACCCGCTTCGAAGTGGTGCGCAATCCACGGATCGTGACCATCCAGAGCTACCAGGATGCGCTGGATATTGCCGAGCAAGGCAAGGAGTCGGGGATTATTCGTTTGGCCCTGGCCAGCACCGACGCCGCCGAGGCGGTGAAAATCCTCAATAAGATCGCTTCGTTGTATGTGCAGCAGAACGTGCAGCGCACGTCGGCGGAAGCGGCGCAGAGCCTGGCGTTCCTGCAAGGCCAACTGCCGCAGGTCAAACGCGACCTGGCCAAGGCCAGCGATGCGCTCAACGGTTATCAGACCCGTGGCAAGACGGTCAACATTTCCCTCGAAACCCAATCGGTGCTGGAACAGGTCGTCAGTCTGGACACCCGTATCTCCGAACTGAAAATGCAACAGGCGGAGATGGATCGCAAGTTCACCCGGCAGCATCCGGCGTATCGCGCGCTGATGACCCAGATCGGCGAATTGACCCAGCAGCAGAAGGCGCTGGAGAGCAAGGCCCAGGACCTGCCGGCGACGCAACAGGAACTGCTGAACCTGACCCGCGATGTGGAAGTGGCGTCGCAGATCTACACGCAACTGCTGAACAAATCCCAGGAGCTGGACATCGTCCGGGCAGGGGCGGTGGGCAATGTGCGCCTGGTCGACTCCGCGGATGTCGACCTGACCAGCCCGGTCAAACCGAAAAAAGCCTTGATCGTTCTGATCGCAACCTTCCTCGGTGCCTTTTTCGGGGTCGCGCTGGTGTTGCTGCGCAAGTCCCTGAGCCGGGGCCTGGAAGGTCCGGAGGCCATCGAGCAACTCGGCTTGCCGGTGTACGCATCGATTCCATACAGCGCACTGCAACAGGAAGAAGACAGTAAAAAAGTTCGCGTCAAGGACGGGGCGGACAAGCCGGCTTACCTGTTGGCCCTGCGTAATCCGACGGACTTGTCCATCGAGTCGATCCGCAGTTTGCGCACCTGCCTGCACTTTGCCGGGCTGGATTCGACCAGCAACCGGATCATGATTTCCGGCCCGAGCCCGCAGGTCGGCAAGACCTTCGTCTCTTCCAACCTGGCGGCGGTCATGGCGCAGAGCGGGCAGCGAGTGGTGCTGATCGATGCCGACATGCGCAAAGGCCATCTGCACAAGACGCTGAACACTCCGATCGACAACGGTTTGTCGGACCTGTTGGTCAAGCGCTGCAGCCTCGAGCAGGCGATCCATAAAGTCGAAGTCGACAACCTGCATTTCATCAGTCGCGGGCAGGTCCCGCCCAATCCTTCCGAGCTGCTGATGCACGCCAACTTTCGTGAGCTGCTGGCGCAACTCAGCGAGCTGTATGACGTGGTGATCATCGACACGCCACCGCTGCTGGCGGTCACGGATGCGGCGATTGTCGGTCGCGAAGCGGGGATCAGCCTGATTGTCACACGCTTCGGGGTGAACCCGGCCAAAGAGATCGAACTGACGATTCGGCGCTTCGCCCAGAACGGCATCGAGTTGAAGGGCGCCGTGTTCAATGGCGTCGAGAAGCGCGCGGCCAGCTACTACGGCAACGGCGGCTACGGCTATTACAACTACGAATACGCGTCCGACAAATCCTGAGTGTCAGCGGTTGTCCTTTCATGTTTGAAGTGGGTGAGTTGTGAAAAAAATACTGCACGTGGCAGAGACGATCAAAGGTGGCGTCGCGACGGTGATCCGTACGATTTCGGCTTCCCCCGAAGGCGACGCGGCCAGCTATGAGCTGGTCTATCTGGTCCCGCAGGATCAGGAAAAGGAATTGCACGGGATTGCCGGGCAACAGATCCGCACCTTCGCCCGGACCGGACGCAATGTGCCGTCGTTGCTGCGCTTCGCCTGGCGACTGACCCAGGTGATGCTCAAGGAAAAACCCGATGTCGTGCATTTGCACAGCACCTTTTCCGGGGTTATCGGGCGTTGCGTGTGCGTGCTGTTGCGACCCTGGCGCAAGCCGAAAGTCGTCTACTGCCCCCATGCCTTTTCGTTCCTGATGGAAAGCTCGCCGACCAAGCAGAAAGCCTACGCGTGGATCGAGCGGGTATTGCAGAAGGTCACCGACGTGATCATCTGCGTCAGTCAGTACGAGCTCGACAAAGCCGCGCGGTTCGGCATTGAGCGCAAGCGCATGAAGCTGATCTACAACGGCATTCATCACAAGGATGACGCGCCGAAAGCCAGCAGTCCCGAGCCGATTCATCTGCTCTTCGTCGGCCGTCTCGACTATCAGAAAGGCTTCGACGTGTTGCTCAAGGCTTTCGCCAACGTCCAGCGCAGCGACCTGAAACTGACGGTGGTTGGCAGCGCGGTGAACGAGGATTCGGTCGAGTGCCCGCCAATGGAAGGGGTTGAATACCTGCCGTGGGTGACGCCGAGCGAAGTCCAGGCGCTGTACCGCAAAGCCGATGCGCTGATCGTCCCGAGTCGCTGGGAAGGTTTTGCCATGGTGCCGCTCGAAGGCATGGCCATGGGCTTGCCGGTGATTGCCAGCAACTGCACGTCGCTGCCCGAACTGGTCACCAACGAGGTGTCCGGCTACGTCTTCCCCAGCGGCGACCACCAGGCGCTGGCCGATGTGCTGACGAAAATCCAGAAACCGCGATTGCTCGACCTTGGCAGCGAAGGGCGCAGCATCGTCCGCGAGCGCTTCAGCGCCGCGTTGATGATCCGCCAGACCTATGACCTGTATCGCGCCCCCACTTTTTAAGTAGAACTCAAGCATATGAACGTAACGATTTTGCATGGCTACAGTGCGTCCAACTCCGGTGACGGTCTGCTCGTGGATCTGGCCATTGCCCTGGTGCAGCGAAACTTTGGTGACGACACCTCGATCAGTGTCGTGGCCTCCGATCCAGAGTCCTTCAGTTACTTGCCGCACCCGCGTTTTGACGCGCCGGTCATGGCGGCCAAGGGGCTGGGGCGGGTCAAGCAGGCGGTGTTCCTCAACCAGTCCTATGCCGGTCTCGCGGATCTGTTGAAGAAAACCGATTTGATCGTTGGCGTCGGTGGCGGCTACATGCGCTCCAAAAGCGCCTTCGAACACATCAAGTTGAAACTGGGCCACGCCAAGCAACTGGAAACGGCGATCCTCAGCAAAGTGCCGTCGGTGTACCTGCCGCAAAGCATCGGGCCGTTCCACGGCGAGAGCAGCAAGATCGTCGAGCATTACGCCAGCGCCGATGCGGTGTTCGTGCGCGACAATCGCTCATCGGCGATTTTCGATGCCTGTGAAAATGTCTACCGCGCGCCGGATCTGGCGGTCCAGTCATTGGCCAGCAAAATCCTCATGCAGCCCAAGTTCACCCGTTGCGCCTCATCGCCGGCCACGGTGTGCGTCGTGCTGCGCAAGCCGCCGGAGTGGAGCAAGGAGAAGAAGGTCGCCTACGTGGCCAATCTGAAGGTGCTGCTGCAGCGCTTGAAGAACAAAAGCAAAGTGGTTTGCGCGGTGCAGAGCGCCGTGCGCGGCAACGATGACGGTGCGTTCTATCGCGAACTGGGCATTACCGAAGACCTGTTGCCGTTGAAAGCGACCTTGGCCAAATACCAGCCGGACCTGGTGATTTCCGTACGCCTGCACGGCGCCATCGAATCGCTGCTGTCCGGCGTCCCGGCGTACCACATCAGCTACGAGCGCAAAGGTTTCGGCGCCTATCAGGACATGGGTGTGGAAGACTGGGTGATCAACGGCGGCGACATTGACGTCGACACCATCATCGACACGGTCTACGCGCCGAATGCGCTGTCGAATTTTGGCAAGCGCCTGACCGATACCTGCCGTGAGATCGAGGCGAAAACCGTGGCCATGGACGACATCATCAAAGGTATCGTTCGATGATATTTCGGCTACTGCTTCGCGGTGGGGCATTGGGCGCGAAGTTTTTGCTGGTGCTGGCGATCACCCATTTCCTCGGTTATGAGGCACTGGGTTTTTATGGCGTGGTGGTCGCTGCCTCGTTGATTGCGTCGAAGTTCTACAGCGTCGGTTTCAGTTCCGAAATCAATCGGCTGATCAGCGTCGGCGGCAGTTCGCGACGGGTCGTCGACAAGGTCCTGCTGCTGTACCTGGCCGTGGGGCTGCTGTTGTCGGTGGTGACGGTGCTGGTCTATTCGCTGTTCCAGGCAGTCGAGGCGACGACCGCGCTGATCCTCTGCGTGACCCTGGTTTTGCTCACCGAACACCTGTCGTTCGAAATCAACTCCTTCGTGTTCTCCGCGCAGAAAGCCACGGCCGGCGCGCTGCTGTTTTTCATCAAGACCGGCCTCTGGGCGCTGTTGGCCGTTGGCGGGATGATGCTCGGCTGGGTGTCCGGGATCGCCAGTGTGCTGTGGTTGTGGGTGGCGGCCAACGTGCTGGTGATCGTGGCCGGCTACCTGATCGTGGTGAAGGTGCACAAAGGCCGGGTGAGCGGGACGCTGGCCACGGCAACCGTGTGGAAGGCCGGGCTGCCGTTCTATCTCGGCACAGGCTTGATCGCGTTGAGTCAGTACGCCGAGCGTTTTCTGATCGTCGATCTGGAACCTTACGCCAGCCTGGGTAAATACGTGTACGCCTGGTCGGCGGCCAATACCTTGCAAGCGCTGTCCTATGCGGTGGTGGCGGTGGTCGGCATTCCGGTGCTCGCCAAACGTTTTCAG
Organism: Pseudomonas sp. GW456-E7; assembly: GCF_059424105.1. Classification (NCBI taxonomy): domain Bacteria; kingdom Pseudomonadati; phylum Pseudomonadota; class Gammaproteobacteria; order Pseudomonadales; family Pseudomonadaceae; genus Pseudomonas; species Pseudomonas sp. GW456-E7. The sequence continues at coordinate 28,789 of NZ_JBWKZB010000005.1, read as the reverse complement.
GCTGATCAACAGCCGTTCACGGTCCGGCAACTGTTCGTGAACAAATGGGTGATGCGCTCGCTGCTGGTGTCCGCTGCGGTGGCGGTGCTGATTTATCTGTTCTTCAACGTTGTGCTCGATTACGTCGCCACGAGTGTTCCGCGTCCGGACAATGCGATCCTTGGCGTGCTGATTTTTTCCTTTGCCTTGCGCGCCATTGGCGACATCGTCTGGGGCGGGTTGATTGCCTCGAAGAACAGTCGGGTGTCACTGGCCAGTGCGGCGATCTGCTTGTTGGTTTCGGTGCCGGTCAGCTACGTGCTGATCAAGCACTACTCGATCTACGGCGCTGCCTGGGGCAATGTCCTGGCGATCATCGTGCAGCTCGGCGTGATTGCCGTGTTGACCCGTGTGACCCGGCCGAAAGGGGCTTTGGCATGGGGTTGAAGCTGCCGTGCATCGAGTTTCGCGGCAAGCGACTCGATTCCTCGATTTCGTTCCTGATCCTCTTCACCGGGTTGTTTCTGTCGGTGGCCATGCCGCTGTTGGTCCCCCGCGATCCTGGCCCGGATGCCATGACTTTGTGGTCGTCCTACGCCCGTGCCGACAACTGCAATTTCTGGAACCCGTTCTCGCCGGATCGCTCTTCCTATGAGTGTTCGGCGTTTCTGCTGCGGCCCACCGGGATCAATCTGACCAATGCCTGGGCCTACGGCATGTTCTGCAATTTTTTCCTCACGGCGATTCCCGTGGTGGTCTTCCGGCGCATGCCCCTGACGATTTTCGGCACGCTGTGTCTGTGGGGCATCGTTCGCTCGTTTTTCCTGGAAAACCTGACCAAGGAAATCATCGTGTCGGTGGCGGTGTTGAGCATTTTGCTCAGCTCGTTGACGCGCAAGTATCGCGGCGGATTTTTCTTCTCGGCGGTGATTTACGGCGTGCTGATCCGACCCTACTGGATTCTGTTTTCACTGTCCTGGGTCGGCGTCTGCGTGATGAAGAAGTATGTCTCGCGCTTCACCTTCTTCCTGATGCTGTTCCTGTTCTACCTGGCAGTCGCCATGGCGATCCAGGTGGCGCTCGGGTTTCCGGTGTCGTCGATTCGCGCCAGTAACAACGAACTGCGCACGGCGGGCGAGGAGGGCTCCAAGTCGTTGATCGTCTCGTGGCTCAGCGGCAGCGACTTTGTCTCGCAGGCGCTGGACTCGATGATCATCTTCTTCCGGTTGTCGTTCCCGGTGGAGCTGATTCTGCTGTCGGGGCCGGGGCAGGTGATCTTTGTGGCGTTGATGATCATGACCGCGCTGCTGCTGTTCAAAGTCATCACCTCGACCGATTACGAAGGCGCGCCGATCCAGACCAAGCCTAAGGAACTGATCGCGATTCCGCTGGCATTTTTGCTGGTTCAAGGGTTGTTCGAGCCGGACTTCGGCTCCTTTGCCCGGCACTTCTCGATGGTGGTACCGGTGTTGTTCGTGGGCCTGGGATTGATGTTGCGGGCGAACAAGCCGGTGCAGGTTGAATCAAGAATTCTGAATTGAGGCAGGTGCTTTATGTCGAGCAAGAAAAAGTCCCTGGAGATCGAAACCCTGCGCGGCCTGGCGTGCCTGCTGCTGGTGCTCTATCACGTCATCGGCCCATTGGGCGGCGGCTTGAAAATAGACCTGGGCTCGCCGTTCCGGGTGATCGCCGACTCGATGGTGTATGTGCGCATGCCGCTGTTCACCTTCATTTCCGGCTACATCTATTCCATCTACAAAATCCGCGGGAATGACTTTTCGGTGTTCTTCTCCGGCAAGGTGCGACGGTTGATCGTGCCGCTGTTCTGCGTGGGCGTGCCGTTCTCCGTATTGCAGGCGGTGGGCCCGGGCGTGAACAAGGACGTCGGCGTGATCGATGCGTTGTTGTCGTTCTGGGTGCCGATCAACCACTTCTGGTTCTTGCAGGCGGTGTTCATCATTTTCATGTTCGTCGGCCTGCTGGAGTGGCGTGGCTTGCTGCGTTCGGCGACGCGCCTGTATCTGCTGTTTGCCTTTGCGGCGGTGCTGTTTTTGCTACCGCCGTTCAAGTTCGATGCGTTCGGCATCAACGGCGCGATCTACCTGCTACCGTTTTTTGTGGCGGGGATGATTGGCCAGGAAAATGTCGATGGCTTGAAGCAACGGTTCAAGGTGATCGGGCCATTGGTGTTTGTGTTGATCTCGCTGACGCTGCTGTACGTGGCGGCGGTGGATCGCGAGTTGATCGTCGACCGCCGCAGCCTGATCGGTCTGACCGTGGGTTGCGTGTCCTGCATTGCGTTGCTGTCGAGTGACATGCGCTCGAAATGGCTGACCTGGCTCGGCGGGTACTCCTACGCGATCTTCCTGTTCCATGTGTTGTTTGCCGCCACTTCGCGGTTTGTCCTGGGGCGGTTGGGCGTGAAGGACGAAAGCCTTCTGGTGTTCGGTGGCCTGACGTGTGGCTTGCTGGGGCCGGTGGTGCTGTCGATGGTTTTCAGTCGATTCAACTTCACCTCCGTGCTGTTCCTGGGGGAGCGTGCGGCGGCGAAAAAACCGCCGGCAAACGTCGCCCCGGTGCCCCAGACCTGATGAGTGTCCGAGTGAAGGAAACGATGCATGTTGGCAGCTGATGACGTCCAGCCAGTTGCGGCGTATGTGGTCGAGGTCGGCGACGCTCGCGAACGGTTCGGCCAGTGGCGCGAAGGGAAGGGTGGGAAGGTCCTGTCCATCTCGGTGATCGGCGACAGCTACAGCGCCGGACAGGATTTCTATCTGAACAAACTGGTGCAGCGGCTGGCCGGGGACACGGGTTTCGCCGGTCCCGGTTATGTCGGCTTCAACCACGGCGCGGCACTGGGCGGCACGCACTTCAAATACACCCGCAGCAGTGAGAAATACTTCGGCGGTGACTGGCAAGTGTCCACCCTTGGCCAGGCCAGCCCCGACAGTCGCACCCTTACCGGTCGGCCCGGCGCCTGGCTGGAGATCGATGCCGATCCGACACCGGCCATCAACACGGCTGTCACCCAGGCGAAATTGCTCTACCTCGGCAATGGCGAACCCAATGAGGTTCGCTACCGTTGGGCATCGTCGCAATCCTGGCAGCCATTGACGCTCGCAGGTTCAGGGGTTCAGGAAGTGCCACTGCCAGGTACATCGGCAGCGAAAGACTGGGCGTTTCGGCTGGAAGTGGTGAAAGGCGCGCCAACGCTCTTCGGCCTGTGGATGAGCAACCAACAGGACGGTGTGAGGGTGTCCAAACTGGCGGCGTCCGGCGCGGCGTCCGCTGACTTCTACCACAGCGATGGCCGTTGGCAGGCGCAGTGGAAGACGGTGGTGTCGAAGATTCCCGCCGACATCTACCTGATCATGCTGGGCGGTAACGACCAGGGTTTTGGCGTGAAACCCGAGCAGTACCTGAAGAACATTCAGGGCTTGGTGGGGATGGTTCGCGAGATTCAACCGGCGGCGAGCATCAACCTGATCCTGCGTCAGGACACCACACGTTCCAGTGCTTACCCGATGTCGGCCTATGCGCAAGTCCTGGAACCCTGGGCACGCAAGGAACACCTCGGTTACGCCAATCTGCAGTGCGCGTTCGGCGCCGACTTCAAGCGCTATGCCGCCACCATGATCGGCCCGGACAAGATTCATCCGGTTCCGGCCACGGGTGGGCGGGTGATTGCCGATTTCTTCTATCGCTGGATTGCTGGCGGACAGGACAGCTGCGATGCGGGCGTGATGTAGGAGCTGCCGAAGGCTGCGATCTTTTGATTTTGATTTTCAAGATCAAGATCAAAAGATCGCAGCCTGCGGCAGCCCCTACAGGGGGGGCTGCGACAATTTTCGACCTTTTTGAATGTCGCGGGCTTGATGTAGGAGCTGCCGAAGGCTGCGATCTTTTGATTTTGTTTTTCAAGATCAAGATCAAAAGATCGCAGCCTGCGGCAGCTCCTACAGGGGGCTGCGGCTATTTTCGAATGTTTCCAGGTGACTCAGCAGCTCTGCGGTTTTAAGCGGCATCAGTTGCGTAGCACAACGGGTCTCCACGTTGATGATGATGGCCGGGTCGTTGCAGCAAATGCGCACCCGGAATCGCCAGTCGCTGAAAATCACTTTCAGCCCATCGCGGTCGTCGATTTCCAGCGCCTGCCCGCGGTAAAGCCTTTTCAGGTGAGCGAGGAGGGGATAGGGGTCGAGCATCGGCCGGCGGATGTCTCCGGAAGAGGGAAACATGCCGATTCGTTCCACCAGCAGAGTGGGGCCGAGCCAGGATTCGTTGGCGCTCGGCAACCGCTGATGGCGCGATAACGAGGACATCACCCCGAGGTTGCCCACCTCCATTTCAATGTATGCCGAGAGTTGTGCAATGTTCATGGTTGGCCTGCCTGAATGAAGAGTGGGCGTCGGGTTTGGAGCCGTCTTAGCGGCCCTTCAAATACACGTTTTCGTAGCAGAAGTTGGTCGCCTGCAGGTAACCCTCGGCGTCGCCGCAATCGAAGCGCAAACCCTTGAACTTGTAGGCCAGCACACAGCCGTTCTGCGCCTGTTTCATCAGCGCGTCGGTGATCTGGATTTCTCCGCCTTTACCCGGTTCGGTGTCGGCGATCAGATCGAAGATATCCGGCGTCAGAATGTAGCGGCCGATGATCGCGAGGTTCGACGGGGCGTCCTGCGGGGCCGGTTTTTCCACCATGTTGTTGACCCGGTAAATCCCGTCGGAGATCGGCTCGCCGGCAATCACGCCGTACTTGTGGGTCTGGTCGCGGGGGACTTCCTGGATGGCCACGATCGAGCAGCGGAATTTCTTGTACAGCTCGATCATTTGCGTGAGCACGCCATCACCTTCCAGGTTCAGGCACAGGTCATCGGCCAGTACCACGGCGAAGGGTTCGTCGCCGATCAACGGACGGCCACTGAGAATCGCGTGGCCCAGGCCCTTCATTTCCACCTGGCGGGTGTAGGAGAAAGTGCAGGTGTCGATCAGCTCGCGGGTTCCGGCCAGGAACTTCTCTTTCTCTGTGCCGCGAATCTGGTGCTCCAGCTCATAGCTGATGTCGAAGTGGTCTTCCAGCGCGCGCTTGCCCCGCCCGGTGACGATCGCCATGTGTTGCAGGCCGGCGTCCCGTGCTTCTTCGACGGCGTACTCGATCAATGGCTTGTTGACGATCGGCAGCATTTCCTTGGGCATGGCTTTGGTCGCCGGCAAGAAACGAGTGCCGTAGCCGGCAGCGGGGAACAAACATTTACGAATCATAAAAGTATCCTGGACAGTCATGGAACACAGCCAACGGGTGCGCGCAATAACGAGTGATTGCAAGTTTCAATGATTATTGAAGGCTTACTTTAATACCTGAGTCTGGCCACTAGTGGCAAATAGCAATGTGCGGATAACGCGACAATGTTATGAGATGTCGGGTTGATAGTTGTTAGTTATTTTTAGTCGGTATCTGTTGATAGTGGTGAGTGCGTCGGAATGCTAATAAGTATTCCGCAATACAGTTTGGCCTGAAAAAATATTTATTGCCAGTCGTTGAACTAATTTTGTTTTGGGTTGTTGTCGCTCTTATTTGTGTGGATCAGCACACAGCTTTAACAAGAGGGGCTTGACACGCAACTTCGCACTTTTCCCACTATGGACCGCGCTATGAAAATTCTGGTAACGGGTGGAGCTGGATATATCGGTTCGCACACCACGCTCGCGCTGCTTGAGGCAGGCTATGAAGTTGTTGTGCTGGATAATCTTTGCAACAGCAGCGACGCGGCATTGCACGCGGTGGAAGCCATTTGCGGCAAGAGTGCGCTGATGATTCGCGGTGATGTGTGTGACCGGGCCTTGCTGGACCGGATTTTCCAGCAGCATGCCATCGATGCCGTCCTGCATTTTGCCGGTCTCAAGGCCGTGGGCGAGAGCGTGCGCAAGCCGCTTGAGTATTACGAGACCAACGTCAGCGGCAGCATCACGCTGTGTCAGGCGATGGCCGCTGCCGGGGTGTTTCGCCTGGTGTTCAGTTCATCGGCCACGGTATACGGCGAGCCGGAGCAGATGCCGATCCGCGAGGATTTCCCCACGGGCAACCCCACCAATCCCTACGGTCAATCCAAGCTGATCGTCGAAAATGTGCTGCGCGACCTGAGCCTGGCCGAGCCGCGCTGGAGCATCGCGCTGTTGCGTTACTTCAACCCGATCGGCGCGCATGACAGCGGTCATCTGGGCGAAGACCCCAGTGGCATTCCGAACAACCTGGTGCCCTACATCAGCCAGGTGGCGGTGGGCAGCCTGCAGGAGTTGTCGATCTTCGGCAACGATTACCCCACGGTCGACGGTACCGGGGTACGCGACTACATCCACGTCGTGGATCTGGCGGACGGGCATCTCAAGGCCTTGCAGTCGATCGCCGGGCGTACCGGCATCCATACCTGGAACCTGGGCACGGGCGATGGCTACAGCGTGTTGCAAGTCCTGCGGGCGTTCGAGCAGGCGTGCGGCCAGCCGGTGCCCTATCGGATGATGCCGCGTCGCTCGGGTGATATCGCCGAGAGCTGGGCCGACCCTTCCAAGGCGCAAAAGGAGTTGGGCTGGAAGGCTACGCGCAACTTGCAGGACATGGTCATCGATACCTGGCGCTGGCAATCGAATCACCCCAAGGGCTACCTGGGATGATGGCGTTTTAGCCCAATGTTATTTCCGGTCAGGTTGTTAGATATCGTCGGGAAAATACACTGGCCATGCCTTTTGCAAGTCCGTAGATATAAACCTGCCGTTCGACTTTTATCAGTTGGGTAAGACTGTGAAAGAACAACGGATCTTGTTCGCATTTTTGCGGGCTTGAACTCTACCACCTCTAACGTAATGCCCGGTTTCTATCAGGTTGAATGTTAGAAAGGAGTTGATATGAAGAAAGCGATGGCAATTGCCCTGTTGACGATGTTGAGCAACTGGGCGTCCGCGGTAGAAGCGCCGCTTACAACTGCGACCAATGTATTGGGTAACGTGGCGGCGACTCAAGCCACTGCAGCCAGTACTGCAATGGTCGCCAGTGCTGTAGCGGCGTCCAACAGTGGTGGAAGTGCAAACGGCGGTACGACGGGTACGACAGGTACCACGGGTACAACCGGCACGCACAACTAACTGAAACACCTGTTGGTGCAGTACAAGGTCGCCCGATGCAAATCGGGTGACTTTGTTTTTAGATTCGCCCTTGAATAGCGTAGTGCCATTATGACTCGTAGTTTTTCTCTTTTAATGTTGGCAAGCATCGCTTTACAAGGTTGCATGTTTTCCCCCGGCCAATACCTGAGCACCAGTGATATCACACGCCAGGGCGCCAGTGAGAGCAGCCGGGTCGAGCTCATTCCGATCACACCCAAGCTCATCTCCATGAACAGGGCCACGCAAAAGCGTGAGTCCGTGCCGGCGGAATTGTTGGCGGCCCCGGCCGAGTACCGCATCGGCAGTAACGATGTGCTGTACATCACAGTCTGGGACCACCCGGAGCTGACGGCACCCTCCGGCGCGCAACAGCAGATTGACGCTAACGGTCGCCTGGTGCGTGCCGATGGCACGCTTTACTACCCGTTTATCAAAGAGGTCCAGGCGGCCGGTAAAACCGTCCAGCAACTGCGGGCGGACATCGAAGCCAGGCTGTCGGCCTTCATCGCGGAACCGCAAGTGGATGTCGCCGTGTTGCGTTTTTCCAGCCAGAAAGTCGTGGTGACGGGCGCCGTTTCGAAGGCCGGTCCACAGCTGATTTCCACCAACCCGCTCAGTGTGGTCGAGGCCCTGGGTTCCGCCGGTATCGATACGGCGAGTGCCGACTTGTCCGGTCTGTTGCTGACGCGAAACGGGCGGGTCTATACGCTCAATCTCGACACGCTCAATCAGTCGGATTCCGAGTTGCAGAACGTCTACCTCAAGGGTGGCGACCAGTTGTATCTGCCGTACAACGACAAGAAGCGCATCTACGTCATGGGTGAGGTCAACCAGCCGCGCGCACTGAGTTTCAAGACCGCCACCATGAATCTGTCCGATGTGCTGGGCTCGGTCGGCGGATTGAGTCAGACCACCTCCAACGGTAATGCCGTGTACGTGATCAGGGGTGTTGAAAACCTCGATGTGGAACCGGCGAAGGTCTACCAGTTGCAAGCCGAATCACCGACCGCCATGGCGCTGGCCACGCACTTTGAAGTACGTCCCCAGGACGTCGTCTACGTAGGTCCTGCCAACGTGACTCGCTGGAATCGCTTCATCAGCCAGTTGGTGCCGTCGGCCTCGATTGTCGGTACGGGCGCTTCCGCGGCGAAGAACATGAGTGAAGTCAGCAGCAACAGCAATTAAGGCCGGGTCCGATCGTGAGAACGTTGAAAGTTGGCGTCTGCTTGATAGCGGCCTTGATGTTGTGTGGCTGTAACCCGCTGATGGTCGCTTCGTTGACCAACCTCAAATCGGCGGTGGCAGGGCCGGATGAGCTGGACGTGACGGCGGCCCAGGTGGCGGATGTCCGCTATCCCCAGCTCAAGCTGACCACACCGTCCGGTTCCGGTGTGCTGGCGCTGGTGCGTGAGCGCGACGACCTGCAGTTCTGGGTCGCGTCCGGCAAACAGGTCCTGCTCATGCGCGATGGCCTGGCGGTGCGCAGCATCGGCCTGGGCTTGGGCGGCGATCTGGACGGGACGCGCCTTGCCGACATCTCGCCCTTCAAGCAAGGCCTCCACAAAGTGCCCGATGGCTTCACCAGCCAGCGCTGGATCGATCTCTACCAGGGCCAGGAAGTCGGGGTGACGCTGAACAGTCGCTTCTCGCGCAAATCCATGGAAACCCTGGAAATCCTCAACAAGGAATACGCCGTGCTGCGTGTCGATGAGCAGATTGACGCGCCGGCCATCGGCCTGCGTGCGACCAATCGTTACTGGGTCGACCCCGTTGACGGTTTCATTGTGCAGAGTGAGCAGCAACTGACCTCGCAGTTGCGGGTCAAGATCATGCAACTGACCCCTGACCGCAGGCATGCCCGGTGAAGCGGGTCAGGGCTCTATCGGCGTGCCTGCTGTTGCTCGCCAGCGTCAGCCATGCAGCGGTCACCGTCACCGGTGACGTGGCCCACCCGGGGCCGGTCGACCTGCCGGCGGGCGGGCGGTTGCTGGACGTGATCAACGTGGCCCAGCCCAATGCCGAGAGTTACTGGTTGGCGGGTGTATTGCTGCGTCAGTCCCTGGTCGAGCAACAGGCCCGGCTCAAGGCCGGGGTGCTGTTCGATCTGGACGTGTTACAGCGCATGGCCGTGCTTTTCGACAGGCCGAGCCGGGCTGCCCTGGCGGTGCGATTGGCCGAGCAAGTCCGGCGCATGCCGGTCACCGGGCGCCAGGTGGCGGTTCTGGACCCGGTCGCCGTGGAAGTCGGGTTTGCCCGCAACATCCGCCTGAACGACGGCGACCGCCTCATCTACCCGTTGCGGGTCGACGAAGTCGAGGTGCTCGGCGCTGTCGCCGAGTCGTGCCGGTTGACCTATCAGCCCCTGCAAGAGGCCCGCGATTACCTGCAGGGTTGCACGCCACTGGTCGATGCGGACGCCGATTACCTGTGGTTGATCCAGCCCAACGGCGTCACCCGGCGTGTCGGCATTGCGCACTGGAATCGCGAGAGCGGGCAGATACCTGTCGCCGGCAGCAGGATTCTGGTCCCGGTCAAAACCGATGACCTTGATCCGCCTGTCCCTGAACTGAATCAGCAGTTGGCCGAATTGATTGCCACGCAGCTGGCTGAGGTGGTTCGTTGAATTTACGTTTTGCAGCTGTATTGTTATTGCCGTGTGGTCTGGCTTACGCAGAACCACGCATTACCCAGAATGATTTCGGTGGCGCGGGCTTGTTGCAGACGCCGACGGCGCGGATGGCGCCGGCCGGTGAGTTGAGCCTGAATGCCAACCGCACCGACCCCTATAGTCGCTACAGCGTTTCACTTCAACCACTGGAGTGGCTGGAAGGTTCGTTTCGCTACACCGCGATCACCAACCGCCCTTACGGCCCCGAATCGTTGAGCGGCAACCAGAGCTACAAGGACAAGGCGGTCGACCTCAAGGTCCGCCTGTGGGAAGAAACCCATTGGGCGCCCGAGGTGGCCTTGGGCTTCCGGGACATCGGTGGTACAGGCCTGTTCTCCAGTGAGTTCGTGGTGGCCAACAAGCGCTACGACAATTTTGATTTCAGCGCCGGCATTGCCTGGGGCTACCTGGGCAACCGCGGCGACTTCGAAAATCCGCTGGGCTATATCGACGATCGCTTCAAGACCCGGCCCGACAGCGAAGGCACCGGTGACGTCAACACCGGGGCGTATTTTCGCGGCGAGCCTTCATTGTTCGGCGGCGTGAGCTACCAGACGCCCTGGGATCGGCTCAGCCTGAAACTCGAATACGAAGGCAACGATTACAAGCACGAGCCGAAGGACAACGAGATCAAGCAGGACTCGCCGATCAACCTTGGCGCGGTGTTCAAGCTGACTGACTCGATCGACGTCAGCGCGGCCTGGGAGCGCGGCAACACGGCGATGTTCGGCGTCACCTTCCACACCAACTTCGCCAGCCGCAAGGCGCCGGCCAAGACGTTCGACCCGCCGGCTGAACCCTTGCCGGCGAAGGCGCCGAGCACCGGGATGGATCAGGTCGACTGGGCCGATGTGTCCCGGCGCCTGCAGCAAAATGCCGGGTACAAGGTCGAGCGCATCAGCCAGCGCGATTCCGAATTGTTCGTGTACGGCGAGCAGCAGCGTTACTTCCATTCGGCCAAGGCCGTAGGCCGCGCGAGCCGGATTCTGGACAACAGCGTCAACGACGATATCGACTGGTTCACCGTGGTGAACAAGCGCTACGGCCTGCCGCTTGAAGAAACCAGCGTGCCAAGGCAAACCTTCCGCGAAGTGATCAACAACGAGGAGCCGCTGCAATCGCTGCACCGCACCACCGAGATCAACCCGGCGATGCCGCACAACGAGAAAACCCTCTACACCGAAGCGATGCAGCCATTCGCTTATGGCGTCGGGCTGGGCTTCAAGCAGAACGTGGGTGGCCCCGATGGTTTGCTCTATCAGTTCAGCGCCGACGCGGACGCCGAGTACCGCTTCAACCGCAACACCTGGTGGAGCGGTTTGCTCAGTGCCAACCTGATCAACAACTTCGACAAGTTCACCTATGACGCACCCAGTGGCTTGCCCCGCGTGCGCACGGACTTGCGCCAGTACATGACCACGTCTGATGTCACCATGCCGTTGTTCCAGGTCAGCCATGCCGAGCAGTTGGACAAAGACCTGTATGGCATGGTGTACGGTGGCTACCTGGAGTCGATGTTTGCCGGCGTCGGGGGCGAGGTGCTGTTCCGTCCGACCGGCGAGCGCTGGTCGGTGGGCGCGGACCTGAACTACGTCCGCCAGCGGGAGTTCGACCAGGGGTTTGGCTTGCGTGATTATTCAGTGGTGACCGGCCACATCACCGGCTACACCGACTTGCCGTACGATACGCTGGCCGCCGTCAGCGTCGGGCGGTACCTGGCGGGTGACTGGGGCGGCACTCTGGATATCTCGCGGGAGTTTTCCAACGGCGTACGGTTTGGCGCCTGGGCAACGATCACCACCGCCACCGGCGCTGAATACGGCGAAGGTAGTTTCGACAAAGGCATCTACCTGTCCATTCCGTTCGACGAACTGATGAGCATGTCGACCATGCGCCGCGCCAACCTCGTCTGGTCGCCACTGACCCGGGATGGCGGTGCACGGCTCAATCGCAGCTTCCAGCTGCACTCCATGACCGACAGCCGCGACGACGACATGTTCTATCGCAACTTCGAGAAGATCACCGAGTAACCTGTGGGAGCGAGCTTGCTCGCGAAGGCGTCGGCACATCCATCATCCATGTTGGCTGACCCGACGCTTTCGCGAGCAGGCTCGCTCCCACAGTGGGTCTATTGGTGACTCGGAAATCTGGCTACACACCCGATTCCTGTGGGAGCGAGCTTGCTCGCGATGGCGTCGGTACATCCAGCATCCATGATGGCTGACCCGACGCTTTCGCGGGCAAGCCACGCTCCCACAGTGGTTACTTGGCGACCCGTAGATCCAGGCACACCGCCAATCCCCTGTGGGAGCGGGCTTGCTCGCGAAGGCGTCGGCACATCCAGCATTGATGTTGACTGACACGACGCCTTCGCGAGCAGGCTCGCTCCCACACGGGGCCTCTGGTGAACCGGAAATCCGGTAGATACCCCAACCCCTGTGGGAGCGAGCTTGCTCGCGATGGCGTAGGTACATTCAGCATCCATGTTGGCTGACCCGACGCCATCGCGGGCAAGCCGCGCTCCCGCAGTGGTTACTGGGCGACCCGTAGATCCAGGCACACCGCCAATCCCCTGTGGGAGCGAGCTTGCTCGCGATGGTGTCGGCACATCCAGCATTGATGTTGGCTGACCTGACGCTTTCGCGAGCAGGCTCGCTCCCACAAGGGGCTTTTGGTGAACCGGAGGTCCGGGCAACCGCCCAACTCCCGAATCACAGCCACAAAAAAGGGGACTTGCGTCCCCTTGCGGTATTGCCTTGTGCAGCCCTAGACCATCAGTAGATGTCTTTCGACAACAAGGTGAACGGCGTCTTCACCAGAATCTTCAGGTCCAGCCACAACGACCAGTTGTTGATGTACTTGAGGTCGATCTCGACACGCTTCTGCATCTTGTCGATGGTATCCGTCTCGCCACGGCAACCATTGATTTGCGCCAGGCCGGTAATGCCCGGTTTGATTCGATGGCGCGCCATGTAGGCGAGAATTTTCCCGGAGTAATAGTTGTTGTGCGCGATGGCGTGAGGGCGCGGGCCGACCAGGGCCATGTGTCCTTGCAGCACGTTGAACAGTTGCGGCAACTCGTCCAGCGACGTGCGACGGATGAAGCGTCCGACGGCGGTGATGCGCGAGTCGTTACGGCTGGCCTGCTTGACCTCGTGATCGTCGTGCACCCGCATGGAGCGGAACTTCCACACCTGAATCACCTTGCCGTTCCAGCCATGACGGTCCTGCTTGAAGAACACCGGGCCGGGCGAATTGAGCTTTACGGCCAGTGCAATGAACAGCAACACCGGGCTCAGCAGGATAATGGCCAGCAGGGCCACGCTTTTTTCCGCCAGGCTTTTACTCAGCGCGGCAGTGGGCCGGCTGGTCAGCGGGCTTTCGTTCAGGTAGATCGCCGGCAAGCCGTCCACGACTTTCACCGAGTGATTGAGCAGCGTCAGGCTGTTCAAGTCCGGCACCCAGACCACGTCAACGTTGGCATCCAGCAAATCGACGTACATGGCTTCGATTTGTGCCGCTTCCGACAGGGGCAGCGTGATGTACAAACGACGGATGTCATGGGTCTTGATCAGGTCCAGCAGATCTTCCTGGGCGCCGACGATGCGGGGTGCGCCGGGTTCCAGGGAGGGAAGGGGGCCGTTGCTGACCAGGCCCACCAATGGCAGGTTCTCGAGGTCACTCAGCTTGTTCGCCAATCCCAGTGCCAGTTCGCCGGTGCCGACGATCAGGGTTTTATGCTCGCTTTTACGTGACCGCTGGTAGAACTTCGAAAACGCATGCAGCGGCGCATACAGCAACGCCTGTCCGAGGAAACCGTACACCGCCCAACCCAGGATGACTTGTCGGGAAAACAACTCATCGGCCTTGCAGATAAACGCGATGCAGGCCAGCGCCGCCATGGTCATGGACCAGCCCATGAACAGGCGTCCCAGCCCTGACAGATAGTTGTCTCTTTTGCGGTACACACCGCTGAACGTATAAGCCGGAACCGATGCCAGGACGGCGAGCGTTGCGCACATCCGGTAATAGAACTCGACCGATCCGGTGTGTCGTTCAGCAAGTATGAACAACAGCGAAACTACAAAGGCCTGTGCCAGCGCCCATTGTCCCCAAAAGGTAAGTCCCTTGAGGCCAGTGTTTCGATTGATACCAAGAGTAAGATCCATACAATATCCCCAAAAGACGTCCATTCAGGTTTCGACAGTTGAAATCCGAGTTGTTAAGCAGACTTGTTATTGTTGTTAGAGCGAGTGTCCTGAGGTAACAACGTCGATATGCCGAACTGTCGTCAGTCAATAGACTAAGTTATTGGCGAAGATACTGTCTGACGAGTTCTAACAAGATGGCCAAGTGCCAACTTCGAGGGTTTTAGAAAAGATCGAGCGTTAGAAAAGGTCGAATGGAAGAGGGTGAATAATGAGAGTGGTCTTTGGTATTGTAGGAGGGGTGGGGATAAGAGGATTGCCAGCGCGGAGGTTGAAACCAAACAGAGTGCTTTTTTTATTGTTGTAGTCGCACTGTTTCTGTTTGTTTTAATTGCTAAAGGTTGAGGTGTTTACGCCACGACTTCCTGGATCAGGCAATAGCCACGATTTCTGACTGCGCGAAACAGTCGTTCACCGTTACTGGCCAATTTGAATTTGTCTTGCAATCGGCTCAGGCACATTTCCAGGCCGCGATACTGCTCCGGCTCCCTACCGATGCTGAGGATCAATTCGTCGCGACTGACGACGCGCTCTTCATGGTGCAGCATCTTCTTTACCAGCGCGGCTTCCAATCCGGTCAGGCTGATCTCGACGCCCTCTTTTGCCAATACGCTTTGATCCTTGTCGAGTTGCCAGGCTTCGCTGTAAGGAGTGTCGCTCTCGATTGTTCGCGAGATATCGTTGGCTGCCCCGGCAGTTGCCGGCATGCTGTGGAATGGATTCGTCGATTGCGCTGCCAGCCATTCGGATTCCAGAGTGGCCAATAGTCGCTGTGTATCGTGTTCGATACTGCGCGCAACGTTTTTCCTTGAAACGTTGGGGTAGCTGAACTCCATCAGCACGGGAGCGGAAGAGGGCGAAGCAACACCTTCAACAAACATTTGTGCCTGGGAGGTGCCAAACGAGTTGAAACGCTCACTGGACAGGATGGTCTCAAGTTCACGCTGCGACGTAGTGCTGTGGGTCACGACGACAAAGTATTTCCTTGGGAGGGTTGTACTAGTTTCCATGTCTCTCTCCTGAAGTACACACCAAATTTGGCGAAAAAAGATGATCGGCAGGGGAGTAAAGACTCCCTTGGAAGTAATCGAAAGGCAGGGTCTGGGCCCAAAATTGGCCCTCGATAGGTTCCACTCGATCTACAGCTGCAGAATAAACTCTTATTGTTATGGTCCGATGTTGCCTCGGTGATTGAATCGATAAGTGCCGTCAGTATGAAATACAAAAAAAACGATGAAGTCGAGACCTTTGTATCCTTGAGGAGAATCGCCTGTTGAATTGATATTAAAGCGCCATCCCTGCTGTTCGTCAGGGGGTCGAGATCAGCCCCCTCATCAACCGGTACCCATGCCCCCGGATGCTCTGGATGGCGTTTGTGCCGTACATGTCCTTGATTTTTCCACGAAGGCGACTGATCGATTTTTCCAGCGCCCTTGGGTCATAAAAGTTGGTGTTGAGCCCCATGATGTTGGCGATTTGATCGTGGCTTAGTATGTGATTACTGGTTTGCGCAAAAGCTTCCAGGATCTTCATTTCTGCAAAGGAAATGTCCAGCTTCTTGCTGGTGCCCAGTAGACAAATACGGGTGGGGTCCAATATCAAATTGATATCTCTTTGCCATTCTTCACTGTTGAAGAACTCGCCGAGCAACTCAGAGCTTTCATCGGAAAGGGTATTGAACTTGATACAGTAGTCGGCCCCCGCAAGATAGTACTTGATCTTGTTGTAGCTGCCTCGACCCGTGATGACTGCGCAAATGATGGGTTTCAAGTTGCCGGTGCGCAGGTTTTCCACTAGCGCGAGGCTTTCCTCGAGGGCCTGGGGGCTGTCGATGATGATGAAGATGGCGCGGTACGAACCAGAGCGTTCATTGTTCTTGAATGAACTAGTGTAGGCGTTGGCCTCTAGTGCCATATCGGTCCGCACATGCCTTGCGACTAGCGCTCTAAAATGTTCAGCCACGCCACGGGTACGACCCAGAGTGAGAACTCCGGGTTCATCGTTAGTCTGGCGCGGGCTTCTAGTCGCTAAGTTCCCTGTAAGCATCATGCATTGACTCGAATAGGTGCTGACATCGGGATGTTAAAGCACCGGTTCTCATCTGTGACTGACAATTGGTAACATTTACGCCAATTTTAGACGTGGCTCCCGAGTTTTCTAACAATAGTTAAGCTTTTCAAGCTTTTAGTTGATTTTCTCGGCGAGCTGAACTAGTGAGATAGCGTCCTTAGATGGTGGCAATATGGAATTGTGCCACTATTTTGAAACGATGGCGATTTGTTTTTATGTCCTTTTGCCACTGTTTGGCCCACTACGTGCCATCATTCAGGCCAAGGTGCTCAATCCAGTAAGAACACCAATACTGTGAGAGCGATCACACTTTATTGAGTGGCGAGACTTTTTTCTACTAATTGCCTAAATATTTTCCGCGCTGTTCGTACCCGGACGATTATTAACATGGCTTGAGTGTGTCTTTTGATAAGACATATTCTCCCTCGCTACATCAGGTAATGGGTGTGGATGTCTCGATTGTTTTGCTTGAGCTACTCAATATCTGAGTGCAGTTGACGGATCGTTCACAAAGAACGGTCTGACGGAGGATTGATGGATTTCTGGACCCTTTTCAAAGTGTTGGTACTGGGCGCGGTAGAGGGCCTGACTGAGTTCTTGCCCATCTCCAGTACGGGCCACCAGATCATTGTTGCGGACTTGCTGGAGTTTGGCGGTGAACGCGCCATGGCGTTCAATATCATAATTCAGCTGGGCGCCATTCTTGCCGTAGTCTGGGAGTTTCGCCGCAAGATTACAGAGATCGTCAAAGGACTGCCGACCCAACGCAATGCACAGCGCTTCACGCTGAACTTGCTGATCGGCTTTCTTCCAGCCGTCGTTCTGGGAGTCTTGTTCGCCGACCAGATTCATCACTACCTGTTCAACCCGATCACCGTGGCAGTCGCATTGGTCGTGGGCGGCATTGTCATGCTGTGGGCGGAGCAGAGGGACCACGTGGTGCACATCGAGCATGTCGACGACATGCGCTGGCCGGATGCGCTGAAGGTAGGCTTCGCGCAGTGCCTGGCGATGATACCGGGCACTTCCCGCTCCGGATCGACCATTATCGGCGGGTTGCTGTTTGGCCTGTCGCGCAAGGCCGCCACCGAGTACTCGTTCTTCCTGGCGATGCCCACCATGGTCGGTGCGGCGGTGTATTCAGGCTACAAGTACCGGGAGCTGTTCCAGGCCGGCGACCTGGCGGTTTTCGCCCTGGGCTTCGTCACAGCGTTCTTTTTCGCCATGATCGCTGTGCGCGGCCTGCTCAAGTTCATAGCGAACCACAGCTATGCCGCCTTCGCCTGGTACCGGATTGTGTTCGGACTGTTGATCCTGGCGACCTGGGCATTCGGATGGGTGAACTGGACGGCGGCGGCCGCCAGCTGACCGGCGAGCCAGGCGGATCGAACCGCCTGGCTTAATGGCGAGAACAACCGGGCATCAACGCCCTTCAAGCAACCCGGCCGCTTGATCCAGCAAGGCCAGGGGCTCCTTGGCCTTGTGGATATCCACCGACAGCAACTGCCGAAACTTGCGCGCCCCCGGGAACCCGGTGCCCAGCCCCAACACATGCCGCGTGATGTGGTGCATCGAACCGCCGGCATCGATGTGTGCCGCGATATAGGGCCGCAACTGCGCCAGCGCTTCGGCACGGGTGATCACCGGCGCCGTACTGCCGAACAGCTGCTGGTCCACCTCGGCCATCACATAAGGGTTGTGATACGCCTCGCGGCCCAGCATCACGCCGTCGAACGTCTGCAAATGCTCGTGGCAGGCCTCCAGCGACTTGATGCCGCCGTTGAGAATGATCTCCAGCTCCGGAAAATCCGCCTTCAACCGCGCCGCCACGTCATAACGCAGGGGCGGAATGTCACGATTCTCCTTCGGCGACAACCCCTCCAGAATCGCAATCCGCGCGTGCACGGTAAAACTGGTGCACCCGGCATCCCGGACCGTGCCGACGAAATCACACAACTCCTCGTAACTGTCCCGGCCATTGATCCCGATACGGTGCTTGACCGTCACCGGAATCGACACCGCATCCCGCATCGCCTTCACACAATCGGCCACCAACTGCGGATGCCCCATCAGGCACGCGCCGATCATATTGTTCTGCACCCGATCGCTCGGGCAGCCGACATTCAGGTTCACCTCGTCGTAACCATGCTCCTGCGCCATGCGCGCACACGCCGCCAGGTCCAGCGGCACACTGCCGCCAAGCTGCAACGCCAGCGGATGCTCGGCCTCGTTGTGGCGCAGGAAACGCTCGTGATCGCCGTTGAGCAGGGCACCGGTGGTGACCATTTCGGTGTAGAGCAGGGCGTTTTTCGACAGCAGGCGCAGGAAGAAGCGGCAGTGGCGGTCGGTCCAGTCCATCATGGGCGCAACGGAAAACCGTCTAGACACTGTAGAGCCTACGTTTACTGGGTATGTAGCTGATTTCTGTACCATTTTACTCTACGGGTTTTGAGCTGGTTTTCAGGGGTAAATGGGCGTTTTTTGAAGGTCGTTGGTACAATGTACCAACCCCTTCAGCAAATGTACCAGTTGACTATGGCCACGATCAGAGCACGGAAACGCACGGACGGCAGCATCAGTTACACGGCACAGATACGCCTGTTTCGCGATGGTGCGCAAGTTTACCAAGAGAGCCAGACCTTCGCCCGAAAACAGGCCGCCCAAGCGTGGGTACGCAAGCGCGAGACAGAGCTGGATCAACCCGGTGCTATCGAAAGGGCTCACCGCAAAGGCGCCACGATCAAGGAAATGATCGATCGCTACCTGGTCGAAATGGAAAAAGTGCGCCCATTGGGTAAAACCAAACTTGCCACGCTCAAGGCAATCAGTGAATCGTACCTGGGCAAGCTCAACGACCAGGACATCAATAGTCAGCAACTAGTGGAGTATGCGTTATGGCGGATGGGTAAAGAGGGCGGAAGCGTCCAGCCCCAGACGGCCGGTAACGATCTTGCCCACCTTGGTGCGGTGCTTTCCATTGCTCGGCCTGCTTGGGGATACGAGGTTGACGCGCACGCGATGGCCGACGCCCGAAAGGTGCTGAAAAAGCTTGGCTACAACATGAAAAGCCGCGAGCGCGACCGGCGTCCTACCTTGGATGAGTTAGACAAGCTGCTGACACACTTCCGCGGCATTCAATCCCGCCGGCCAACCTCGATCAATATGCTAAAGATGACGGGATTTGCGTTGTTCTCGACGCGGCGACAGGAGGAAATTACGCGAATTTTATGGGCTGATCTGGATGAGGCAGGTCATCGAGTGCTGGTCCGGGATATGAAAAACCCTGGTCAGAAAATCGGTAACGACGTGTGGTGCAATCTGCCTCCAGAAGCCTGGGACATTATCCAGACCATGCCAAAGACATTACCCGAGATTTTTCCGTACAGCGCCGAATCTGTTTCCACATCTTGGACCAGGGCCTGCAAGATCCTAGGGATTGAAGATTTGCACTTTCACGACCTGCGTCATGAAGGGGTCAGTCGACTTTTTGAAATGGACTGGGACATCCCACGGGTGGCGAGCGTTTCGGGGCATCGAGATTGGAACTCGATGCGCCGTTACACGCATTTGCGTGGGCGGGGGGATGCCTACGCTAAATGGAAGTGGTTCGACAAAATCCTGAAAGCGCCCGTGAAACTGGGCGCTAGAACCTTGAAGTGATCAGCTACTGCGGGGCGGGCTGTGTAGTTGGTTGCACTCCTTAACCGCAGCAGCGCGCTGAAGGTCAAGGTATTCAGAAAGGTCTGTGATGTGAATCCCCTTTGCACTCTTTTGGCTCTGCTCTATACGTGTGATGGGAATCTTTATTTGGCCAGCACCGACTTTGCGTTGGAACATATCCGTAGTCAGGTGGGTGAAATAGTCCTCACAGACGCGCTCCAGTGGTATGACTACCTGGCCGTTGTACTGGGCCATAAGGACGAATAGGGTTTTCATATTGTTGTTCCAGTAATGCCCGGGTTAGAGATCATGATTAATCCTTTCATCAAACCGAGATGGGAGAAGTAGTTAGTGGCTCTGACGGCGACCTAGCCAGCAATTGAGCAACCACAGCTGCATCATTTGCACTCAGCTCGCCAAGGTCATGCGCCATAGCAGTTAGGTTTTCAAGCCGTATGCGGGCGTCAGGTGTCTTGTGTACTAGGTAGCCAATCATCGCGGCTCCAATGACGGCGGTAGCCACCTGGTGACGCGCCGGTGTGGTAGCCTTCCCGCCGCTACTACTTTGGTTCAGTGCTTGCATGGTGTTGTTCCTCAGTCGTGGTTGATGTCGGGGAGGGCCAACTCCTCGGCATCGCTTCTTTTTCCAGTCAATCCTGGCGCGCCAGGTGAATGACCAGGTCATCGAAACGCTGGTCATCCTCAGTGCATGACCGCCATTCCAAAACCTTCAAAATCTGCAAATGAGTGCAATCAGCCACCAGAATCTCGCGCTGACCGCCAGCAGCTTGAACTTCCAAAATCTGTAACAGACCCTCTTCGGCATATGCGGCAGCTTGAATGATCGGTGCGATTTGTCCTACTGCGCGCAATTGGTCCTGGATCTCTTGCAGTTTGCTGGTCGTGCCGTCGCCGGCGTTGCCCATGAACACTTGAACTTGCATCTGTGCTTTCTCCATTGGTGGACTCAGGCAGCCTGGAAAATCCAGCACCGCACGGTTTTCGGCTTATCAGCGGCATCGGTATCCCATGCCGAGCAGACGTTTCTGTTGGTCTCAACAAACTTGGGGCACTTGCTTGTTTTCAGGTGCCGCTTGAGCTCGGTTAGGTCCGGAACTTTCTGGCGCTTCTCTGCAGCTTCTTTGGCGAAGTCGTTGAGGTTCACCGCGATCAGGCCGTCATTGCGAGAGTGGTTGAGCCCACCGGCAGCGCTGTTCAGGTACTCGTACAGCTCCCAAAACTCGACGACGATCGGGTGATCAGCATTGATTGCTAGCTGGCGATCCTTGGCCATGCTTTGAATCTCGGTGTGAGCCGCTTCCACCTGGTGTTTTTTCAGCGGGACAACGTGCACCAGGGCGTCAACTAGGGCGTGCAATTGGGCGTGATTTTTTGCGATCCGGACAGTGCGGATCTCGGGCAGGGCCAGCAGCTGCTGTTCATACTTGGGGCCCTTTTCGCGGACGGTCTCCATCACCTGGTTTTCCATCATGGTGGACTTGACCAAGAACCCGCTGACGCGGTCGACCGGCATGCGCTCGAGTTTCTCCACCAGCAATTTGGTTGCCGGCGTCTGCCCGTCCTTCGTCATGGCGATATGCACCAGGCGTTGCAGAATGGGTTCGGATGCGTTCACCGCGTGGTTCTGGCCGATGACCACTGCGCCACGAAAAGGAGGTTCGCGGGTATCGTTGCCGTTGTTTTTCACACCGGTGGAGCGGACGCTGCGGCCGTTGTAGGCGGTTTTCAGTTCGTCCCAGTCGTACTGTTTGGTTTGGCTGCCATCGGTCTTTTCCCGCTCCGATTCGATCAGCACCACCGGCAGATTGCCGACTTGGGCAAAGTTACGTGCTCGAGCAACTGGGGTGCCCTTGGTTGGGTCGAAACCCTCGTAATCGATACGCCCGCAGAGCTTCCATAGGAACTCGATCAGCGTGGACTTACCGGCGCCCGGCTCACCGATGATTTCCATGAAGGGGTAGCTTTTCTGGTGCTGTCGGATCTGCTCGGCGAACAGCGAACCGAACCAGAAGGCGAGCGCGACCAGGCCTTTGGCACCGAAGCATTCCCAGATGATGTCCAGCCATTCGGTGTCGAACTTCTCCAGGTCCGTGTTCAGGTTGAGAAGTACCGACTGGCTGAGGGTTTTGATGCTCAGCCGGTCCATGTCGAAGAAGTCCTCTTCGTTCAGCTTGAACACTTTCCCATCGCGTACAGCCACGTCGCCGTAGACGTATGCACTGTGCTCACGGGTGTAGCCGGTGAAGTCAATTGTTTGCACGGTTTTGAGGGCGTCGGTTTGCTCTTCAATGAAGGCGTCCAGCTGCTGGGTGGTGCCAGTGAACATCCCACCCGGGGCAATGCCCAGCAGGCGCTTCTTGAACTCTGCGGAGGAGGCGATCTGTGAGCTGGTGAAGGTGTTCTTGATCGGCGCAGCATCGTGGGCGAACGTGATCCGGAAGTAGTACCAGGACTCGTCGGTAAGTTTGTTTTCTTGGTAATACAGGGCC
Source organism: Pseudomonas sp. GW456-E7 (assembly GCF_059424105.1). Taxonomy (NCBI): domain Bacteria; kingdom Pseudomonadati; phylum Pseudomonadota; class Gammaproteobacteria; order Pseudomonadales; family Pseudomonadaceae; genus Pseudomonas; species Pseudomonas sp. GW456-E7. Next base: position 6,539 of record NZ_JBWKZB010000005.1, on the reverse strand, counting down.
TTCGGGTTACAGGTGGCAATGCGCTGCAGCGCGCCGCACTGCTGCATGGCCTTAGCCCGCATTTGTTTGTTGTTCAGCTGCTGGTCGTCGTGGTGCTCGCTGTCCTCGAGTTCTTGAATCGCCTTGTTGTACTTCTCCAGATCGAGCTTGAACCAGTACAGGCGATTGCCGAACTCCAAATGAAATTCGCTACGGCGCTTCCAGTCGAACATCACCAGGGCCTTCTCGGTGGCGTTCTCAGCGATCAGCAGGGCGCCATTGTGCCGCGCAGTAGTGATGTCTTTGTCGACCTGAGCATCACGCTTCTCGCCTTCGTCCAGAAACTGCCAACGCTGGTGCAGATCGTTCCAGTCGACCTTCTTGTTATCCCGTTGTGGGATTTGGGCCGCTTCGCAGGTGAAGCCTAGCTCGCGGGCCATACGGACCCAACGCTTGGTGTAAGCGTGTGCACCAGGTTCGTTATCAAGCGCCCAAACCAGCTTTGGCAAATTACCTGGGCGAGCCGCTACAAGTGCTTGCAACGAATCCGCTGGAAAAGCGTTTGAGGACATCGCCGATACGGCGGCAATGTGGTGGTGCACAAGGGCGAGCGCGTCGAAGATGCCTTCAACAATCCAGATTTCTTTCGCCTCGAGCACGTCCACGCACGGTGGGCACCACCACACCCCTTTGTAGGATTCACCCGGCTTGAAGCGGGCCTTCATCTTGCCGAAGCGCGAGGGCTTATCGATCAGGCGCTCCCAATAGCCACCTTTCTCTAGGGCGAATCGTACCGTCGCGGTTCCCGCCTCATGTTGGGACGAGTAGTACGTATCCTGTGTGAACCAACCTCCGATTAGTGAAATATTGAAACCGCGGGCGAACTCAAGGTATGCGCGCGCAGTCGCTGTTGGGGCGTTCTCAGTAGCGGGAGCGCGCTTGCTCCAGTCTTCAAATAGGTCGTCATAGATCTCTTTTACATGCAATGTGTGGCCACATTTCTCCTGGCGACCACAGATGAGCTGCCACGGGCTGTCAAAGCGGGTGTACAGCTCTTTCTTGTTGCACTTCGGGCAAGTCCCACCACGCATGTAATTGGTGGAGGGGCGGTGTTTGAGACCGAATTCGGACTCGATGCGCTGTAGAACGTCGTGACGCAGGTCGTCTCTCATGGTTATTTCGCTGCTTTCAGGCTAAGGCCGAGGCTATGAGTGAGGGCGCCAATCAGATGTTTCTGAGCAGCCATCACGGGGCTGTTGGCAAGGATCGATCCGTGACGTAGGCCATCGGGAATCAGGCGGTACTGGTCTGCGTACCAAAGTTCATTGAGGCTGAGACGGTATTGCTCGCGCAGGTTGGCCAAGAGCGCTTGAGCCTGGTCGGGCGTCAGTTTTGCGTTGATGTTCATGGCGTTTTCCATCGTCAAACCTCAATTTCAGGCGCAGCTCACCCAAACCCAATACAGTGGGACTGGCGATTTATTGGGTGGGTATTACGAAGCTGTGACGCGGAAACGCCCGTTATCAGGGGCGATAAGAATGCGTTCGTAGATCAGGCTGACCGGGATTGCCCAGGCTTTGCCGGTGGCAGTGTCGATGATGACGGTGTGCGTGGAAGTGCTGCTGGCAATATCCATTCGTTGTCGATTGCTTACAGCCAACATTTCGCTGCTGGCCAGGTGCACCAGCTTTTCGGCGGTCTGAGTCAGGACGTCGTAATCCGCAACCAAGTGCTGAACGGTACGGTCAAACAGTTGCTGACCGTCGCCGAGGTGTTCGCACCGGTGCCGCTCTAGGAATATGAGCGCTGCGGCTTTAAGGGTGTCCTGATATTCCTGTACTGCGGGCAGATTGTTCATTGGCCTTTCCCCGGTTTTGCCCGATACAAGTCGATGGCTGCGAGTACTTCGGCGTGTCGTGCGGCCATGTGTAGATTGTGAGCATTGAGGATAATTTCGGCCTCTCCCGCATTGATCGAACCGTCCTCCAATGCCTGGGCAATTGCTAGGTCAACGCTACCGCGCTTGGCTGAAACCTGAACGGATCGGGCATACAGCTCAACGTTATCCAGCGTTTCAGGATTGGCGACCGGTACAAACAGCCCGCCGTACATTTGCGCAATGTAGTTCGGCAAATGAGAGGTGCCGTGCTCCTGTTCCAGCATGTAAACCTGAGCATCGCTGAGCGAACTGCAGCCCGCGCTTTCATAGGCGTGGTTGTCAAATTTTTTGACGTTCATTCCCAAGCGTGCTGCCGCGCCTTCGCGTCCATCAGGGTAGCTGCGAATGATCTGGCGCATAGCTTCCTTGCGTGTCTTTAGAATGGGGCTTTTCATCTTCTACTTTTCCCTGTGGAACAGTGCCGTTACTGTGGGATTACGCCGACTTTTATACCGAGTAATACGGCGGCGCGATGTGCCTCCCCACGGCGACAAAGGCTCTGTCCACTCAGCACCGCGTATACGGTACTGGGGTTCAGGTCGTGTAGTGCTGCAAAATTCTTTGCGCTCTGACCGCGCTGCTCTAAGGCTTCACGCGCTTGTTGTCGAGCTTGCTCGGTGATACTTCTGTTGGGCATAGTGCAGATCCGTGCAATTTCATGTGGTGTGAGATGCACAATGATGCACTTAGATGCATTTGTAAATATCAGAGATGAAAAATTTTGCACCTTTCCGAAGAAATCGGCTCTCGACTCCAGGAAGAGCGGAAGCGCTGCGCTTTGACGCAGAACGAGATTGCAGAAGCTCTGGGGATTGCCAAGCGAACCCAAGCTAACTACGAAGCCGGAACAAGCGATGCGACAGCGTCTTACCTAAGCAAAGTCGCGAGCCAGTTCGGCTTTGACGTTCCCTACATTCTCAATGGCTTGCGCACGACTTTGGCCGAACAGGCTTTGAATGAAGTGGAGGATTGCCTTGTAAAGCAGTTCAGAAGTATCACGCCATTCGATCAGGAAGCGATACGTCGTTTCCTGCAAGTCATGGCCGACGATGCCGCGAGGAGATCGAATTAATTTGTAACAAAGCCCACATGAGATTCATGGTCTTTCCATTTTAATGCCGTTTAGCGCCCCGATATCGTCGATTCAATAATGCACTTTACGGAGTAGTTAGCATGTTGGATCGCACAGTTGGCGACGTTGGGGTGGTTGAAATATCTGATATTGAATGGCATCCATTGACGAAAACTGAACGTCGTCTGATCTGTTTCCATCGACAGTTGACCGAAGAGGAGCAGTGCCAACTATATCGATTAGCGGAGCTACTTTTTCAGTCTAGAGAGTCCACATAAATCTTGATCGAGCCTTCAAAAAATTAGAAGTCATTGGATATAACAAGTCGCCGGCTCCGTAGGGACGGGGGCTTGTATGTTACGTAATGGCAGGCGACCCAAGTCTCTCAAACAATTCTCGTTGTTCTGCCCGGGGCATATTGCGCAGGTGGTCGAGCAGCAGACGATCAACCACCTGCGCTGATGGATTGAGGGTATGGCAAAACGTGAGGTTGGCCACCCAAGTGTGACCACAACTGACAGACAGGCACTGGCAATAGAGCCTGGCAAACTCTAGCGACAATTCTTCACGCGAAGCGATCCGACCTTTTTCGCCACATTCCTTACAGTAAATCCGCATAGCCCCACCCACCGTATTCACAGGAGGCTATTTTGCCACACAACATCTGGTAGTTGTGTGGCTCTTCAGATACTAATTGTGGTGGCGTCAGGTGGCAGGCACGGAGTCCGCCCAAGCAATATGACGGTCAGCCCTCAAACATTCATTAACCTGGAGGAATAGCTGGCAAATTGGTCGAATCTCGTTGTTGGTGTAGATCTTGTCGATCTTTTCGATATCCCCAAACCCACCTGCGTTCTCCGGTATCACGCCAGCTAGGGCAGGGTGCATTCGCCAGGCGGCAATTACGTCGTTACGCGTGATGTTCTTGATCCGCTCGAACTCGTCTTTGGTGGCTACATCCCCAATCGGAATAATTTGAATGGCTTTTTCCGCACCGCCGGGGATATTCACAAACATCGAGCGAAAGTTACCCACACCTTTGGCGCTTTGAATCTGGCTCTTTAAATTCGCCTCGTCCTCTTCGGACAAGTCAGGGTCATTCGTATAAAAGATAAATCCAGCATGCGCACCGTTGTTGTAATAGCGGCGGCGAAACAAAGTAGCCGATTCGTTCAAGAGCAACGCGTGCATGCCGCCCAGGTAATCGGGCACCCCATAAATATTCTGCTCCACGTCGTAATCCATGACGTGTTCCACTTCCTCCTCTTCAAAGTGCAACTCCTTGCTATTGGGCAGCAGCATCATGAATCCGCCCCCGACTTTGCGCCGCATGTTGATCGCCGGTAAGTGCTGTAACTCAATCACCTGGCCGATGACGTTGCGGATGCGCAGGAAAAACGCATCGCCAAACACCATGAAATCCAACCCTGCGCGCCCCATGGTCTGCCGGCTACACCCAGCCGAGGGGATGAAGTCACGCAGCAGCATGTTGCGTTTGAAGCGTGGAATCGTGCCGTGGTGGGCATTGGCCCGTAGCAGCTTGGCCAACCCGGTGCGCGACACCGGCGGCACGTACACCCGCCCGTCGCTGGTCGAGAACACGCCCAGGTATTCGCCGACGTTGCTGGTCAGCACCGACTCTGGCGCGCCGAAGCTGAACGCCTGCACTTTGTGAGGCTGGGGATTGGGCTGAGCGAGTTCTTGCATGGCTGCCTTCTAGGGTTGACCAGCGGCTGCGCCGCTTTTTGTTGATGTTGAGGGGTTCGTTGGCCAGTGCGTGCATCACCGCCCAGGCGATGTCGGCGTGCCCGGTGGCGTCGGTGCGTGAGGCGCTGTAGGTGATCTGGCCGCTTGTGGTCGCGCCGCGTTTGATCGTCAGGAAGGCCGAGGCGATGTCGTTCCAGTCGGCGTCCCATTCGATCCGCCGCCCTTGAATGGTGTCCTGGGCTTTGAGGACCAGAGTGTTTTTGGTTTCCAGGCTGTAATGAATCGGCGTCACCCGTGGGAAGAAATCGCGCACCAGGTCGAACACGCCGTAGCCCACACCGGTGATGTCGATGCCGATGTGCTGGACGTTGAAACGCTCGGTGATCTTCTTGACCTGCGATGCCTGGTAGGTGAAGGAGTGCCCGCGCCAGGAGTACTTCTCCAGAATCCGGAACTTGCCGCCTTGCTCCAGCGGCGGCGCGACCACCACACAGGTGGCGTCGTCGCGGGTGCGGCTGGGGTCGTAGCCCACCCATACCGGGCTGTTGGCAAATGGTCGTAGCGCTTTCGGGGCCGCGTCGTAATCGGTCCACAACTGGCGATCCGAATAACAGCGCTCCAGATCCGCCAGGGCAAAGGCGCTCTGTGTACTGTCGATAAATTTGCATAGGTAGAGCTGATCGAACTGGTCGTCGGAGTTTTCCAGTTGCAGCTGTTCCAAGTCGAACAGATCGCAGCCGCCGGCAATGGCATCGTGAATGGTGATGATCTTGCGCCACTGTCCATCCGGACACAGCGCGCCCTGGCGTAACTCGGCTTCGCTGGGGAAGGGCAGACTGGCCTTCTTGTGTTTGCCGCGTTTGAAGGCGTCACCGGTCCAGAACGGATACGCCTGATGGCTGACTGCGCTGGGGGTAGAGAAATAGGTTTTACGCCACTTCTTGTGGGTGGCCATGGCCCCCGACAGGGTGTTGAGTTTGTCGAAATCGCGAATCCAGAAGTACTCGTCGACGTAGACGTGGCCATGGTGCCCTTGTGCGGTGCTGCTGTTGGTGCTTAGGAACCGCAGCTCGGCACCGTTGCTGAGGATGATCGGGTTACCGGTCAGCTCCAGGCCAAACCACTCGCGGGCAAACTTGATGATGTAGTTGCGGAAAATCTCGGACTGGGCACGGCTGGCGGACAGGAACATCTGGTTGTCACCGGTCAGCACCGCATCCATAAACGCTTCGCCGGCAAAGTAGTAGGTCAGGCCGGTCTGGCGAGCCTTCAGCACGTTGCGGATGCGCCGCGTCAGCGGGTTTTGCTTTGCCTCGAACAACTCTTTTTGATAGCCGAACAGCTTGCTGGTGAACTTGTCGAGAAAGTCCACCTCGGTCAGGTGGCTGATGTCGTTCTTTGGCGCTTTGGGTTTCTTCTTCCCAGGGCCGTCAGCGTCGCGACGGCTGGACTTATCCCCAGGCGCTCGCCGCTCACCATCGGCACCGGCGGGCAGATCCGCAGCAGTGCCGGAGGGCGGTTTGACCGCCTGCTTTTGCAAGCGCTCGCGCACGCTGAGCAGCCGGTCGAGCTCGTCCAGTTCCTTTTTTTCCAGCGTCTCGACCTTCTCCAGAATCAAGGTGATGCGCCGACTGACTGCCGTCAGTGGTTCCTCGTCCGTCAGCAGTTCATCCCAACTGCCCTTGGCAATCCAGTAGTACACAATCCGGATGTTAGGCAGCTTGAGTTGCGCCTGTATCTCGCGGGGTTTGTAGCGGCGCAAATAGAGCTTTCTGGCCGCGTCTTTGACTTCAGGTAAGTAGGGCATGAGCCGCAGTTTATGCAGCTCCCACCCTACAAACC